>CAVRDQ010000161.1:0-3167 GCA_963719655.1 uncultured Acidobacteriota bacterium | reverse complement strand
CTGAACCACCTTCAGCAGTTCGTCCAACTGCTCGGTGGTGTGGGCGCGGATGTTCTTCGCCTGGTAATAGTTCCATGTGTCGGTGGCCTTGTCCTGCAGCAGCACCTCTTCGGTGTGCGAGCGATGGCTCAGCAGGGCGGCCACGGCCACCAGCACGGCCAGAATGGACATGGTCAGGCTGACCCCCGCCAGGTGAGAGTGTTGGCCGGCTTCGGCGGCTTCCTGCAACTCTTCCATCTCGTGTTCAGTGCTCATTCACTTTGCTCCTTGGCCATACTTTACGGGCTCAGGCGCGGTTGCGCCAGTGGGATATGTGGATTTTATTTCGCCACCGGCCGGCACGCCGGTTGGCGCGAAAAACTTGCTTTTCCGTAGGGTCGCTGGGTTATGCTGGCCGCTGGCGACATCCTCCACGTCCGCCGCAGTCATACCCACTTCCACGGGGCAGCGCGATGAACGATGAAGAAAGGTCCCTGGGGCGCCGGCTGGTGCTCCTGATGCCCATTCTGGTGATGGTGGCCGCTTTATATGCCGCCTGGATTTTCTATTCCCGCTGGAATGAAAATGTGCAGCGTCAGCGTGCCGCCCAGGCGCAGGCCGTGGAGCGCGCCCGCCAGGACGTGACCCTCAATGGCGGCGAAGAGTTGAAGATCACCGCGCTGTACGCCGATCCGCCAAGGGTCGCCGCGGGCGGCAAAATTAATATCTGCTACGGCGTGGTGAACGCGAAAAGTGTGACCTTCGATCCGCCCATCGGCGAAGTGTGGCCCTCGCTCAGCCGCTGCGTGGAAGTGCATCCGAAGAAGACCACCACCTACACTCTGCGCGCCGACGACGGGGCCGGACACAGCCAGGCCGAGCAGCTTCGCGTGGTTGTTCAGTAGCCGGAGAGCGTTTGGCTGTTATGCCCGCCCCTCGGCCGCAAGAATGGCCTCCACCTTGCGCAGGTCATCCTCGGTGTCAACGCCCACGGTGTCAAAGGGAGTCCCGGCGGCGTGGATGGCGATGCCGTGATCGAGAAAACGAAGCTGCTCCAGTCGCTCGCTGCGCTCCAGTTCACTTTCCGGCCATTGGCAAAACGCGGCCAGTGCCTGCGGCGTGTAGGCGTAAAAGCCCAGATGCTTGTGATAGCCAACGGTGCCCGTGCGGTCGCGGTCAAAGGGAATCGTCGCGCGCGAGAAATACAGCGCCCGTCCGTCGAGGGCGCACACCACCTTTACCGCGTTGGGATTGGCCACGTCTTCGGCGCCGCAGGCGGTGTAGATGGTGCCTACCTCCACGCCCGGCTTCATCACGCCCAGCAGGACGTCCAGGTGCTCAGGCCTGGCCAGCGGTTCGTCGCCCTGCACGTTCACATACAGATCGGCCTTCACCTGCTGCGAGACCTCATAGACGCGGTCGGTGCCGCTGCGGCACTCCGGGCTGGTCAGCCGCGCCTCCCAGCCATTCTGGCGGCACAAGGCGAGAATCTCCTCGCTGTCGGTGGCGACGATGACCTGGCTCAATCCGCGGCAGGCCTTCGCTGCCTCGTACACGCGCTGGATCATCGGCTTGCCAAGAATCTGGCGCAGGGGCTTTCGGGGCAAACGGGTGGAGGCGATGCGGGCGGGGATGATGGCGACGGCGTTCATGCTTTCAGTGTCCGTCAGCGGGGCTGTGGCTTTCAAGCGGGAAACGCGGGCGACCAATCTCAACTGGTTTTTGCGGGATGCTTCAGCTTCCACAGGATTTTGCGCAACATGCCCAGCAAGGCCGTCGCGTCCTTCTCATTGGCTTGCAGGCGGCGCACCAGGCGGCGAGTCTTTTCCATCGTTACGCCCTCGGCCATCTCCGGCACATGGCCGCTCACCTGTAGAGCCTCAAACAAAACGCTGGTGATGCGCTCCACCTCTTCGCCCGTGGCCGGCTTCGCTTTGGCTGCAACCACCGTGCGAGCTTCGGTGCGCGCCAGCTCGTACATGCAGATGGAGACCGCCTGCCCAAGGTTCATCGAGATGTGCGCGTCACGCGTGGGAATCTTCGCCAGCACGTGGCAGTGGTCGAGGTCCTGCTTGTTCAGTCCGCTTTTTTCCGAGCCGAAGAGCACGGCCACCGGGCCGGCCGCCAGCGCGCGGCGCACGCGCACGGCCACCTTGGCAATGGTCTGCAGCGGCTGCTCCAGGTCGCGCTCGCCCACGGCGGAGGTTCCCACCACCAGGTGACAGTCGGCGACGGCCCCGGCCACCGAGGTGTAGATCGTAGCCTGTTGCAGCAGTTCGGCGGCGCCCACGGCCGAGCGCGCGCCTTCAAACGAGGGCTCCCAGGGCTCGACCAACCGCAGATGCGTAAAGCCGAAGTTGCTCATCGCCCGTGCGGCGGCGCCAATGTTCAAAGGGTTGCGCGGACGCACCAGTACCACGCGCAGCTGGTCAAAACTCTCCGGCACCACCAGCGACGCGGGTGACGCCTGTGCGGTTTCCTTTTGCGGGATGCCCATCCAACCATTGTAGCCCGGGGTGATTGCAGCCCGGTGGTGGAGAGGGTTGGTTCGGCGGGCAAAACAAAAGCCCCGCGCCGGAATGGCCGCGAGGCTTTGCAAGATTTCAGCGTGAGGCTAGTTCGCCGACGGCGGAGGATACTCCGGCAGCTTCTCCTTGCCGATGGTCTGCCGCTTCAGCTCCAGGTCGTCAAACAGAATGGAGGGTGAGACGATGCTGCGCGGCATGGGCAGGATCTCGTTTTCCACCCACACGTCGTTGCCGGCCGCCACCAGGGCGGTGCGCATGGAACGCTGGTCGAGGTCGCCAAACAGCGCGCCGCGCACCAGTTCCTCGTGTCCGTCACTGACATACACGCGGTAGAGCAGGCGCGGAAGCCGCGCTCCGCCCATGGTCTCCACGCGGTAGCCGTAGTCGAGGCCGCGCTCCTTGCACATGGCGATGAGCTTCTGTTTCAGCTCCGCCACGGGCACGCCGTTCGTGGCCGTCACCACCAGGTTGCCCAGTCCCGGACCGGTCCAACTGAGCGGAAGGCTTGCCCGGCCGTGGCCATTGGAGGCCGCAAAGTCGCGGATCGGTGTGCGTCCCAACAGGTAGTTGACCAGGATGCCCTTCTCCACCACGACCACGCGCTGGGCCGGCACGCCTTCGTCGTCCACTTCGTAGTGGCCCATCAGGTTCTTGCCGCCC
>CAVRDQ010000160.1:0-5242 GCA_963719655.1 uncultured Acidobacteriota bacterium | reverse complement strand
CCACCTCGGCCTTTGCCGGCAATCCGCTGCTGATCAGCCTGGAACGGCTGGCCGAGCGCGGCATGATCTCCCGTGAAAAAGTGGCGACCATCAATCGCCCCGGCGGCCCGGTGGACTATCCCCGTGTGGCGCGCGAAAAACTTCCATTGCTGGATGAGGGCGCGGCGTGGTTCCTGGCCAATGCGCAGGGCAATGCCCGCGCGCGCTTTGACCGCTTTGTCGCGGAGAACCACTGGTGGCTGGAGGATTACGTCCTGTTTGAGGCCTTGCGCGAGCGCCACGGCTTGCAGAGCTGGAACACCTGGCCGGAGGCCGAGGCTCGCCGCGACGCGGCCACGCTGGCCGCACTGCGCACCCAGCTCGCAGGCCAGTTGGATCGCGCACGTTTTTTGCAGTTTGCATTCTTTGAGCAGTGGCGCGCCCTGCACGCCTATTGCGCACGGCGCGATGTGCGCGTCGTCGGCGACGTGGCCATCTTCGTCAGCTTCGATTCGGCCGATGTGTGGACCAATCCCGGCGACTTCCGCATTGACATGCAGAGTCTGCAGCCGGAGGCCGTGGCCGGCGTGCCGCCCGACGCCTTCAGCGTGACCGGGCAGCGCTGGGGTAATCCCCTGTACCGCTGGGATGTGCTGCGCGAGCGCGGTTACGAGTGGTGGGTGCGCCGCATGAGCTGGGCTCTGGCGCACTGCGACATCATTCGCCTCGACCACTTCCGCGGCTTCCAGCAGTGCTGGGCCATTCCCAACAGCGAGCCCACGGCGGTGCACGGCCGCTGGGAGGATGGCCCCGGCGAAGACCTCTTCCGCGTGCTTCACGAGCGCCTGGGCGCGCTGCCTTTCATCGCCGAAGACCTTGGCGTCATCACTCCGGATGTGACCGCCCTGCGCGAGCGCTGGCGTATGCCCGGCATGCGCATTCTGCAATTCGCCTTTGGAGACCCCGGCGCGCACGTTTACCTGCCGCAGTGCTACGACCGCAACACCGTGGTCTACACCGGCACGCATGACAATGACACGACCCTGGGCTGGTGGCAGCATCGCACGGAGTACGAGCGCCACGCGTCCGCAGCCCTGCTGGGCGAGGCCGCCGATGGCCCGCACTGGGCGATGATCCGCCTCGCCGAGGGTTCCACGGCAAATCTCTGCGTGGTGCCCCTGCAGGATGTGTTGGGCCTGGGGCAGGAGGCGCGCATGAACGTGCCCTCGGTCAGCGATGGCAACTGGGCGTGGCGTTATGCCGCGGGGGCGCTGCTGCCGGAGTTGGCGCAGAAGCTGGCGGCCCTGGCCGAGGTCACCGACCGCAGCTCGCATCCTGGCTGGGGCGGCGATGGCGAGGACTTTGCCGCCTGAACATCACCTTGCCCTACGCAGAGCGGCTCGGCCCGCGCTGGCTTTTGACACTCCACCCCGCTGGCCCTGACAATGACTTGAGCTGGCGGAAATTTTGCGCGCGTAGCGTGGCGGCAGCGGTAAGTGCAACACCCAAGGAGAAGACATCATGGCATCCAGCGGAGAACTGATCCGGTTGATGAATTACGTGGACGACATCGCGGCCACCCTGCGCCGCATCGTTTCCAGCAGCGCGTTCATTACTCCCGAGGAGCGCCACAAGCTGGCCGAGTACATGCGCAACTCCGATCCCAACTACCTCAAGCTGGTCGAAACCCTGGAAAAGTAGCCATGTCCGCTGGTCGGGAAAGCAACGCCGCGGCGCGCACGGACGATCTGCGAAATAACGATCTGCGAAGTAACGATCTGCGCAATGACGACACCGTGGCCGTCATCGGAGCCGGCCGCGTGGGCCGCGAACTGGCCCGCCGCGCCGCCATGGCCGGCTACCGCGTGGTGCTGGAAGACCTGATCCCGACTTCGCTGGAGCGCGCAACGGCCGAGATTCGTCTCTTTCTGGATACGGCCGCCGCCAATGGTCAACTGAGCCGCCAGGAGGCCGACGAAGCCTTTGCCCGCATCGAATGCGCCACCAGCCTGGAAGGCGCCGCCCGCCGCGCCCGCATCGTGATGGAGACCGGTCCGGATGAGTTCGAGAGCAAGCTGGAGATGTTCTGCCTGCTCGACCGCATCTGCCTGCCCGGCACGGTGATCATCAGCAACTGCCATACCCTCGATCTGACGGATACGGCGACCAAGGCCGAATCCATTGTGGGCCTGTACTTTGACGGGGACCGCGCCGAGGTGCACTGTTCGGCCTACACCAGTCCCAGGGCGCTGGAGGTGGCCAAGCAACTGGCCTCGCGCATGGCAAAGAGCTATGTGGTCACCAGCGACAGCCCAGCGAAATAGCTTTTTCGAGAGCAATAAGAAGCCGCGCCCTCGAGCGCGGTTTTCGTTTTGCGTGAAAGAGCTTACGCAAGAACGAACAGGTCAATTCTCGTCGCGCTGATAGGGTGATGCCAGGTAGCGGCGAGCTTCGTCCAGCGCACCCTGGGTGCTGTCGTTGGTCTGCACGGCCTGGCGATATTCGCCGATGGCGCGGTCCCGCTGGCCGGTGAGGTCGAAGATTTTGCCGAGCTGGATGTGGGCCCACACCTCGGTCCAGCGCGGCTCACCATCGCCATCCAGCGCGTCGCGATAAGCGTTGGCCGCCGCCTGCAGGTTGTGCTGCATGTAGTAGACCTCGGCCAGGCGGTAGTGGGCCAGCGAACTGTTGGCGTTCAACTCAATGGCGTGCTGGAACTCGTGGATTGCGTCGCCCAGTGCGCCCTGCTGCACAAATTGCTGGCCGCGCATAATGGCCGAGCGCAGGCGCAGCTCCGGGGAGTTGCGCAGCAACCGGTTGTCGGGATCAATGGTGATTTTGCGCGGCTTGCCGAAGGTCTCCACCACGTAGCCGCTGGCTGTGCCAGTGACGTCAATGGTCTTCTCTTCGCTCTTGCCGTCGGTTTCAATACGCAACTCCACCGGCATGCGGAAGAGGTCGAGGTCCTGGCGAAGCTGTCCGACGATACGGAAGCCGCCCTTGATGCGATATACCGTGTACTTGTTCTTGAACTCCGGCGCGCCGGTGGAATCCAGCCACTCGGAGAAGAACCATGTCAGCGAGTCACCCTCGACCTCCTCGGCGACCTTCTGCAGCTCCTTCAGGCCGACGCCGTTGCCCGCGTAGCGCGTAAACAACGTGCGCATCGTCTTATCAAAGCGCGCGTCGCCCATCACCCAGCGCAGCATGTGGTAGACCATGCCGCCTTTATCATTGGCCATGGCCTGGAAGACCGGGTCGAAGGTGTCCAGGGTGCCAATCTGCCCGAGCGGCAGGCTCTCATAGGCCAGCGCGCCCACCGCCAGGTCCCTGACCGCCTCCTGCGCACCGGCCTCTCCGGCGGCGTATTCAATGTAGCGGGCCTCGCTGTAACGTGCGCCGCCTTCTTCAATCCACCAGTCGCTGCGGCGCGCCGGGCTGACGATGGTGCCGAACCACTGGTGTGCCACGGCGTTCGACAGCAGCCGGTAGTTGACCCGGGCGCGAATGTTGCGCGCCGAGATGGCCACCACCTCCGGAGCCCAGGCGCTGGCGAGCGTCTCGTCGGGCAACTCCACCAGCTTTAGATTCGTGCTGAGCGGCGCGCCGTAGATGGTGGTGAAGTAGCTCATCTCCCGCGCGGCAGTTTCACCGTAGGCTTCGGCGAATTCGGCCTTATCCGGCAAGAAGTAGACGCCGACGCTAAGGCCGCCCTCGGTGATCTTGGTCTCAGTGAATTTGCCCGCGATGACCGTGCCGGGAAAGCTCGGCTTCGTCCACTCGAAGTGGAATGTGGTGCTCTGCTGGTCGCCGTGGCCGGAGGACTTTGCTGCCTGCCTGGCGTCGTCTCCGCTGCTGATGACCGTGTAGCCGTACGGCGCGGTGATGTTCATGCGCGCAGTGAAGCGGTCAATGCCGTAGTTGGTGAGGGGGAACCAGCGCGCCGAATACAGCAGGTAGCTGATGGGATCTCCCACATAGGCCAGCCGAAGGCCCGGCACGGGACTGTCATCGGCGGAGCCGATCATCCCCTCGTAATCGAAGATGAGCGTCGCCTCCTGCCCCTTGAAAAGTCCGTTGGGCAAGGGGACGCGGATGGTGGAATCCCGAGTGACGCGTTCGCAGGCCAGCATGTGGCCACCTTCGTCCGTCACCTGGCTGACGCGCAGGGCGTTGTGCAACTCAAAGGTGGCGACGCTGATGTCGTCGAGGGCGACGAAATGCACGGCGACCCGGGCGGCAAGTCGGCGAGTCTGCGGTGAGAGGCGGGCGTCAATCGTGTAGTCGGTGGCGCGCAGGCGGGGTTTTTCCGCGGCGTGCATGGCCGGAGTGAGCAGGGCAACGGCAGCCAGCACCAGTAGAACCCGAAGCGCGCCCCGCCCAGCCAATCGCGTCAAATGATTACTCCTGCCGGAAGCCAGAAAAAAGCCTACCGAATGATCCTACCGAAGCCGAGGCCAGGGGATTCCCGCTGCGGCTTCATTCTCTCGCCCCGGGAGCGCTTTCCGCAACGCGCAATACCGCCTCCGCGGCCCGAATAGCTGTGGCGCCTGCGGCCGGCAGCGGCAAAGCCGCGTTACCCGCCTGTGCGCCTGCGGCCGGCAGCGGCGAAGCCGCGTTATCCGACTCGGCTGTAGCCAAGCGCCCGCGGCCGGCAGCGCCATCCGTTGGCGCGTTACCCGACTCCGCCTCCATGGCCCGAATAGCAGTGGTTCTCCCGGTTGGCGAGGATTCGATCTCCCCGCGGAGCTTCTGCCTTACCTCATCGAGAGCCATGAGCATCTGGCTGCGCGCCTCGCCCTCGGGCAGCAGGCGGCGCACCTCGCGCTCCACGGTCTCCGGGGTAAAGCCCTCCTGGATCAGCTCCGGCACCACGCGACGGCCAGCCACAAGGTTGACCATGCCGTAGTGCGGCAGCCTGACCAAGTGGCGGCCCAGCATCCAGGTCAGCCCCGCCAGGCGATAGACCATGACAAAGGGCGTGCCGATCAACGCGGCCTCCACGGTGGCCGTGCCGCTGGCCACCACGCCCACGCGGGAGTGCAGCAGCGCGGCGCGGGCGTCGTCGCAAAGATGAATTTTGATATCCCCGCCACAGAGGGAAATTTGCTCGTGCACCCAGCCCGCATCCAGCGTACTGGCCACCGGCATCACGTACTCGAACTCCGTGCCCAGGCGACGGGCGGCGCCGACGATGGCCGCCAGGTTCAGGCGCAGCTCTTTGCGGCGGCTGCCGGGCAGCAGAGCGATCCATTCCTTCGCG
>CAVRDQ010000159.1:0-32750 GCA_963719655.1 uncultured Acidobacteriota bacterium | reverse complement strand
CTCGTTAGATTGATCTTCCGGCGGGGCGAGGACGGCGGGCATGGCGGAGCAGGGGCTGCGGGGGCACCCGGGGCGGGGCGGCCGAGTCCGGGGCGGTGGCAGGCGTCACCGCGGGGGCTGCCGGCACAGGCAGTTCCCGCCGCTGCCGGGGCGGACGACGGGCGCGCCGGTATCGCTCAACCCGCGCAGAACGCGCGGCAACGCCGGCAGACGCACCACGAAATCGCCCGCCACGGGCAACTGTTTGGCGCCCTCGTACTTGACGATGGCATACGGGCCTTCGATCCGATCGACGTATCCGTTGGCGACCAGCGGGTAATCCTTGGTGGTTCCAGGATGGAAACCGCGTCGTCGATGGTGACCGACGGCGGCAGTCGTCGACGGCCACTAGCGAGTGGTCGGCCATGACGGCTTTCACCATGCCCACGGAGGACAGCGGATTGACCGCAAGGAAAAATGCGCGAGCGTCATCAAGGGTCATGGGGGCGGGCGGGGGCGCAACGGGCGACCGCCGGACGCTCTTTGGGCTGCAAATTGCAGCCGATGAATAACCCGACCGCCAAAAACGCAGACGCCACGCGAATCTTGAACATGGACCTTCTCCTCAAATCCACCTGGCCGGAGACCGGCCCGCCCTCGCGCTCTTCATCTACACCACCATCCTTCTGCTGCTGACCCGTGTGGTCAGCCTCGGCGTTGACTACGCTCTGTTCCTGGTGGAGCACCGCTATCACCTTAGCCGTCAAAGACTTCGCGGCTGGATGTGGGATCAGGCGAAGGGTTTTCTGCTGGTGTTTGTGGTCAGCCAGGCGCTGGTGCAGGTGGTGTATCTGCTCATCCGCTGGATGCCGCACTGGTGGTGGGTGGCGGGCTGGCTGCTGTTCATGCTGTTGACCGTGGTGGTGGCGCATGTCGCCCCGGTGGTGTTTTTCCCCATCTTCTTCCGCTTCCGCGCCCTGGATGACGCTGACCTTACCGCGCGGCTGACCCGCATGGGCGAAAAGGCCGGCGCCAGGATTCGCGGCGTCTACGAGTGGACGCTCAGCGACCGCACCCGCAAGGCCAACGCCGCCCTCATCGGACTGGGCAAAACCCGCCGCATCGTCCTAAGTGACACGCTTTTAGCCACCTGCACGCCGGATGAGATTGAAGCCATTCTGGCGCACGAGGTCGGCCATCACTCCAGCCATCATCTTCTCAAGGCCATCTGCTTCCAGGGAGCGGTGGCGTTTTTCGGCTTCTGGTGCGTAAAGCTGGCCATTCGCTGGGCAGAGTTCGACTGGCAGCATCCGCTGGCGCAGATTGACTTTGCCAACCTGCCGCTGATGATCCTGGTGGCGACCGCGGTCAGCGTGGCCATGGTGCCGGTGATGAACGCCTACTCACGCTTCAACGAGAGCCGCGCCGACGTCTACGCATGGAAGTCCCTGGGAACGGTGGAACCGTTTTGCAGCGCCCTGGAAAAGCTGGCGGCGCAGAACCTGAGCGAGCAGGAGCCCTCGCGCCCGGTGGTATGGCTCTTCCACTCGCATCCGCCCATTGGCAGCCGCCTGCGGGCCGCCCGCGCCTGGCAGGCCGCCCGCCAGCAGAACCCGCGGTAGAATCCTTTATCCCGTGAGCAACCCGCCCCAACCCGACGCCGAGTTGCAGACCGAGCCCGAGGTTGCGACTGCGCCAAAGGTCACGCCTGAGTCGAAACCAGCGCAGCGCTTCAGCTTCAAGCAGCGCCTCACGCTCTGGCTCATCGCCACCATCGGACACCTGCTCATCGCCATCATCGGCCGCACCCTGCGTTATGAAGAGAGCTGCGAGCCGGGTGGCAAGCCCGCCGGAGAGCTCCCGCCGCCCTTCTGCATTGGAGCCTTCTGGCACCGCTCGGTGATTCCAGCGACGTGGTACTTCCACGGACAGGGCATCGCGGTGATGACCAGCCTCAGCTACGATGGCGAATACATTGCGCGCATCATCGAGAGCTTTGGCTTTTTGGCCGTGCGCGGGTCGAGCTCACGCGGAGGCTCCGCGGCCCTGCTCGGCATGCAGCGCACGCTCGACGAAGGACACATCGCGGCCTTCACCATTGATGGTCCGCGCGGCCCCATCTACGTGGCCAAGCCCGGCCCCATCGCGCTGGCCCGCCGCACCGGAGCGCCCATCCTCTGCTTCTATCTGGCCTGCCAGCGTCCGTGGATTTTGCGCTCGTGGGACCGGATGATGATTCCGCGGCCATTTTCCAGGGTTCATGTGCGCTGGGCCACGCCCATCACGGTGCCGATGGATGCCACCGACGAGCAGTCGAAGGAGCTCTTTGCCCAGATGCAGCAGGCGCTCGAACGCACTCGCCACGACGCGGTGGCGGCCCTGGGCGAAGGCGCCAGCTAGTTGTTTTGCAATGACGCGGCGCGGGCGGTACTTGTTATCTCGCAAACCGCGAATCGTCACTCTCGACCAGGCGCGACACGGCCTTGGCAGAAGAGAACATTGGTAAACAGAGAACATTGGTAATTGGTAAACAGAGATTCTTGGTATACGAAGAAGAGAACTTTTCAGGAGGCCCGATGACCCTGCGTATTTTCTTTCTGCTGGTTCTTGCCGCCGCGCTCGAGGTGGGTGGCGATGCCCTGATCCGCGCCGGGCTGGGCCGCCGCGCCGGATGGCTTCTGCTGGCCGGGGGAGTCACGCTGGTGGTCTACGGGTTGATGGTGAACCTGACGAGCCTGGACTTCAGCCGGCTGATGGGCATCTACATCGTCATCTTCTTCCTGGTGGCGCAGGCCACGGCCATTCTCTTCTTCCATGAGACGCCGGGCCGCCCGGTCGTGGCCGGCGGCGCGCTGGTGGTGCTGGGCGGCGTGGTGATGAGCGTGATGCGGTAAGGCGGCGGGCTTTTTCCAGAGTGCCGGGTGCGGTACTCTGAATGTGCATTCCATAACAAAGTAGCGATGGCCTCATGATCTCCCGTATTGAGGAATTCTTCCGTAAACACGCACACCTGCAGTGGCTGGTGCCGGCCGTGCTCTGCCTGCTGATGGCCCTTCAGATGGCCTTCAGTGTCCGGCAGATGTCGCAGGAGGCTGACGAGTCCACGCACCTGTACGCGGGCATGCGCGCCCTGGCCTGCGGAGACTACGCTTTTGGCCGTGAGCATCCTCCGCTGGCCAAGATGGTGGCCGCCGCCGGTGCAGGACTGGCCAATGACGCCTCCAACTGTGTGGTCAAGGCGGATAGCCAGGAGGAGGCGGATCAGGCGGTGCAATGGATGTATGCCCGCACTGGCTGGTGGCCGATGCTGCTGCGCGCGCGGGCTGCGGTCAGTTTGTTTGCCCTGGGGTTGCTGGTCGCCGTCTGGTGGGTGGGCTTCCGCCTGTTTGGTCCCGTGGAGGCAGCGTTGGCCGCCCTTCTGGTGGCCTTTGAGCCGAATCTGCTGGCCCATGGGCCGCTGGTCCTCAACGATGTGGCCATCACTCTCTTTCTTCTTCTGACGATCTTTGCATTTCACCAGTGGGCGGCCGCGCCCTCGCCTCTGCGCCTGCTGGCCGCGGGGCTTTGCTTGGGGCTGGCTCTACTCAGCAAGCACTCCGCCGGGGTGCTGGTGGTGATGCTGCCGCTGCTGGCCGTAATGGAAGCCATGCTTGCCCCCGCCAACCGCCCGCGCCGCCTGCTGCGCAATTTGGGCGGAGTGGCCGCCATGGCCGTTCTGGCCGCGCTCATCATCTGGATGGGTTACGGAATGCGCTACTCCCAGGCTGAGCGGCGCGCGTCGGACTCCCTCAGCGCGCAGGATCTGGCGCAGATGAAGTCGCCCGATGTGCTGGTGATGCGAGGCTTCCGCGCGGCGCACCTGCTGCCGCAGGCCTACCTGGACGGACTGGTGGAGGTGCATGGTCTGGTCAACTCCTTCCACATGCGCACCGTCGTTTTGGGCGAGCATATGCGGTACGCGCCCTGGTACTTCTTTCCCCTGGTGTTGGTGGTTAAGCTGACGCTGGGGAGCCTGGCGATTTTCGCGATTGGGTTCTATGGGCTGCGCGGCCTTTGGGTGGAGCACGCGGGAACGGAGCGGATGCGCTCCCTTCTGTTTTTTCTGGTGCCCGCGCTGTTGTACCTGGCGGCGAGTCTTATGATTCGTAGAATCAGTGGGATACGGCATCTATTGCCGATTCTTCCGCTGCTGTTTCTGGTGGCGTCCGTGGGCGTTCTGGGAGTGGCCCGGCGGCGGCGCTGGGTGGAGATCGTGCTGGGGCTGGCGCTGCTGGCGCACCTGGGCAGCTCGCTGGCCTGCTATCCCAACTATCTCAGCTATGCGAATGAAGCATGGGGTGGACCGGGCAATCTCTACCACATTCTGCCCTTGACGGATGAGGGGCAAGGCTATGTGCAGGTGGCGGAATACATGAAACAGCACCCCGGGGTGCCCTGCTGGGTGAACGGCGATTCTTGGATGCCTCCATCGGCCTATGTCCCATCCTGCGGGGAGTTTGGGACCTTGTACAACAACAACACCCCGGCCGTCATGCAGGGAATTGTCTTCATCAGCGGGACGCGGATTCTGTTGGATGGCAAGAGGCACATGGGTCTGGAGGCTTTTGGTAATGTCAAACCGAAGGCCAAACTCGGCGGCAGCGCCATGCTGGTCTACGAGGGCACCTTTGACACACATCTGATGGCGGCGCTCACCTATGCTCTCCGGTCAGGCCTTGCGTTGAAGCATGACGACAACGAAGCCGCGCTGGCTAACGCGCAGCAGGCATTGGAGATAGCTCCGGATTCACCGACGGCGCAGCTCTCCTACGGGGTGATGCTGGCGAGGATGGGGCGCTACCAGGAGGCGATGCCGCACTGCCAGGCTGGCTACGAATACGCCGTGCCCATCGGCGAGGAATGGACGATCCTCCAGACGAGCAACTGCATGCACTTGTTACACGACAAATACGGCGTGGCGCTGCCCCAGGGGTTGGAGTTGCCGCCGTTCCGCGCAAAATGACCGGGAAAAAGTGTCTTCCAGCCGTTGACCGGGCTTGCCGGCTGTTGCTATTATCAAAGGGTTCTGCGAGTACGCAAGGCTTGTCTGTGTGTTTTTGAGTCGAGCTGTAAGGTACGACCAGCCCGGGACCGCTTCACGGCGGTTGTGGTTCGGGCTCCCTCGCTGAAACGGATCTGCGCTGCCCGTGGCGCTTTGCAACGGGGTATGCAGGTTCAGGTTGCGAAACGGAATGCTCCCAGCGGAGTACCCTGCCCAACATGGGCGGGGCGCAAGCGGGGATTCAAGCGTCACCGTCGCTGCCTCTATCACAGGAAACACGCAAAGTCTGGGCGGTTGTATGGCCGGGCTGCGCGGAATCAAGCATGGACGGTCGCGTGAGCGGCTGGGTTGGACCGGTGGCGCGCGGTATGCGCAGCCGGGATTCGGCTGCGGGATGCGCGCGGAAAACAGCGTGCGGCAGCGGCCGGCAGAGCGCCATCGTGCGCCTGTAAAGACAAGGAGCAACAAAGAGTGCCTACGTTTAATCAGCTGGTGCGTAAGGGGCGCAAGGCGCCGCGCTACAAGACGGCGAGTCCTGCGCTGCAGGCCTGCCCGCAAAAGCGTGGAGTCTGCACCCGCGTCTACACCCAGACGCCGAAGAAACCGAACTCGGCGCTGCGCAAGGTTGCGCGCGTCCGTTTGACGAACGGCATCGAAGTGACCACCTACATCCCCGGCGTTGGCCACAACCTGCAGGAGCACTCGATTGTGCTGATCCGCGGTGGCCGCGTAAAGGATCTTCCCGGTGTCCGCTATCACGTAATTCGCGGCACGCTGGATTCGGTGGGCGTGGCCAACCGCAGGCAGAGCCGTTCCAAGTACGGCGCCAAGCGGCCCAAGGCCTAACAGTTTTATAACCGCCCGGCGCCCCACACGGGGAGCGGCCGGGAGTACCGCCCGAGAGGCGGGAAGAGGAGACAGCAATGCCAAGAAAAGGGCATGTCGCCAAGCGCGAACCGATGCCGGATCCGATCTACGGATCGACGCTGGCCAACAAGTTTGTCAACAACCTGATGTGGGACGGCAAGAAGAGCACGGCGCAGAACATCTTCTACAAGGCCATGAAGCAGCTGGAAGACAAGGGCGGCGACGAGGCCCTGAAGCTGTTCAAGAAGGCTGTAGAGAATTGCAAGCCGCTGCTGGAAGTGAAGACCCGCCGCGTGGGCGGCGCCAACTACCAGGTTCCGGTGGAAGTGAACGCCGACCGCCGCACCTCGTTGGCCATCCGCTGGCTGATTTCGTATTCGCGCAGCCGCTCGGAAAAGGGCATGGTGGACAAGCTGGCCAACGAGCTGCTGGATGCGGCCAATGGCCGCGGCGCGGCAATGAAGAAAAAGGAAGACGTACACCGCATGGCCGAGGCCAACAAGGCCTTCGCGCATTATCGCTGGTAAGTGAAACTTCCCGCGGGTTAGCCCCCGCGGGATTTGCTGCGATTGCGATTGTTCCATGCGGCGGGGCAGACCTTTGCAGAAGGGCGCCCACGACCAGAAACCAGCACGGGCTTATTCAGTTTGAACAGCCCGGCATTGAAATAAAGGGATAGGTAGAGGCTTTGGCTCGCACAGTTTCATTAGAGCGTTGCAGGAACATCGGCATCATGGCGCACATCGATGCCGGCAAGACGACGACGACCGAGCGCATTCTTTTCTACACCGGCCGCCTGCATCGCATCGGTGAAGTTCACGAAGGCACGGCGACGATGGACTGGATGGCGCAGGAGCAGGAGCGCGGCATCACCATCACCAGCGCCGCGACCACCTGCAAGTGGAAAGACATCACCATCAACATCATTGACACCCCCGGCCACGTGGACTTTACGGCCGAGGTGGAGCGCAGCCTGCGCGTGCTGGATGGCGCGGTGGCCGTGTTTGATGCCGTGCATGGCGTGGAGCCGCAGAGCGAGACCGTGTGGCGCCAGGCCGATAAGTACGCGGTGCCGCGCATCTGCTTCATCAACAAGATGGACAAGATGGGCGCGGACTTCGACCACGCGGTGGACACCATCCGCAAGCGCCTGGCCGCCAAGCCCGTGCCGATCCAGATGCCGATCGGGCAGGCCGAGAAGTTCAAGGGCTGCGTGGATCTGTTCGCGATGAAGGCCATCTACTGGCACGACGAGACGATGGGCGCCGACTACGAGGTGGAGGAGATTCCCGCCGAGTTGATGAAGAAGGCGACCGCGATGCGCGCGCTGATGGTGGAAACCATCGTCGAAAACGACGACGGCGACACGCTGATGGCGAAGTGGATTGAAGGCGATGAGATTTCGGTGGAGGAACTGAAGGCTTCTCTGCGCCGCTCGGTAATCGCCATCAAGATTTTCCCGGTGATCCTGGGCACGGCCTTCAAGAACAAGGGCGTGCAGCCGCTGCTCGACGCAGTGGTCGAGTTCCTGCCGTCGCCGCTGGATGTTCCTCCGGTGGTGGGCAAGAATCCGGACAACGGCAAGGAAGAAGTTCGCCACGCCAACGACGATGAGCCGTTTGCCGCGCTGGCATTCAAGATCATGACCGACCCGTTCGTCGGCCAGTTGACGTTTATCCGCGTCTACTCCGGCGTACTGAAGACCGGCGACATGGCGTACAACGCCAACCGCCTGAAGCACGAGCGCATTGGCCGCCTGCTGCGCATGCACGCCAACAAGCGCGAGGAGATCACGGAAGTCCGCGCCGGCGACATTTGCGCCTGCGTGGGGCTGAAGAACGTGACCACCGGCGACACCATCTGCAACGAAGACAAGCCGGTGCTGCTGGAGACGATCGAGTTCCCCGAGCCCGTGATTCACGTGGCCGTGGAGCCGAAGACCAAGACGGACCAGGAAAAGATGGGCGTCGCCCTGCACAAGCTGGCGCAGGAGGATCCGACCTTCCGCGTGCACACCGACGAGGACAGCTCGCAGACGATCATCAGCGGCATGGGCGAGTTGCATCTGGAAATCATCGTGGACCGCATGATGCGCGAGTTCAACGTGCAGGCCAACGTGGGCAAGCCGCAGGTGGCTTACCGCGAGACCCTGCGCAAGAACAGCGAGGCCGAAGGCAAGTACATCCGCCAGACCGGCGGCAGCGGCCAGTACGGACACGTCAAGATTCGCCTGTATCCGAACGAGACCGGCAAGGGCTTTGAGTTCAGCGATGACACCAAGGGCGGTTCGGTGCCCAAGGAGTACATCAAGCCGATCGAGATGGGCATCAAGGAAGCCATGGAGGGCGGCGTGTTGGCCGGCTATCCGATGGTGGACGTGAAGGCCTCGCTCTACGACGGCAGCTATCACGAAGTGGATTCCAACGAACTGGCGTTCAAGATTGCCGCTTCGATGGCCTTCAAGGAGGCCGCCCGCAAGGCGAGCCCCGTGCTGCTGGAGCCGGTGATGAACGTGGAAGTGGTGGTGCCGGAAGAGTACATGGGCACCGTCATTGGCGATTTGAACAGCCGCCGCGGCCGCATCGAGGGTATCGAGCATCGCGCCGGTTCGCAGGTGATCAAGAGCATGGTGCCGCTGGCCGAGATGTTCGGCTACGCGACGAACATGCGTTCGAATACGCAGGGCCGCGCGACCTTCTCGATGCACTTTGCACGTTACGAAGAAGCGCCGCGCTCGGTGGCCGAGGAAATTGTGGCCAAGGTGCAGGGTAAGCAGGGCAAGTAAAGTTCAACCGTCCCGCGCGGCAAACTGCGCGGGACACAACGCCCGCCCCCTGGGCGGACACGGGCCGCAAGGCGGCTGGCAGCGAATATAAGAGACGGAGCTCGAAAGCAATGGCGAAAGAGAAATTTGACCGCAGCAAGCCGCACGTGAACGTTGGCACGATTGGGCACATTGACCACGGCAAGACGACGTTGACGGCGGCGATCACGAAGGTGTTGGCGAAGCACAACCCGAACATCAAGTTCCGTTCGTTTGATTCGATTGACAACGCTCCGGAAGAGCGCGAGCGCGGCATTACGATTGCGACGGCGCACGTGGAGTACGAGACGGCGAACCGTCACTACGCGCACGTGGATTGCCCGGGTCACGCCGACTACATCAAGAACATGATCACCGGCGCGGCGCAGATGGACGGCGCCATCCTGGTGGTTGCGGCGACCGACGGTCCGATGCCGCAGACCAAGGAGCACGTGCTGCTGGCGCGCCAGGTTGGCGTGCCGTACGTCGTGGTCTTCCTGAACAAGTGCGACGCCGTGGAAGATCCCGAGCTGATTGACCTGGTGGAGATGGAAGTCCGCGAACTGCTGAGCAAGTACCAGTTCCCGGGCGACGATCTGCCGGTGATTCGTGGTTCGGCTCTGGGCGCGTTGAACGGCGAAGAGAAGTGGGAAAAGCAGATTGACGAGCTGATGGAGGCGGTGGACAAGAACGTGCCGCTGCCGGCGCGCGCGATTGATCAGCCGTTCCTGATGCCGATTGAAGACATCTTCTCGATCTCCGGACGCGGCACGGTTGTGACCGGACGTATTGAGCGCGGCCAGGTGAAGGTGGGCGAGGAAGTGGAGATTGTGGGCTTCCGCGACACGCGCAAGACGGTGGTGACGGGCATCGAGATGTTCAAGAAGCAGCTCGACGCCGGCATGGCGGGCGACAACGCCGGCCTGCTGCTGCGCGGCGTGGCGAAGGAAGACGCGGAGCGCGGCATGGTGCTGGCGAAGCCGGGTTCGATTACGCCGCACACGAAGTTCAAGGGCGAAGTGTACGTGTTGTCGAAGGAAGAAGGCGGACGTCACACTCCGTTCTTCAACGGCTATCGTCCGCAGTTCTACTTCCGCACGACGGACGTGACGGGCGTGGCGAAGTTGCCGGAAGGCGTGGAGATGGTAATGCCTGGCGACAACGTGACGATGGAGATCGAGTTGATCACACCGGTGGCCATGGAAAAGGGTCTGCGCTTCGCGATTCGCGAAGGCGGCCGCACGGTTGGCGCCGGCACCATCAGCGAGATTCTGTAACGGAGCGCCGCAGCCGGAGCGGCGGCATTTGCCGCGTACCCGGCTGCGAAGCTCTGGTGTTTCAAGCTGTACTTCAGCAGGCGATCATCGTCGGCTGATATCCGGGCTCGGACCCGGACAAGGCCCGGCGGCAGACGTTGCCGGACATACGAAAGGAAGCATCAATGCCTCGTGAAATTGTTCAGTTGCAATGCACCGAATGCAAGGATAAGAACTACTCGACGACCAAGAACCGCAAGACCACCACGGAACGTCTTGAGTTCAACAAGTTCTGCCGGAAGTGCCGCAAGCACACGGCCCATCGCGAAGTGAAGTAGGCCACGGCGGCCGACGCCGGGGACCGGAACAGCGGCTCCTGGACGGCAAGTTTTAGGGGCGTAGGCTCAACGGTAAACCGACGGTCTCCAAAACCGTTTTTGGGGGTTCGAATCCCTCCGCCCCTGCCACTCCTTCAACGATGGCATCAAAGTTTAGAGAAGTGCTTCCATGTCGCCCGGACGAGAGGCGCGGAGCGAAAGCAGGATTCCAATGGCAAAGACGGCAGAGAGCGCGCAGACGGGAATCATCGAGAACATCAAGCATGTTCCCGAACAGATCAGCGGGTTTTACGGCGACGTGCGCAACGAGATGCGCAAGGTAACCACGCCGACCCGCAAGGAAGTGCAGGGGACCACCATCGTCGTCATCATCACGGTGTTCATCTTCGGCGTATATTTCGGCGTGGTGGACAAGATCGTGGGCGGATCGCTGAACTGGGTGTTCGACTACTTCGGCAGGCGTTAACGGAAAGATCCGCGTAGCCGTTGTATGCGGCGAGGCGCAAAAATTATGGACGATATTCTGAAGAGCGAAAACAGCGGGACCGAGGAGACGCCGGAGATCGGCGCGCCTGCGACGCCTGCCGAAGCCGGGATGGAAGAGCCCGCGGGCAATCCGCGGATGAAGTGGTACATCATCCACGCCTACTCGGGCTTTGAGCGCAAGGTGAAGGAATCGCTGGAGTCGCGCATTCGCGCCTTCGGCCTCGAAGCCCGCATGGGCCGCGTGCTGATTCCGACCGAAACGGTCACCGAGATCCGCAACAACAAGAAGTACACGCGCGAGAGCATGTTCTATCCCGGCTATGTGCTGATCGAGATGGACATGGACGACGAGGTCTGGCACATGGTCAAGGCCACGCCGCGCATCACCGGCTTTGTCGGCACCGGCCAGCAGCCGACGCCCCTCTCCGACGCCGAGGTCAAGCAGATTGTTTATCGCGTGGCCGACAGCAAGGAAAAGCCCAAGCTCAAGATCAAGTACGAAAAGAACGAGAACGTGCGCATCACCGAGGGTCCGTTTGCCACCTTTACCGGCGTGGTGGACGAGGTCAACGAGGATCGCGAGACCTTGAAAGTCATGGTGACCATCTTTGGCCGCTCGACTCCCGTGGAATTGGAGTTCGGCCAGGTGGAGAAGATTTTAAGCTAGCAGGACAAACCAGCAGCGCCGCCGCAGGGTAGCGCCGGGCCGAAAACACTCCTAGACCCGGGCGCGGTGAGCGCAGTAAAAGGAAAGGTAGAAAGACAATGGCAAAGAAAGTCACAGGATCGGTCAAGCTGCAGATTGAAGCGGCCAAGGCGACTCCCGCACCTCCGGTTGGCCCGGCACTCGGCCAGGCGCAGGTCAACATCATGGAGTTCTGCAAGCAGTTCAACGCGCGCACGCAGAACAAGGAATTGGCGGGGCTGATTGTTCCGGTGGTCATCACCGTGTACAGCGACCGCAGCTTTACCTTCGTCACCAAGACGCCGCCGGTGGCGGTGCTGCTGAAGAAGATTGCCGGAATCGCCAAGGGCTCGGGCGTGCCGAACAAGGACAAGGTCGGCAAGGTGACCGAAAAGCAGGTTCTGGAGATCGCCAAGCAGAAGATGCCCGACCTGAACGCCGCCAGTCTGGAAGCAGCCGTGAAGAGCGTCAAGGGTACGGCCCGCTCGATGGGCCTGGACGTAATCGCCTAAGCTGGACTTTCGGGCCAAGGCCCGGATTTGGTACAGTAGTAGAGCAGCAAGTTTGTGGTACGCCTTCCGCGGACCCCTCCCGGGTCCCCGGTCGCATAGACCACGGCAGTCATCCCCACCGGAGTTTCGGCTCCGGCCCGGGGGACCCAAAGAACGCCGCATCTTTTACCGGATGCAAGCGGGAGGGTCGGCAAGATGACGGCGGTGGGAGACAGGAGAAACATGGCAAGCAAAGCTGGAAAGAATATTGAGAAGGCGCGCGCCCAAGTGGAAGCGCGTCCGTATACGCTCGGCGACGCCGTCGGGTTGCTGCAGAAGGTCAAGTTCGCCAAGTTCGACGAGACGGTGGATGTGACCCTGCGCCTGGGTGTGGATCCCAAGCATGCCGACCAGATGGTGCGCGGCACCGTGGTTCTGCCGCATGGCCTGGGCAAGAGCAAGAAGGTTCTGGTGCTGGCCACCGGCGAAAAGCAGCGCGAGGCCGAAGCGGCCGGCGCCGACATCGTGGGCGGCGAAGAGCTGGTCGAAAAGATTCAGAAGGAAAGCTGGACCGATTACGACGCGGTGATCGCCACGCCGGACATGATGCGTTCGGTCGGCCGTCTCGGCAAGGTGCTGGGCCCCCGCGGCCTGATGCCGAATCCGAAGACCGGCACGGTGACCCTGGACATCGCCAAGGCCGTGGCCGAAGTGAAGGCCGGCAAGGTGGAGTTCCGCACCGACAAGACGGCGCTGGTGCATGTGCCGGTGGGCAAGATTTCGTTCGCGGCCGACAAGCTGGTGGACAACGCCAAGACGGTGATCGGCGCGGTCATCAAGGCAAAGCCGGTGGCGGCCAAGGGCAAGTACATCAAGGCCTGCTTCATCAGCTCTTCCATGGGACCGGGAGTGGCGATTGACACGCTGGCTCTGGAAGCGGCCCTGAAGGCCTAGGAATTTTCGGCAGTGCGAGCGGCCGCGAGGCCGCCGGCGGGCACAATCACTCCCGCCCCAGACAAGATTCAAGAAGGAATCGGCAATGGCTGTTACGAAAGCAAAGAAGGTTTCGCAGGTAAAGGAGCTCGCCGCCGAATTGAACGGCGTGACGAACGGCTTTGTGGCGCAGTATGGCAAGCTGACCGTGGCACAGGACGACGAGCTGCGCAAGAGCATCCGCGCCGCCGGCGCCAAGTACCGCGTGGTGAAGAACACCCTCGCCAAGCGCGCCACCGAAGGCACGGCTTTTGAGGAAGTGGGCAAGGCCCTGAAGGGCCGCACCTCGATTGCCTACACCAAGGGCGACATTGTTGCCCTGGCCAAGGCGTTGAACAAGTACGCCAAGGATAATCCCGAGCTGAGCTTCAAGGCCGGCGTGGTGGATGGCAAGGTTGTGGATCCCAAGCAGCTTGACCTGCTGGCCAGCCTGCCGAGCAAGGAAGAGCTGTACAGCAAGCTGCTGTTCCTGCTCAACGCTCCGGCGACGCGGATGGTCACGGCGCTCAACGGCCTTGGCCGCAAGATGGCCGTGGTGGTGGACCAGGGCGTCAAGGAAAACAAGTTCAAGGCGGGCGAAGAGGCTACGGCCTAATCGCGCACCTGACTCCGGAGGCCAATTGCGGCCGCCGGGGGAGTGAATGTCTGGCGCCGGAGGGGCTTGCCTCAAGGGTGCCACACCGCAGGGTTGCCCGTTGTCAACCGGGCGGTGCAGTACGGGTTGAGTTGTCCGTTGTGTGAAACAGGTCCCGTTCGCCGGCCTAGTCTGGGGTGGCGGCAGGAGAGTCTCCGGGAGACCGGAGGGCAGATGGAAACAACGCAGGGATTGCGTGGTGGGCATCTGGAATCACCTAGGATCAAGGTTTCCGGCAGGGATGACCAGGTCACAACGAACTATTTGATTTTCAATACTTTGGAGATAAGAAAATGGCGGATTTGGCTGCTTTGAAGGAACAGATTGTCGGGTTGACGCTGCTGGAAGCGGCTCAGCTGGTGAAGGAACTGGAAGAGACCCTGGGCGTGTCGGCTGCGGCCGCTGCTCCGGTGGCAGTTGCGGGTGCGGCTGCGGCCGCTCCGGTTGCCGAGGCGCAGACCGAGTTTACCGTCACTCTGACGGCTGCCGGCGCCAACAAGATCAATGTCATCAAGGCCGTACGTGAAGTCACGAGCCTTGGTCTGAAGGAAGCCAAGGACCTGGTTGACGGCGCCCCGAAGACCATCAAGGAAGGCGTGACGAAGGAAGAAGCCGAGACGATCAAGAAGAAGTTCGTCGACGCTGGCGCATCGGTCGAAGTTAAGTAATTCAGGCGGCCGCCGAACGGCAGGCCGCTGGCAGGACGGAAGGGCCGGGGTGGGAGACCATCCCGGCGCTTTTTCCTGTGCGCAATTATTTTTCTTACTGATTCCTCCCGGGCTTGCCCGAGTGGCGTCCTTATGGTGTAAGATTAAAAGATGCCGGAATTTCTCCGGGCGGCGTTGTGCGCCCTGAGCAATTCTGCAAACGCCGGTGTGCGGGAGCATGCGCGCCGGAGAAGAAGATGCAGCCTGCAAAGCGGAGCGTAACTCCAACGCTGGAGGAAGCGCAGAATTTGCAAGGCGTAGGGCGTGGTTCCTGGCGGAGGGAGCTAGGCCGACAAAAGACGAACGGTGGCGGTCCGCACGGCCCGGGGCTCCAGGGCGGTGCAGGCAAAAGAACAGGTTCTAGAGTACTGGCGCGAATCAAACCAAACATCTGTACCGGTGGAAACCACTGCGGGCCCATGCATGCAGGGCGAAGGTGGCGGACGCTGTGGAAGGCGTTGACGGGACGTTGTGTCTCTGCGACGCCACGTGTTGTGTGTGCGCCCATGAAATTTTTGGATGGTGTTTTGGCCGTGGCGGCAGCGTTTGCCGCAAAAGGCTGCACCGACCCTCTTGGCACTGTTCGTCATTACCATCCGCAGTTTGGCCGGCGCCTGGCGCTGGTGTAATAGCAGATCCTTTCGCTGTCTGGTCCGCGGCCGGCCGGCGAAAACCTGTTTGAACGTGCGAGGCAGCCGTGTTCTGGTTCCGGCGGCCTGGCAGAGCGGTGGCAACACCGCCTATGAATCGCAACCGGCGTGCGCGGCGCCGGAACCTGCCAACGAGCAGGTGCGGCAATTCCCGAGGAGTGCAAATGGCAGAGAAGAAAATCGCCAATCGCAAGCGGCTCGACTTTTCAAAGATTCCTGCAACCATCAAGATTCCCAACCTGATCGAAGTGCAGAAGCGCAGCTATGAGCGTTTTCTGCAGATGGACAAGCTGCCCGCCGAGCGTGATGACGCCGGTTTGCAGGCGGTCTTCCAGTCGGTCTTTCCCATCAGCGACTTCCGCAATGTAAGCCAGTTGGAGTTTGTGGACTTCGCCATCGGCAACTGGGAGTGCAAGTGCGGCCACCTGAAGGGGCTGAACCACCTGCGCACCACCTGCCGCAACTGCGGACACACGGTGGTCACCGATCCGTTCCATCCCGGCGAAGTGCTCTGCACCAAGTGCGGCACCTACAACGCCAACACGCCGGACTTCTGCTCGAAGTGCGGCGACCCGGTGGGAATGCAGTTGAAGTACGACGTGCCGGAGTGCGAAGAGCGCGGCATGACCTACAGCGCACCGCTGAAGGTCACCATGCGGTTGACCATCTTCGACAAGGACGCCGAGACCGGCAACAAGACCATCCGCGACATCAAGGAGCAGGAGGTCTTCTTCGGCGACATTCCGCTGATGACCGACAACGGAACGTTCATCATCAACGGCACCGAGCGCGTCATCGTCAGCCAGTTGCACCGCTCGCCCGGCGTCTTTTTTGAGACGGCGAACAACCGCACCTACTTCCTCGGCAAGATCATTCCCTACCGTGGCAGCTGGGTGGAGTTCGAGTACGACCAGAAGAACATTCTGTACGTTCGCATTGACCGCAAGCGCAAGTTCCTGGGCACGATCTTCCTGCGCGCGCTGGGTCTGCGCACGGACGAAGAAATTTTGCGTAACTTCTACACGGTGGACCGCGTCCAGTTGCGCGACAAGAAGCTGTACTGGACGGTGGAAGCCGATGAGAAGAAGTCCACCAACTTGCTGGGCATGAAGCTGTCGCACTCGGTCAAGACCAAGGGTGGCGAAGAGATTGGCCACAGCGGCCGCAAGGTGACCGCCTCGGTGCTGAAGGCCTTCCACGCCGCGCAGATCGGCGAAGTGGAAGTGGACCTGGCCGACCTGGAGGGCGCGCACGCCGCCGCCGACGTGGTGGACACCACGACGGGCGAAGTGCTGCTGGAAGCCAACAACGAGCTGACGGCCGACAAGCTGGCCAAGATGCTGGACGCCGGCATCACCGAAATCCACATGTTCTTCCCGGAGCGGGACGACGTGGGCACGGTGATCAGCGGAACGCTGCGCCGCGACTCGGTGAAGACGCCGCAGGAAGCGCTGATTGAGATCTACCGCAAGCTGCGCCCGGGCGACCCGCCGACGCTGGACACGGCAACGGCGCTCTTCCACGGAATGTTCTTCGACGCGCGCAAGTATGACTTCAGCGCCGTGGGCCGCATGAAGTTCAACATCAAGCTCTTCGACAACGAAGACGCCACCGACCGCAAGCTGCGGACGCTGGAGCCGGATGACTTCCACGCCACCATCCGCTACCTGCTGAAGCTGCGCAAAAACATCGGCTCGGTGGACGACATTGATCACCTGGGCAACCGCCGCGTACGCGCCGTGGGCGAACTGATGGAAAATCAGTTCCGCATCGGCCTGGTCCGCATGGAACGCGCCATCAAGGAAAAGATGAGCGTGTACCAGGAGATGAGCACGGCGATGCCGCACGACCTGGTGAACGCCAAGCCGGTGATGGCCGCCATTCGCGAATTCTTCGGCAGCTCGCAGTTGTCGCAGTTCATGGACCAGACGAATCCACTGTCGGAGATCACGCACAAGCGTCGTCTCTCCGCCCTGGGACCGGGTGGTTTGAGCCGCGAACGCGCCGGCTTCGAGGTGCGCGACGTGCACCCGACGCACTACGGCCGCATCTGCCCGATTGAGACGCCGGAAGGTCCGAACATCGGACTGATCAGCTCGCTGAGCTGCTACGCGCGCATCAACGACTACGGCTTCATCGAATCGCCCTACCGCAAGGTGCGCGAGGGCCGCGTGATTGATCACGTGTCGGTGCTGAACGCCGGCGACAGCGGCTACAAGGTGGGCGACCATCTTGAACTGGACGAACTGCTGCGGCTGAACGCCGAGCTGAAGTCCAAGAAGAAGAAGGTCATCGAGCACGAGCCGTTCTCGTTCTACCTCTCCGCGTGGGAGGAGGACAAGTGGGTGATCGCGCAGGCGAACGCCGAACTGGACGAACGCGGCAACATCGTGACCGAACTGGTCAACGCCCGTAAGGCCGGCAACTTTGTGTTGGTCAGCCGCGCCGAGGTGGACTACATCGACGTCAGCCCGAAGCAGCTGGTTTCCGTGGCCGCCTCGCTGGTGCCGTTCCTCGAGCACGATGACGCGAACCGCGCCCTGATGGGCGCCAACATGCAGCGCCAGTCGGTTCCTTTGCTGCGCGCGCAGGCGCCGATTGTGGGCACCGGCATGGAAGGCGTCACCGCCCGCGACTCGGGCGCCGTCATCCTGGCGCGCCGCTCGGGAATCATTGACTCGGTGGATAGCGAGCGCATCATCGTGCGCGTCGAGGGCGAGCATCATCCGATGCAGCTTTCGCGCGAGGTGGGCAGCGACATCTACCAGCTGACGAAGTTCAAGCGCAGCAACCAGAACACCTGCATCAATCAGCGGCCGATCGTCAAAAAGGGCGACCGGGTGCTGAAGGGCCAGGTGATTGCCGACGGTCCCTGCACGGACAACGGCGAGCTGGCGCTGGGGCGCAACGTGCTGGTGGCCTTCATGCCCTGGCGCGGCTACAACTTCGAGGACGCCATCCTGGTAAGCGAAAAGATGGTGCGTGACGACTACTACACCAGCGTGCACATCGAGGAATTCGAAATCGAATCCCGCGACACCAAGCTGGGGCCCGAGGAAGTGACGCGCGACATCCCGAACGTCAGCGAAAACGCGCTGCGCGATCTGGACGAGAGCGGCATCATCCGCATCGGCGCCACGGTGAAGGCCGGAGACATTCTGGTGGGCAAGGTGACGCCGAAGGGCGAAACCCAGCTGACGCCGGAAGAGAAGCTGCTGCGCGCGATCTTCGGCGAAAAGGCCGGGGACGTGCGTGACGCCTCGCTGACCTGCCCTCCGGGCATCGAAGGCACGGTGGTGGACGTGAAGATCTTCTCCCGCAAGGGTCAGGAGAAGGACGAGCGCGCCAAGACCATTGAGACGATGCAGATTGCACGCCTCGAAAAGAACCTGTCGGACGAAATCCGCATTCTGACCGATGAGCGTTTGAAGCGCCTGGAAGGTCTGCTGGGCGGCAAGATTGTGCAGGCCGATCTGCACGACGAGCGCACCAACAAGCGCCTGCTGACCAAGGACACGGTGCTCGACCGCGAGACGATCGAACGCATCAGCACTCGCAACCTGAAGAAGATCAAGCTGGCCGACAAGGACCCGCGGGTCAACGAGCAGATTGACGAGATCGAAGAGATGACCTCGCGCCAAATTGATGTTCTGCGCAAGATCGTCCGCGAAAAGATTGAAAAGCTGCAGAAGGGCGACGAACTTCCTCCGGGCGTCATCAAGCTGGTGAAGGTGTACGTGGCCATGAAGCGCAAGTTGAGCGTGGGCGACAAGATGGCCGGCCGCCACGGCAACAAGGGCGTCATCGCGCGCATCCTGCCGGAAGAGGATATGCCGTACCTGGAAGACGGAACGCCGATGGAGATTGTGCTGAACCCGCTCGGCGTGCCTTCCCGTATGAACGTCGGCCAGATTCTGGAGACGCACCTGGGATGGGCCGGCGCGGAGATTGGCAAAAAGCTGACCGAGCTGCTGGCCGAGTATGGCACGGGCGCGGACAAGGCTCGCCAGTCCATTCGCGAGCTGTTCACCGGGATGCCGTTCCTGCCGGATTTTGACGGCCTGGACGACGAGAAGCTGATCAAGATCGCCAGGGACATGGAAGAGCGCTGCTACTTCGCTTCTCCGGTCTTTGACGGCTCGAAGGAGTTTGAGATCAAGGCGCTGCTGGAGCGCGCCGGACTGCCGACCTCGGGAAAGACCTTCCTGTATGACGGCATGACGGGCGACCGCTTTGAACAGCCGGTGACGGTGGGCTACATCTACATGCTGAAGCTCTCGCACCTGGTGGACGACAAGATCCACGCCCGCTCGATTGGACCGTACTCGCTGATCACCCAGCAGCCGCTGGGCGGCAAGGCGCAGTTCGGCGGTCAGCGCTTCGGTGAGATGGAAGTCTGGGCGCTGGAAGCCTACGGCGCGGCTTACATCCTGCAGGAGCTGCTGACGGCGAAGTCCGATGACGTGTACGGCCGCACCAAGATTTACGAGGCCATCGTCAAGGGCGAAGCGGCGATCGAACCCGGCGTGCCGGAGTCGTTCAACGTGCTGATCCGCGAATTGCAGGCCTTGTGCCTGGATGTGGAACTAGTGAAGGTCAAGCCGAAGGCTCCGGTCGAACCGGTTCCAGCGGCCGCCGACTAAGCGGTCACGGCCCGGGTGGGTGGTCGTCAGCCCCCACCCCGGGCCCACGCGCTCAGAAGAATGTGAGTCCGCAGGTTGCGCTTCCGGCAGCCAGGCGGGCGGAAATTACGCATCCCCGGGGAGTTGGCTCTGACGGCCGACCAGCAGGGGGAGGCGACAACCGGAAGCCGAAGACGGCCGCGCAAGGCCGCAAGTCCCGGACGCTTGATTCAAAACGTCCGGGTGAGGAGGCAATTTGTACCGCTCGAGCCCATTCGATCTCGGAAACAACATTGCGGATTTCGACGCCATCAAGATTCAGCTCGCATCGCCGGAGAAGATCCGCAGCTGGTCGCACGGTGAGGTAACCAAGCCGGAGACGATCAACTACCGCACCTTCAAGCCGGAGCGCGACGGCCTGTTCTGCGCCCGCATCTTTGGCCCGGTCACGGACTGGGAGTGTTTGTGCGGCAAGTACAAGCGCATGAAGCACCGCGGCGTCATCTGCGACAAGTGCGGCGTGGAAGTAACGCTGAGCAAGGTTCGCCGCGAGCGCCTTGGCCACATTGAGCTGGCCTCGCCATGCTCGCACGTGTGGTTCTTCAAGGGTCTCCCCAGCCGCATCGGCCACATTCTGGACATCAGCCTGCGCGATCTGGAATCGGTTCTGTACTTTGAGGCATATGTCGTGGTGGAAGCCGGCGAAGCGCCGGTAAAAGACCGCGAGATCATCAAGGACGAAACCAAGTTCCGCGAACTCGACCTGCAGTTCCGCGCCACCGGCTTCAAGGCCATGATGGGCGCGGAGGCGATCAAGGAGCTGTTGAAGCGGGTGGACGTGGAGACCGCGTCGGTGGAACTGCGCGAGCACATGCGCACCGAGACCTCGCTCCAGAAGCGCCTGAAGTACGCCAAGCGCCTGAAGGTGGTTGAGGCTTTCCGCAAGAGCGGAAACAAGCCGCATTGGATGATCCTGGACGTGATCCCGGTCATTCCGCCGGAACTGCGCCCCTTGGTTCCTTTGGACGGCGGCCGCTTTGCGACGTCGGATTTGAATGACCTGTACCGCAGGGTCATCAACCGCAACAACCGTTTGAAGAAGCTGATGGATCTGCACGCCCCCGAAGTGATTGTGCGCAATGAAAAGCGCATGTTGCAAGAGGCGGTGGACGCGCTGTTCGATAACGGGCGCCGCGGCCGCGTGCTGCGTGGAGCCAACAACCGTCCGCTGAAGTCGCTCTCCGATACCTTGAAGGGTAAGCAGGGCCGCTTCCGCCAGAACCTGTTGGGCAAGCGCGTGGACTACTCGGGCCGTTCGGTAATCGTCGTCGGTCCGGACCTCAAGCTGCACCAGTGCGGTTTGCCGAAGAAGATGGCGCTCGAATTGTTCAAGCCGTTCATCTATCACCGCCTGGAACAGACCGGCCATTGCTCGACCATCAAGCAGGCCAAGGAGATGGTGGAGCAGCAGGAACCGATCGTATGGGACATCCTGGAAGAGGTCATCAAGGACCATCCGGTGATGTTGAACCGCGCGCCAACGCTTCACCGCTTGGGCATTCAGGCCTTTGAGCCGGTGCTGGTGGAAGGCAAGGCCATCAAGATTCACCCGCTGGTCTGCACCGCCTTCAACGCCGACTTTGACGGCGATCAGATGGCAGTGCACATTCCGCTGTCGCCGGAGGCGCAGGTGGAGGCTAGCGTCCTGATGCTGGCCTCGCACAACATTCTGTCGCCGGCATCGGGTCATCCGATCACGGTTCCGACGCAGGACATGGTGCTCGGCATCTACTACCTGACCAAGGCCAAGGTGGACGCCAAGGGCGAGGGCCGTGCCTTCGCCAACATCGAGGAAGTGCTGATGGCGCGCGAGGCCGGCGAGGTTGAAACGCTGACCCCGATCCGTCTGCGCTACAGCGGCGAGGTCATTGACCTGACCACCGCGTATGACGATCAGGAGATCATCCACACCGAGCCGGTGAACTTGAACCGCCAGTTCATCAACACCACGGTGGGACGCTCCATCCTGAACGACCGCCTGCGCGTGGCCGCCCCGGAGATGCCGTACATCAACGGCCTGCTCAAGAAGAAGGGCATCAGCCAGCTGGTCAACTATTGCTACCTCCGCTTCGGGTTGGAGACGACGGTGCGCATGCTGGACGAGGTGAAGACCTTAGGCTTCCAGTCGGCGACGCGCTCCGGCCTCTCCATCGGAATTGACGACATGGTCATTCCTGATTCGAAGAAGGCCGTGGTGGATGACGCGCAGAACCAGGTGATCGCCGTGCAGCGGCAGTACCTGGACGGCGCCATCACGCAGGGCGAACGCTACAACAAGGTGGTCGAAATCTGGTCGGGCATCACCGAAAAGGTGGCCGATGAGATGTTCGGCAACATGCAGAAGAACGACAAGGCCGGCGTGATCAACCCGATCTACGTCATGGCCGACTCCGGCGCCCGCGGTTCCAAGCAGCAGATTCGCCAGCTGAGCGGCATGCGCGGACTGATGGCCAAGCCTTCGGGCGAGATCATCGAGACGCCCATCACGGCGAACTTCCGCGAGGGCCTGACCGTGTTGCAGTACTTCATTTCGACGCACGGCGCCCGCAAGGGATTGGCCGATACGGCGCTGAAGACGGCCGACTCGGGCTACCTGACCCGCCGCCTGGTGGACGTCTCGCAGGATGTAATCATCAGCGAGTACGATTGCGGCACGGCGGACGGCATCTACGTGGGCTCCATTATTGAAGCCGGCGACGTGATTGAAGCGCTGCGCGACCGCATTGTGGGCCGCGTTTCGCTGGAGAAGATCAAGGACTACGAAGGCAACGTGATCGTCGAGATCAACCAGGAGATCACGGAAGAGCTGGCTTCGGGCATTCAGGCGGCAGGCATTGAGCGGGTCAAGATTCGCTCGGTGCTGACCTGCGAGTCCAAGCGCGGCGTCTGCGTCAAGTGCTACGGCCGCAACCTGGCCAGCGGACGGCTGGTCGAGCTGGGCGAGGCCGTCGGCGTGATCGCGGCGCAGTCCATCGGCGAGCCGGGCACGCAGTTGACGATGCGTACCTTCCACGTCGGCGGCACGGCATCCAGGGTCAGCGAGCAGTCGCGCCAGGAAGCCAAGAACACCGGCACCGTGCGCTTCATCAACCTGCAGACCGTGCGCAGCAAGGATGGCGGCCTGGTGGTGATGAACCGCAACGGCTCCATTGTGGTGCTGGGCGACAAGGGCCGCGAAAAGGAACGCTACGCCGTGGTGTACGGCGCCCACCTGAAGGTGAGCGACGGCGACCAGGTGACGCTGGGCAAGACGCTGCTCGAGTGGGATCCCTATACCTTCTCGATCATCACGGAAATCGGCGGCACGGTGGCCTTCAAGGATTTGATTGACGGCACCACGCTGCAGGAGGAAGTGGACGAGGTCACCGGCCTTTCGCGTCACGTTGTGATGGACAGCCCGGATGAAAAGCGCCAGCCGGCGCTGGTCATCAAGGGAGCCAAGGGCAACAAGCGTTACCTGATGCCCTCGCGCGCTCACCTGATGGTGCTCGACGGCGACGAGGTGTCGCCTGGCGACGTGCTGGCGAAGATCCCGCGCGAGACCACCAAGACGAAGGACATCACCGGCGGTCTGCCGCGCGTGGTCGAACTCTTCGAGGCCCGCAAGCCCCGCGAGACGGCCATCATCAGCGAGATTGACGGCGTGGTGAAGTTCGGCGAGGTTGCCAAGGGCCAGCGCAAGATTTACGTGGTGGGCGACGACGGAACCGAGAAGGAATACTCGGTGCCGCGCGGCATCCACATCAACATGCAGGAAGGCGAGCGCATCCGCGCCGGCGAGCAGTTGATGGACGGTCCGCTGAACCCGCATGACATTCTTGCCGTGCTGGGCGAAAAAGAACTGCAGGCTTACCTGGTGAACGAGATCCAGGAGGTCTACCGTCTGCAGGGCGTGGCCATCAGCGACAAGCACATCGAGGTGATCGTCCGCCAGATGCTGCGCTGGGTGAAGATCGAGGACGTTGGAGACACGAACTTCCTTCTGGAACAGCAGATTGATAAGTTCCGCTTCAGCGAGGAGAACGAGCGCGTGATCGCTCAGGGCGGCAAGCCGGCCACGGGCCGCGCCCTGCTGCTGGGCATCACCAAGGCCTCGCTCTCCACCGACAGCTTTATCTCGGCGGCCAGCTTCCAGGAGACGACCCGCGTGCTCACCGAGGCGGCCATCACCGGCAGCATCGACGGACTGCGCGGCCTGAAGGAGAACGTCATCGTCGGCCGCCTGATCCCGGCCGGAACCGGTATGGAGTACTACCGCAACATCCAACTGGCTCCGGAGCTGGAAGCTGCTGCCGAAAACGTCCAGGAAGAGATTCGCAAGGAACAGGAAGAGTTCGAGCGCAACCTGGAACTGATGCGGACCGAGGGCGAAAACGAGGCGGAAGAGCTGAACGCCGAAGGCTAAACCCCGGCGCCTGCGGCCGGAGCGGCATAGGTTGCCGCGTACCCGGCGCAGCGCAGGCGATACAATCAACGGGCCGCATCCATCACAATGGGTGCGGCCCTCTTTCTTGCTCAGAGCGTAACACTCTATTGGTGGCGAGATAGGTTTCTGAACGACTATTCGTCTTCGTGCTGTTTGATGTCTGTGCGGAGGAGTTTAAATCGATGATTCTTCCATTCGTAGTAATACTTGCCGAACTCAGCATTTGGCATATTTGGAGTGCCATCGACGATAAGCAATCGGCTGTTTGGTTTGTAGATCAATCCCTCACCCCAGCACTTGTCATAAGGCTCGGGGCACCCGAAATCCATCGCTGATAATGAGTCGAACGGAAGGTCATACACCTCTCCTGTTTTCTGGTCGACCACAACAAATGTTGAGCAAGGAGAGCCGCAACCCCATTCAACAATTCGGTAATGGCCGGCGAAGTTGGCAGGTAGTCTGGCCCCTTGACGTATCATAAATTGAAACATTTTGTGGGACGGAGTCCGCAATTTAGGCGTGGCTGGTGCGCCTGTAAATATGGAGGTAGCTGGGAAGTCCTCGAATTTCGGCGGCGACCCTGCTTCCTGACAGAATGCTGTGGAGAGCAGGAGAAAGATTGTGAGTACTGGAAGTTTCATGAAGACTCCCCAAGCACGACCATTGTTGAGTACGGAAAGTCGAGTACGAGAGTATGTTAAGCGAGTTGATTGAAAAATAGGATTTTCGTGTGAACGAACCAGCCATATCACCCGCTCTGCCCGCGGGCTTCCACCTGCGCCCGGCTACCAGGGCGGATATTCCGGCGATGATCGCGGTGGTGAACCTCGCCTTCGAAGAGGAGGCGTTCTTCGTCAACCGTCCGCGCACCCATGCCGCGCAGTTGGAGGAGCACTTCCAGAGTGGCAGCTTTCTGCTGGCCGAGGGCGATGGTAGACTGGCGGCCTCGGTGTACTACGAATTGCGGGGCCGGCTGGGTTACATCGGCATGCTGGCCGTCGCTCCGCCATGGCAGCGCCGCGGACTGGGGCGGGCGATGATGCAGGCAGCCGAAGATGTTTTGCGGCGGGAAGGATGCTGCGCGGCGGAGCTCTCGGTGGTCAGCGTCCGCACCGGACTGCCGGAGGTCTATCGCAAGCTGGGCTACCGCCAAACTGGATTTGCGGAGCCGCCCGAGGAACTGCGGCAGAAGCTGACGATGCCGGTCCGGCTGCTGCGCATGGAAAAGAACCTGTAGATGAATCGCCAGGATTGCAAGGAGGGCGGATGAATCCCTTTCTTCTGGTTGCTGCGCTGCTTGCGCTGTTGATTGCCGTGGGCCATTCGGTGGCCGGCGAAAAGCTGATTCTCGGCCCCCTTCTGCGCACCTGCGAGCTGCCGCCCGCGCTGGGCAGCCGGGAGTTTACCCGCCGCACGCTGCGCGCCGGATGGCATCTGATGTCGGTCTTTGCCCTGGGGATGGCCATCATCCTGTTGGAGCAGTCGTGGCCGCACGTTGTGCACAGCGTACACACGGTGCGGCATGTGGCGATGACCTTTCTGCTGTCGGGAGTCGTGCTGGCGGTGATGACGCGCGGCCGCCACTTTGCCGTGGTGTTGTTTCTTCTGGTGGCGGTGCTTTCCTGGATGGGCGGCGGTTAATCAACTCTGGCTGGCGTTTCCCGCCGGGCACAGGTCCAGTACAATCACTATGGCCCAGCTTGGGCCGGGAGAGCGTGGGCGAGCCCAAAGATTATGTGGAGCTTCCTCAAGCAGCTGCGGACGGCGCTTGTAAGGCTGATGGAGCATGACCAGTTTGCCGTGGCGAAGGCTGCGGCCTACTCGGCCATTCTTACGCTCTTTCCCGCAGTGCTGCTGATCAGCTCCATTCTGACGGCCTCGCACAGCACGCTGGGCTTTGTGCGCGAGATCAGCTTCGCCATCGGCGGCATCATGCCGGAAGGCACGGCCCCCTCGGTTCTGACCTTCTTCCAAGGACGCCAGCCGGCGCCGGTGCGCATGATTCTGACCACCTCGGTGATTACCCTTTGGACCGGCTCGGGCGCGATGATCAGCTGGATGGAGGGCTTCCGGCGGGCCTACCAGATGCCGCGGGTATGGGGACTGACGCGCGAGCGGCTGATGAGTTTCCTCCTGGTCTTTCTGGCGGGCATTCCCATGGCCTTTTCCAGTTTCCTGCTGGCCTTCGGCAAACAGATTGAGCACTGGCTGGCCTTCCATGCCGTGCACGAGCTGGACCTGTACATCCTGGCCACCTGGACGCTGGTGCGCTGGCTGATTGCCGTAGGCACGACGATTGTCGTGCTGGCGCTGATCTATCACCACGGGTTGCCGCGGACGCAGCCCTGGCACGCCGTGCTGCCGGGCTCGGTGCTGGCCACCGTCCTGTGGTTTGCCTCGACGACAATCTTTGGCTGGTATGTGCGCCACTTTGCCGATTACAGCGTGCTGTATGGCTCGGTGGGAACCGCCCTGGCCCTGCTGGTGTGGCTGTACCTGGTGGCGTTTGTCATCCTGGTGGGGGCGGAGTTCAACGCCGTGCGCGCACCGCGCTACCTGTTTGGCAGCTTTTCGCCCCTGGAGTCTGAGTCCGCGCCCGTGGCGGCGGAAGAGAAGAGCCTATGAGTGAGACGCATTTTCCGCGCCGCGCCAAGATTGTCTGCACCCTTGGCCCTGCCAGCAATACCGAGGAAGACATCCGGCAACTGATGCTGCTGGGCATGGACGTGGCCCGGCTCAACTTCAGCCATGGCACCCACGCCGAGCACCTGGAGCGGATTAAGACCCTGCGCCGCGTTGCCGCCAGCCTGGGACGCTCGGTGGCCATTCTGCAGGACTTGCAGGGGCCGAAGATTCGCACCGGCCGATTGAAGGATCACCTGCCGGTGGAGCTGAAATCCGGCGCCAGGCTGACCATCACCAACCACGACATCGAGGGCACCCCGGAGCGGCTGGGAACGACCTTCCGGACGCTGGCCCGCGAGGCCGCACCGGGTACGCGCATCCTGCTGAGCGATGGGCGGCTGTCGCTGAAGGTGCTGCGGGTCAAGGGCGACGACGTGCTCTGCGAGGTAGTGGACGGCGGCATGCTGGGCGAGCACCAGGGCATCAACCTGCCGGGTGCCGTGCTGAGCGTGCCATCCTTGACGCCCAAGGACAAGAAAGATCTGAAATTTGGCCTGGAGGCCGGGGTGGACCTGGTGGCCATCAGCTTTGTGCGCTCGGCCAAGGACGTAAAGGCCGTGCAGCGCATCATCGCCGCCGCGGGAAAGGACACGCCGGTCATCGCCAAGCTGGAAAAGCCGCAGGCGATTGAGAATCTGGATGAGATATTGGAGGCCGCCGGTGGCGTCATGGTGGCCCGCGGAGACCTGGGCGTGGAGATGCCGCCCGAGCAGGTGCCCATCATCCAGAAGCAGGTTATTCGCCGTGCCCAGCGCTGGCGCAAGCCGGTGATTACGGCCACGCAGATGCTGGATTCGATGATTCAGAACCCGCGTCCAACCCGCGCCGAAGCCAGCGATGTGGCCAACGCCATCTACGACGGCAGTGACGCGGTGATGCTGAGCGGAGAGACGGCCAGCGGGCAACACCCGCGCGAGGCGGTCAGCATGATGGCCCGGATTGTGGCCGAGGCCGAGGCAGATATCCGACGCACGACCACCCCAATCCGCCGCACGCCGCCCGCCCAGTTGACGATACCCGAGGCAATCTGCGAAAGTGTGGCACACGTAGCTGAAGAGCTGAAAATGTGCGGCATCGCCGTTTTTACGGCCAGCGGCACCACGGCCGGGCTGATTTCGAAGTATCGCCCGCGGGTGGAAGTGTATGGTTTCAGCCATGTGCCGGCGGTGGTGAACCGTCTGAATCTGTGCTGGGGTGTCCGCCCGGTGCTGATTGAGCCGACCCGCACGGTGGACGAGATGGTGGTCGAGGCGGAGACGAACATCCGAAGCCTTGGCCGGGCCACGGCGGGTGACGTGGTGGCCATTGTGGCCGGGGTGCGCATGATCACTCCCGGCGCGACGAACTTTATCCGTCTGCACCGCATCCGTCCGCTGGACGGCGAGCGACAGCGGCGAGCTGGCAAGAAAAATCATTCGTAAGGACTGCCCATGACGCAAGGTCCAATCCGTTCCATGGCCATCCTCAAGCCCCTCGAGGGCAAAGAGGAAGCGACCATCAACTTTCTGCGCGAGTTCTATACGATGATGAGCCGCAAGCAATACTCGCGCGACACACTCTTCCGTGACCGCAAGCAGGACGGCCTGCTGGTGCACATTCGTCTGTGGCTTTCGCCGGAGGCGCGCGATGCCGCACAGCAGGATCCCGACGTGCACCGCTACTGGATCAATCTCGGCGAGGTGGCGGTGATCACCACCATCTACGAGGACCTGGACGAGGTCTTCCGCAACTACGAGAGCCCACTGGGAGCCGCCCTGGAGGCGGACGGCAAAGCGTAGCGCTTTGCTGGGAAGATAATTTTGGGAGAAATAGAAAGCGCCGGAGCGATCCGGCGCTTTTCTGTCGTAATGGCCCCGCGGAATCAGTTCACCCAGCGGTCGTCGTCCTTGTCCAGGCGCGGGCCGTGGTAGTTGCCCTTGTCGTCAAAGTACTCCCGGCGGTTGGTCTTGCGCATGTAGACCTCGAACTTGCGGGCGGCGCGGCGGCGCTTCCAGCGGTAGTAGGCATTGCGCACTCCGAAAAGACCCTCGCTGGCCGCCGTCTGCAGGCCGTAGCGCGGCAGGTAGCGCAGGTAAATCCAGGCGAAGAGGGCGCCGCCCAGGTGGGCGAATTCCGCTACTCCGTTGGCTCCGCTGAAGGCGTTGACGAAGCTGAGGAAGAGATAAAAGATCGCCAGGTAGCGGGCCTTGACCGGAACCAGTCCATAAACGTACAGGGCGCGGTTGCCATTCAGTACGGCAAAGGCCACCAGCAGGCCGTAGACGCCTCCAGAGGCTCCCAGGGTGGCCGTGCCCCAGATCTGGGCCATGACGCGGAAGAGGCCGATGGGCAACTGGTGATAGGCAAACATGCCCAGGGCGCCGATGGCGATGGTGGTAACGGCGGCCCCGGCGACGCACCAGAAGTAGAGCTCGTAAAAGCGCCGCTTGCCGTAGTCCATCTCAAACTGCGAGCCGAACATCCAGATGCCCAGCATGTTGAAGAGCAGGTGCGAGATGCCGTGGGGATCGTGCAGAAAGCTGTAGGTGATGAGCTGCCAGAACTCAAAGTGGAAGACCACGGCGACGGGACGCAGAATCAGGTAGTAGTCGGCCCAGCGGTCCACCACGGGAACGGTGAGGCGGGCAAAGAGCAACACCACCCACACCGCCACGTTTACGATGATCAGGCGTTTTACGGCCTTGGTAAATGGCGGCAGACCAAAGGTTTGCAGGGCAGAAGGCATCCGTACTCTCCGCGTTAGCGTTCGGGCGCAGGCATCACCACCAGGCTGCGGTGGCCATCCTGATCATAGGCGCGAACGCCGTATATGACATTATCCTTCGAATCGGGCACGGTGAGTTGCAATTGCGCGCCGGCCGGAATGATCTTTTCCCAGCCCGGGGCGGTGGTGTCCCGTAGCAGGAGCTCATAACCGGCGGCGCGGCCGTCCGGCGATGGCTTCCAGTGCAGGGTGCTGGAGTTGACCAGATCGCGGGTGACCAGCTTGACCTCGGCTGGGGCAGCCGGCGCCGAGGCCAGCAGGGCCGCGGCAGCCACGTTCAGCCGCGTGACTCCGGCCAGATAGTCAAAGTTCACAAATTTGACCAGGTCGCCGTATTCGACGCCATTCTCCACCCGGGGAAGCTGGTGCTGGTGGTCGTAATTCTCGGCGTAATCGGTGATGCGCACGGCCGCAAAGCCCAGCTCGTTGAAGCTAGTGTGGTCGCCGCCCCGCAGAAAGCGATCCTGGCGGAAGACCAGTTTGGGCTGCACGCTGGAGGCGGGCAGGTAGGCCGGGACCTCTGTGGCGATAAAGCGCGCTATCTGGCGCGAGGGGCTGTCGAGCTCCGCGCCGAGCAGGCGCAGGCGGCGCAGGGTGGCGCGGTCTCCGTCATCGGCGGTGAGAGTGGCGGGAATGCCTTCGCTGAAGACGCGCGCGAGGTTGTGCTGATCGCGCGTATTGTCCCCGCCAACGATGTCGTTGCTGAGCACGGCCTCCAACTGCCATCCTTCGCTCCGCGCGAGCTTGGCGAAGGCTTTACTGCCGAACAAGCCCTGCTCCTCGCCGGGGAAGAGCGCGTAGATGATGGTGACGGGGAAGTGCTCGCGGCTGAGGACGCGCGCCGCCTCCAGGACGAGACTGGTGCCGCTGCCATCGTCGTTGGCGCCCGGCGCGGGAGCCTCGGCGTCGTTCATGCGCGCCATGGCGATGGTGTCATAGTGGGCGCAGAGGAGAATGACGCGCTTGGAGGCCTCCGGGTCGGTCCCCTTCTGGATGGCGTAGATGGTCGTCAGCTCGGCGGGCTGTGGCAGGCGTGCGGCAGGGCCCTCGACGGTGCTATGCTGCTTCACCTCCAGGCAGCCCTGGCATTGCTGGCTGGTGCGGCTGAGCTCGGAGGCGATCCACTGGCGGGCCTGGAGGATGCCGGCGTGCTTTTCCGCGGGCAGGGTGGTACCCAAAGTATGCCGGGTTCCGAAATTGACCAGCGCCATATCGGTGGATTGCAGGCGTGCGGCATCCACGGCGGCAACCGCACGCTGGATGCGCGCATCGGGAGCCGATGTGGGAGTTTGAGCGGCGCAGGCAACGGCCACGGCAGCCAGCAGGCAGAGCGCGAAGGCGGTTCTCAGGTTCTTAACGGTCATGGTTCGGCCTCCCGGTGGAAATTCGGTGTGCAACTTCACTTGACGCTGCCCGCCGGAGAATCTAAATATAAATGCCAGTCACCTTGCCGACGCAAGTCCGGCGAGGCGCGAATCTGCAATGGAGGAAGTACATGGTTTTGTGCCCGGAATGTGAAAACGATCTCGACGTGGAAGAGGACGACCTGGATGAAGGAGAGGTCGTGACCTGCGCTGAGTGCGGGACGGACTTCGAAGTGGTAAGCGTAGATCCGGTCGAACTGGCCAAAGTGGCGGAAGAAGACGAGGAAGAAGAGGCCGAGCGGGAGAGCGAAGCGGATGATGAGTAAAAGGCGCTGGAGCCAGCCAGTGCCGGGGATGCGGCTCGCATCCCCATGCATGGCCATGCTGCGCACGCTGTTGCCGCTGCTGGCGCTGTTGCTGTGCGTTGGCAGCGGCAGGCCGGCCATGGCAGCGGCCAGGCCGCAGCCGGACAACTATGCGCTCATCTACGGCACCGTCTGGGGAGCCGACAATCACCCCGTCTACGGAGTGCACGTCAAACTGCGCCGCGCCAATGAAAAGAAATTTCGTTGGGAGGCCACCAGCGACCACCGCGGCGAGTTCGGCATCCGCGTGCCGGCCGCCAAGGGCGATTACATCCTGGTGCCGGACGTGAAGCTCCCCAACCACCGTCCGGCGCCCGAGCAGGCGATCCACGTGGACTACGACGAACGCGTGGACATCGGCGTTCATCTGGAGCCGTAAGCGAAGGCCGCGCAGAGGCGTAAGCCGAAATAAAGCCCAAGGCGTAGAATGAAGGCGGGCGCAACCCGCCCAGGAGTCGTGTCCCGTGCGCCGTTTTCTGCTGATGATCCTGATCCTTGCGCTGCTGGCCCCCTTGGCCACGGCGCAGATGTTTGGCGGGCGCAAGGATGAGAGCGCCGCGCCGCGCACCCTGACCGGCCGCGTGCTGGATAAGGCCGAGAAGCCGGTCTCCGGGGCCATTGTGTCCCTGAAGAACATGCGCACGCTCGCCGTGGTCAGCTTCATCAGCGAAGAGGACGGCGGCTACCGCTTCCAGAATCTTTCGCCCAGCGTGGACTACGAGGTGCGTGCCGAGAGCCAGGGGCGTCATTCGGTGCCCAGGACGCTCAGCAGCTTTGACACCCACAAGCAGGCGCACATCACTCTGAAGCTGGATAAGTAAGCTTCGCCAAAATGTTTCGAAGCGCAATCCTTGCGCGCAGCAGAAAGGCCGCCCATGCCGGGCGGCCTTTCCTTTATGACTTTTCTGGCAGAGCGCTTAGTCGTTCGAGCGCTTCCAGTCCAGCAGTTCGCCGATCGTCGAGGTGCCAGCAGGCGAAGACTGCGGATGCTTGTAGGACTCCACTTCGTGGCGAGTTGCTTCTTCGCCCACGGCGCGGATGCTCAAGCCGACCTTCTTCTCTTCCTGGTTCATCTTGATGATCTTGAACTCGAACTCCTGTCCGGGCTCCAGAGTGATGGGCTGGCTGTTGGCGTCCACCGCTTCGGAGTTGTGGCAGAGGCCTTCCACGCCGTCGGCAAGTTCGACGAAGGCGCCGAAGCTGGCCAGGCGCAGAACCTTGCCCTTCAGCACGTCGTTGACGCGATGCTGGGTGAAGAAGCTCTCCCAAACGTCGGGCTCCAACTGCTTGACGCCCAAGGACAGGCGGCGGTTGTCAGGCTCAATGGCCAGGACGATCGCCTTGACCTTGTCACCCTTCTTCAGAACCTCGCTGGGATGCTTGACGCGCTTGGTCCAGCTCAGGTTGCTGACGTGCACCAGACCATCAATGCCGTCTTCAATTTCGATGAAGGCGCCGAAGTCGGTCAGGTTGCGGACCTTGCCTTCGACGGTCGAGCCGACGGGGAACTTCTCGTGCAGGCTCTCCCAGGGGT
>CAVRDQ010000158.1:0-18319 GCA_963719655.1 uncultured Acidobacteriota bacterium | reverse complement strand
TGCGCGTCTCCGAATCGACAACGACGTGGTGCGAAGCGGTGGTTGGCCGGGAGAGGACCGCACAAGGAGCGACACCATGACCCCCAATGAAGCAATCAAGCTGTGGGATGAGGCGGAAGCCCGAGCGAAGGCTGCCAGCGGGCCGGAGTGGGCCAAGGTCTCGCCGGACATGCACGTAGGGATGGTTTCGTCTATCGAGCCTTCCACAGGGATGAGCGCGGCGATCTGAGCGTCTCCATGTCGCAAGTGTGCCGCATCGTGTTCTCGGGCAATCAGGGCGCAGATGATGCCGCCTTCATTGCTCACGCGCGCACCGATGTTCCCCGCCCTCGCCTCCGCGCTCCGGGAACTGGCGGAAGAGGTGGAGGCCAAGGGACGCGGAGATTGAGAGGCTGAAACGGATCGTTGCGCTCACGGGACGCGCCCGCGTGGGCAGCGTTCGTTCGCCCATCTGGCGCCATGGCGGCACGGTTCACGGACCGCAGCCCCGCAGCTACGATTACAGCTTCCCCCGCAAGAAGTTGCTGGGCGCATTGCGTTCGGCGCTGGCGGCGAAGCTGGCCGACGGCAACCTGGTGGTGATTGACACGCTCGAGCTGAAGGAAGCCAAGACCAAGGCCTTCCGCGAGGCGTTGGCAACCTTCAAGTTCAACAAGACGGCGCTGGTGGTGGAAGCCGGTGCGAACCTGAATCCGAACCTGGAGCTTTCGACGCGCAACATTGCCGGCGTTGAGATGCTGTACGGCCCGGAGGTTCACCCCTATCACCTGCTGCGTCACGAGCTGGCGATCTTCTCGCAGGCGGCGCTCGAGAAGCTGCAGAGTTCGCTGAAGGCCTCGGCGCCGAAGCGCAAGGCGGAGGTGGAGCATGTCTAAGAGCCCCTATCAGATTGTGCGCAAGCCCGTGATCACGGAAAAGGGCCTGGGCGTGAAGGAGACGGAGAACACGCTGGTGTTCGAGGTCGCCTTCGACGCAACGAAGACGGAGATCAAGGAAGCCGTGCAGAAGGCCTTCAAGGTGAAGGTCGCCGGCGTCCGCACTGCCAACTTCCTGGGCAAGGAGCGCCGGCGCGGCAAGTTCACCGGCTTCCGGCCTGACTGGAAGAAGGCCTACGTACGGCTGGCCGAGGGCGAAAAGATGCCCGAGTACGCGCAGAACCTGTAAAAGGGTTCGCGCAAGGCCAAGCCGAAGCAGCCGCCGAAATGAGTACAGAGCGGCAACGCCGGACGGGAGAAATACAAATCCTATCCGCCCGGCCCAAGCGATCCCGCCGGAATGGTGGCGGGGAACTGGAAGAGAAGAGCCATGGCAATTAAGACCTACAGACCGATCACACCGACGCTGCGCTTCAAGACTTCGCAGGTCAATGATGATCTGACGACGAACCGGCCGCACAAGCCGCTGACCGAGCCGAAAAAGCGCTCGGGCGGTCGCCGCAATTCGGGCGATTTGACGATCTGGCACCGCGGCGGCGGCCACAAGCGCAAGATTCGCGTGATTGACTTCAAGCGCGACAAGCAGGGCATTCCCGCCACGGTGGCGACGATCGAATACGATCCCAACCGCTCGTCGCGCATCGCGCTGCTGCACTATGCCGACGGTGAAAAGCGTTACATCCTGCAGCCGGTGGGCTTGCAGGTGGGCGCCAAGATCCTGAGCGGACCGGAAGCCGACATCCTGGTGGGCAACGCGCTGCCGCTGAAGAACATCCCGGCCGGCACCATTGTGCACAACATCGAGCTGAAGCCGGGCAAGGGCGCGCAGATGGCGCGTTCGGCCGGGGCGCAGGCCCAGCTGGTGGCCAAGGAGGGCGAATACGCCCTGCTGAAGCTGCCCAGCGGCGAGACTCGCCGCGTGCTGGTGGACTGCATGGCCACGGTTGGCCAGGTGGGCAACACCGACCACGAGAACATCTCGCTCGGTAAGGCCGGCCGCAAGCGCTGGATGGGCAAGAAGCCGGTGAACCGCGGCGTGGTGATGAACCCGGTGGATCACCCCCACGGCGGCGGTGAAGGCAAGACCAGCGGCGGACGCAATCCGGTGACCCCGTGGGGCCAGCCGACGCGCGGATACAAGACCCGCAACAACAAGCGGACCGACAAGTTCATCGTGTCGCGTCGCGGCAAATAGGGAAGGAAGCCAATGGCACGTTCGACGAAAAAAGGCCCGTTTGTAGATTCCCACCTGATTGTGAAGGTGGAGGGAATGAACGCGCGCAACGAGAAGAAGGTGCTGCGCACCTGGTCGCGCCGTTCGACGATCACGCCGGAAATGGTGGGACACACGATTGCCGTGCACAACGGGAGGAAGTTCATCCCGGTGTATGTCTCGGAAAACATGGTGGGGCACAAGCTGGGCGAATTCAGCTTCACCCGCACCTTCAAGGGCCACTCGGTGAAGGCTGCCGCGGAAACCTCGGCGAAGCCGGCGAAGTAGCCCTCGCCGCCACGGCGTAAGCCGGCGGCGGAAGGAAACGGTTGCGGCGCCCTGCGAAGCGGGACGGCCGCGAAAGAGAGCGGAAGGGAAGAGACAATGGAATTCACAGCGAAAGCCCGGTACGTGCGCGTCTCGCCGCAGAAGGCGCGCCTTGTGCTGGGTTTGATCAAGGGCAAGCGGGTGGAGACGGCGTTGAACACGCTGGCCTTCACCAACAAGGGCATTGCCCCCCTGGTGACGAAGGTTCTGCGCTCGGCGCTGGAAAATGCCAACTACCTGAGCGCGGAGAAGGGCCTGGATGTGGACGTGGACAACCTCTACGTCAAGAGCGCGGTGGCCAACGAAGGGCCGCGCATGAAGCGCATCCGCCCGGCGCCGATGGGCCGCGCGTACCGCTATCAGCGGCGCATGGCGCACATCGAAATCGAGCTGGCGGAGAAGCATCCGGCGGCCACAACCGGCGAGGCAGCGGCTCCGGCCGCGGCCAAGAAGGCAGCGAAGCCCGCTGTCAAGAAGGCACCGGCCAAGAAGGCGGCGGCCAAGAAGGCTCCGGCGAAGAAGGCCGCAAAGAAGTAACGCGGCCAGGCCAGGTTCACGGGATCGGAACAGGATCCCCATTCAGCGGTGGCGCCAGGGTTCAATAGACCCAAGTAAGCTACCGGCAGAGAGACGAAGCAACTATGGGACAGAAAGTCCACCCTTACGGGTTCCGCCTGGGCTACACCAAGCCCTGGAAGTCGCGCTGGTACATGGATCGCGACTATGCCAAGTTCCTGATCGAAGACATCAAGCTGAAGACCGAGCTGAAGGACAAGCTCAAGTCGGCCGGTGTCAGTTCGATCGAGATCGAGCGTCCTGGCAACAAGCTGCGCATCATCATCCGCACGGCGCGTCCGGGCATCATCATCGGCCGCAAAGGCGCCGAGATTGACAAGCTGAAGGCCGACCTGCAGAAGCAGACCGGCCGCGAGGTCTTCGTCGACATTCTCGAAGTGCACAAGCCGGAACTGGACGCGCAGCTGGTCAGCGAGGCAATCGCCCTGCAACTGGAAAAGCGCGTCGGCTTCCGCCGCGCCATGCGCAAGAGCGTGGATTCGGCGTTGCGCTTCGGCTGCAAGGGCATCAAGGTTCGCGTGTCGGGCCGCCTGAACGGCAACGAGATCGCGCGCTCGGAGTGGTATTTGCAGGGGCGTTTGCCGCTGCACACCCTGCGCGCCGATATTGATTACGGCTTCAGCGAGGCGCACACCACCTACGGCAAGATCGGCGTCAAGACCTGGGTTTACAAGGGTGAGATTCTGCCCACCAAGCGTCGTGAGCCGCAGGCGGCCAAGGCCGCGCTGTAGGAGTTCGGTTGTAAGCAAGCTGGCGGTTCTCTCCCGAAGCCGGTTCCGGGAGGGTGCGCGGTAAGGCCGGCAGGCGCGTCCTGAGCGTGGACGCACCGGAATTTGGGACCTGGCAACTGGAAACTGCTTATGTTGATGCCGAAGAAAGTAAAGTACCGCAAACAGCAGCGCGGCCGCATGTGTGGCAAGGCCTGGCGCGGCAGTGAGCTGTCGTTTGGCGACTATGGCCTGAAGGTCATGGAGCCGGGCTGGATCACCGACCGCCAGATCGAGGCGGCCCGCGTGGCCATGACGCGCTTTATCAAGCGCGGCGGCAAGATCTGGATCAGGGTCTTCCCCGACAAGCCGGTGACGAAGAAGCCCGCCGAAACCCGTATGGGTAAGGGCAAGGGCGCTCCGGATCACTGGGTCGCCGTGGTGCGCCCGGGCAAGCTGCTGTTTGAGATGGAGGGCGTGAGTGTGGCCGATGCGCAGGAAGCAATGCGTTTGGCTTCACACAAACTGCCGCTCATCACCAAGTTCGTCAAGCGCGAGGTGCTGGCCCACTAAACTGGGCCGGTGCGCGCGACCGACGAGAACCTAATACTTATTCCGACGCCGGGGGACGAACCTCCGGGGGTGAAGAAGACAAAGAAGAGAGCATATGAATTCGGAAAAGATTCGTAACCTGACCGATGTTGAGCTGGCGCACCAGAAGGGCGAGCTCAGTGAAGAACTCTTCAAGCTCAAGTTCCAGCTCAAGATGGGCCAGACGGAAAGCTTGAAGAAGATGCGCGGATTGAAGAAGGATATCGCCCGCGTACAGACCATCCAGCGCGAGAAGCAACTGGCTGCGGCCAAGGGCGGAACGGAGAAGAAGTAGCCATGGCAGAAGAAACGAAGATCGAAAAGACTCCGGGACAGCGCAAGGTGGTGGTGGGCGAAGTGGTCTCCACCAAGATGGCGAAGACGATTGTGGTGGAAGTGCGCCGGCAGAAGGCGCATCCGCTGTACCGCCGGGTGGTGAACCGCACCAAGAAATTCTACGCACATGACGAAGAGCAGACGGCGCGCACTGGCGACTTTGTTCGCATCGAGGAGACGCGCCCGCTCTCGAAACTGAAGCGCTGGAAGCTGAAGGACATCGTGAAGCGCTCGGCCCTGGCCGCTGCTGTGGCTGCCAGCGAGGCAGCATCACCGGAGAAGGCCGTCTAGCCAGTCGCTCGGACGACGGAAGGAGATTGCATCATGGCAGTATTTATGAGGTCCATCCTCGAGGTGGCCGACAATAGCGGAGCCCGCAAGCTGCAGATGATCCTGCCCGTGGGCGGATCGACCGGAGCGCGCGCGCGCATCGGCGACGTGGTGACGGCCGCAGTGAAGGAAGCCAGCCCCGACGGCACCGTCAAGAAGGGCACCGTGGTCAAGTGCGTGATCGTGCGCACCCGCAAGGAGACCCGGCGCCGCGACGGCAGCTACATCCGCTTCGATTCGAACGCGGCCGTGCTGATCACCGCCGAAGGCGAACCCGTTGGAACCCGCGTCTTCGGACCGGTGGCCCGCGAGCTGCGCGAGAAGAAGTTTTTGAAGATCGTTTCCCTGGCCCCGGAAGTCATCTAGTCCCGTGGGCGGCGCAGCGGCCGTCCATCGGGAGCTCTGCTGAAAACGGAGAGCGGCCCCAAGAACGCTGAACATGGTTTTGAGAGGGAAGACATGGCTACCGTAGATATCCGCCGGAACGATACCGTGAAGGTGATCGCCGGCCGCGACAAGGGCAAGGAAGGCCGCGTGCTGGGCGTAAATCCGACCAAGGGCCGCGTGCTGGTTGAGCACGTTGGCGTGGTCAAGAAGAATGTTCGCCCCAATCCGCAGAAGCAGATCAAGGGCGGCATCGCCGAGCAGGAAGCGCCGATTGCGATCAGCAACGTCCTGCTGGTGTGCTCCACCTGCGGCCCGGTGCGCCTGCGCCACGAGCTGCGCGGCACCAAGAAGGTCCGCGTGTGCGCCAAGTGCGGCAACACGCTGGACAAAGACAAGTAACCATTCGAAGCAGGCCTTCGGGCCGCTTCAATTGAACACCTCACGCAACGGTATCCAACCCGGGACCGTGAGAGAAAGCGAAGACGAGAGCAATGGCAGCCAAAGAACCCAAGGACGCGAAGGCCAAGCCGCAGGCAAAGAAGGCGAAAGCCTCCGTTGCCGAGCCGACCGAGCCCGGCCAGAAGCCGGCGCGCCCCAAGCTGAATAATGCAGCCTCGGCGCGACTGCGCCACAAGTATCTTCAGGAGCTCCGCCCGGCTCTGCAGAAGGAGCTCGGCCTGACCAACGTGATGGCCGTTCCCCGCCTGGAGAAGGTGGTCATCAACATGGGCGTGGGCGAAGCCACCCAGAACGCCAAGGTGCTGGACCCGGCCGTGGCCGAGTTGGCGCAGATCACGGGACAGAAGCCGGTGGTCACCAAGGCGAAGAAGAGCATCGCGGCCTTCAAGGTGCGCGAGGGCCAGCCGATCGGCTGCATGGTCACCCTGCGCGGCGACCGCATGTACGAATTTCTGGACCGCCTGCTGAACGTGGCGCTGCCGCGCGTGCGCGATTTCCGCGGCGTGCCGACGCGTTCGTTCGACGGCCGCGGCAACTACACGCTCGGCCTCAAGGACCAGTTGATCTTCCCGGAGATTGACTACTCCAAGGTGGAACACCAGAAGGGCATGAACATCACGATTGTGACGACGGCCACCAGCGACGAGCATTCGCGCGCGCTGCTCAAGGCCCTCGGCATGCCGTTCCGCCTGCCGGGCGCGAACTAAAACAGGATCTTTTCCGGACGGGCCCGCAAGCGGGTCCTGCCGGATGGGTGAGAGCGGTATCAGGCGTCTTCGGACGCGACCAGCAGTAACGGATGCCCCAAAAGGGCGTGAGAGTAAAGGAAACGATGGCGAGAACATCCAGCATCGCAAAGGACAACAAGAAGCCCAAGTTCGCCTCCCGTCAGCACAACCGCTGCAAGCTGTGCGGCCGTCCGCGCGCGTTCCTGCGCAAGTTCGGTCTGTGCAGGCTCTGCTTCCGCGGTTTGGCGCTGCGCGGAGAGATTCCTGGGGTTTCGAAGTCGTCCTGGTAGCGGGCACGAAACCTGACCAGCGGGGGTGATCCCCGCGCAGGCTGGCACGTGGCTCCGCAAGGGGCCGTTCCGCGAGAGCGGGAACAAAACGTCGCCGCAGGTTCTTTCCACTGCCGCCACCGTGTGAGAACACGATGGCAGCCGGCCAAGGCCGGTGCAGTATTGCGCAAGGCCAGCACGCGCAAGAAAGAGAACGGGCGCACGAATTCAGGAGATGGAACCATGAGCTTTACCGATCCGGTGGCAGATTTTCTGACCCGAATCCGCAACGGCATCAAGGCCCGCCACCAGAAGGTGGACGCGCCGGCCAGCAAGCTGAAGCTGGAGATCGCCCGCGTGCTGAAGGAAGAGGGCTACATCGCCAATTACAAGGCGACCGAGGAAGACGGCAAGAAGATCGTCCGCGTGTACATCAAGTACAACGCTGAGAACCAGGCGGCGATCACCAACATCCAGCGCATTTCGCGCCCGGGTTGCCGCGTGTACGTCAACCGCAACGAGATCCCCCGCGTGCTGGGCGGACTCGGCATCACCATCCTGACCACTCCGAAGGGCGTCCGCAGCGGCAAGCAGGCGCGCAAGGAAGGCGTTGGCGGCGAGTTGATCTGTCAGGTTTACTAACCGGTTGCAGGGGCGCCTGTCGCGTCGGGTACGCAGCGGACACTCCGCTGCTCCGATGGTAGGCGCTCGGCGCAGACGAGGCCGGTAACGCCGGTCCGGAAGCCCGCCGCGGGATGAGACCGCGGTGGTGCAGGAGAAGAAGATGTCACGTATTGGAAAGAAACCGATTGCACTGCCCAAGGGCGTGAGCTACGCCGTGGAAGGCAACACCGTGGTGGTCACGGGGCCCAAGGGCTCGGTGAGCAACCACCTGCCGGCCGGCGTCGAGCTGGCGACCGAAGACGGCCACCTGATTGTGAAGCGCGAGAGCGACAACAAGGCCGCCGTCCACGGACTGGCGCGCGCGCTGCTGAACAACGCCGTCACCGGCGTGACCACCGGATGGACGCGCGAGCTTGAGATCGTCGGCATCGGCTACAAGGCCGAGATGAAGACCAAGGGCATCGTTGTTTTCTCCCTCGGCTTCTCGCACCCCATCGAGTATCCGCTGCCGACCGGCGTGGAGATGGCGATTGACCCCAAGCAGACCAAGCTCACGCTGAGCGGCATCGACCGCCAGAAGCTGGGCCAGGTTGCCGCCGAAATGCGCGCCCTGCGTCCGCCCGACCCGTACAAGCAGAAGGGCGTGCGTTACGTGGGCGAGCGCCTGAAGAAGAAGGTCGGCAAGACGGGCGCGAAGTAAATTTTCCGGGAGCGGGTGCCAGATAGGCGCCCGCGCTCAACGGGCAGAGTAATCTGCCGCAACTGCGAGGCATGGCGGTGAGCTGCAAAGCAGGCCGCCACGCAGAGGCCCTTCGGACGAGAATCCGTGGGGCGTCCGCAAAACCCCGGGCGAAGTTGATTCGCTGGGACAGACCGGTCCCCGGTATAGAACCCGGGACAGAGGCCGGAGCGAAGGACAAAGAGAGCAATGCTGACAAAGACTTCGAAGAACGCAACGCGTGGAAAGGTACACACGCGGATCCGCAAAAAGCTGGCCGGCACCACGGCGCGTCCGCGCCTGAACGTGTACCGTTCGGTGAACCACATTTACGTGCAGCTGATTGACGACGCCACGCACGCCACGCTGGTCTCGGCCAGCTCCTTGGAGCAGGGCAAAGACGGCAAGAAGCACATTTCCGGCGGCAACATCGCCAGCGCCAAGCAGGTGGGCAAGCTGATTGCCGAGCGCGCCAAGGAAAAGGGAATCGAAGCGGTGGTGTTTGACCGCGGCGGCTACCTGTACCACGGACGCGTGAAGGCCGTGGCCGACGCAGCCCGCGAGGGCGGCCTGAAGTTCTAGTTTCCGTCCCGTCACAAGGCGGGAACGGAGCGAGGCAGGGTAGGAGCGGGCGAGGCTTAGGCCGTTAGTCCGCATGAGTTCGGAGGCCGCCACCGGCGGCCATCCAGGAGAGTTGACAAGACATGGCAATCGTCAAGAAAAAGCTTGATGCCGGCAATTACAACCTGAAGGACCAGGTGGTCAACATCAATCGTGTGACCAAGGTTGTCAAGGGCGGCAAGAACATGTCGTTTGCGGCGCTGGTGGTAATCGGCGACCCGGCGACGGGTGTGGTCGGCTACGGCAGCGGCAAGGCCAAGGAAGTTCCGCAGGCCATCCGCAAGGGCATTGAGTCGGCGAAGAAGAACCTGATCAAGGTGAATCTGACGCAGACTTCGATTCCGCACGCTTCGCTGGGCCGTTACGGCGCCGGCCAGGTGCTGCTGAAGCCCGCCCCCGAGGGCACGGGCGTGATCGCCGGCGGCGCAGTGCGCGCGGTGATGACCTCCGTTGGCATCCAGAACGTGCTGACCAAGTCAATCGGCACGACGAACCCGCATAACGTCATCAAGGCCACGTTCGACGCGCTGAAGAAGCTGCGCGACCGCGCCGAAGTGGCGGCCAACCGCGGCAAGTCGGTAGAGGAGCTTTAAGAGATGGCACGCGTGCGTAACAAGACTCCCAAGGTGCAGGCCGCGGCCGGCACCAAGATGAAGCTGCAGTGGGTGATCAGCCAGAACCAGACTCCGGCCAAGCAGCGGCTGGTGATCAAGGGTCTGGGCTTTACCCACCTGAACCAGGTCGTCGAGCGCGAGGACACGTTGTCCATTCGCGGCATGGTGGCCAAGGTTCCGCATCTGGTCAAGATTCTGGGCGAGTAAGTCCGGAATCAGACGACCAGCAAACCGAGTCGTTTGGCCGCGAGGCCAGACGGCGTCAGGAAACAGCCCGCACGCCGCGGGCGGCGCTGGGCCAGCCAGATGAGGCCGAGCCGCCAGGACCGTGAAGACAACGGTCGCAGCGCATGAGTGGCGCCATGCAAGGGAACGAAATCATGAATCTATCGTCACTTCGCAAGCCCGCCAAGGCCAACGAGAAGCGCAAGCGCGTGGGCCGTGGCATGGGCTCCGGCATGGGCAAAACGTCCACCCGCGGCCACAAGGGCCAGCGTTCGCGTTCGGGCTCGCGCAGCATGCGCGGCTTTGAAGGCGGCCAGATGCCTCTGCACCGCCGCCTGCCCAAGCGCGGCTTCGTCAACATCTTCAAGAAGGAATTCCAGGTGGTGAACCTGTCGCGTCTGGCCGAGCTGGGCGTCGCCGAGGTCAACCCCACGGTGTTGTTCGAGCTGGGCGTGATCCCCAAGAAGACTGGACTGGTCAAGGTGCTGGGTGTGGGCGAGCTGAGCTCGGCCATCACCGTGCACGCGCACAAGTTCAGTGAGACCGCGCAGCAGAAGATCACCGCCGCCGGCGGCACGGCCACCCTTATCGAGGTGAAGCAGCCGGCCCCGATCAAGCGCGGTAAGAAGTAGAATCCCCCGGGTCCGCCTGCAGCGAACAGGCGGGCTGGCCGGGCCTCCCACGGGAGGCTGCGGCCCGAACAGCATAGGATCACGAGGCCCTTTTCCCATGTTCGAGAAGCTGGCGAACATCTTCAAAATTCCCGACCTGCGCCGGCGCGTGCTGTTTACGCTCGGTCTGCTGGCGGTGTACCGGATTGGCGGTCACCTGCCCACGCCTGGCGTGGATGCGGCGGCCCTGTCGCGGCTGTTTGCCAATGCCGGCGGCGGTCTGCTCGGTTTCGTGGATCTGTTCAGCGGCGGCAACCTGCGCCGTCTGACGATCTTTGCCCTGGGCATCATGCCCTACATCACCGCCTCCATCATTCTGCAGTTGCTGACCGTGGTCTACGAACCGCTGGCCCGCCTGCAGAAGGAAGGCGACCTCGGCCGCAAGAAGATCACGCAGTGGACGCGCTACCTGACCGTCATCCTGTCGGTCATGCAGTCGTTCGGCATCGCCATGACCTTGCAGCGCGGCGTCGGCGGCGAGCAACTGGTGCGCAATCCCGGCGTCAGCTTTGTGCTGATGACCGTCCTCACCCTGACCACCGGCACCACGTTCATCATGTGGCTGGGCGAGCAGATCACCGAGCGCGGCATCGGCAACGGCATGAGCCTGATCATCTTCACCGGCATCGTGGTGGGCTTGCCCCGCGCGGCGGTGGAGTTGTGGCAGAAGGCTTCGAGCGGCGGCGCCATGGGGCCGATCGGCATCGTTCTGCTGATGGTGGTGATGGCGGCCGTGGTGGCCTTCATCGTCTTCGTCGAGCGCAGTGAACGCCGCATTCCGGTGCAGTACGCCAAGCGCGTGGTGGGCCGCAAGGTCCTGGGCGGGCAGAGCACGCATCTGCCGCTGCGCGTCAACTCCGGCGGCGTCATGCCGGTCATCTTCGCCAGCTCCGTGCTGACCCTGCCGCAGACGGTGGGCTACGCATTGCAGAGCAACAAGTACTTTGGACCGTTCTTTGCCGGGCTGAGCAAGGCCCTGGGCTGGGGCGAGCCGCTGCATACCTTCCTGTACGCGGTGGGCATCCTGTTCTTCGCCTACTTCTATGTGTCCATCGTCTTCAATCCCAAGGACGTCAGCGACAACATGCAGAAGTACGGCGGCTTCATTCCGGGCATCCGCCCCGGTGTGCGGACCAGCAACTACATCAACGACGTTCTGACCCGCATCACCCTGGTGGGCGCGCTCTACCTGATCATCATCTCGTTGATTCCAGAGTGGATGATCGCCGGTATTCACCTGAACAATCTGCCGGTGTGGATGGGCGGCGCACTGTTTGACCGCCTGCCGAACTGGATCCTGCATGGCTTGAACGTCAACTTCTACTTTGGCGGCACTTCGCTGCTGATCGTGGTGGGCGTGGCCATGGATACGGTGAACCAGATCGAATCCCAGCTGATTATGCGTCACTATGAGGGCTTTACGCCGAAAAGTGGCCGTATCAAAGGACGCAGAGCGTGGTAAAGTACAGACCCTCGATATAAGACATTGAAGTGCTGTCGGAGGTTGTGCGATGAGTACTGAAACCATCACAGTGCAAGCGACGAAAGCGAAAGAAACCGTTGTCGGCCCGGTGGTCCTTCTAGGACCGCCGGGTGCAGGCAAGGGGACGCAGGCGAAGCGAATCTCGGCTTACTTTGGGATTCCGCAGATTTCGACGGGCGACATCCTGCGCGACAACATCAACCAGGGAACGGAGCTCGGCAAGCAGGCCGGGGTCCTCATGGAACGCGGGGAACTGGTTCCCGACGAACTGGTGCAGCAGATGGTAAGCGACCGGCTGGCGCAGCCCGATTGTGCGCGAGGCTTCATCCTGGACGGCTTTCCACGAACGGTGAAACAGGCGGAGTGGCTCGACAAGCACCTTGCCAAGAACCATTTTTTTGAGACAGATACGAGCTGTAAGCGGTTGGTTGTGATCCAGTTAGCCGTAGAGTATACTAAGTTATTGGGACGGCTCACCGGTCGGCGTACGTGCCCCGTTTGCGGGCATATCTATAACGCGAATACCAGTCAGCGGGCGAAGGTCGAGGGCATTTGCGACGTCGACGGAGCAGCACTCGTCACGCGCAAGGATGACCGCGACGACGTCATCAGTCAAAGATTGAAAAACTACCGGCGGCAGACGCTGCCGATGGTGAATTATTACGCGCGCAAGAATCGCCTGGTGGAAATAGACGGTGCAGCGGATCTGGAAGTGATCACGGCGGCGGCCGTCAAGGCAATCGAAAATGGCAATCGTCTGTAAGAGTGCCGGCGAAATTGAGAAGATGCGGCGCAGTGGCCGCATTCTCCGGCAGGTTTTAGATGCGGTAACCGCCGCGGTGGCTCCCGGGGTCAGCACCATGGACCTGGAGCGCGTGGCGGAAAAGAAGATCCGGGAGTTGGGGGCGAAGCCCGCGTTCAAGGGATATTACGATTACCCTTGCGTGCTCTGCACCTCGATCAACCAGGAAGTGGTGCACGGCATTCCCTCGGAAAAGCGCAAGCTGCATGAGGGAGATATCGTCAGCGTGGACTGCGGCGTCGTGCTGGAAGGCTACTACAGCGACTCGGCGGTGACGTTGCCGGTGGGTGCGATCAGCGAAGAGCTGCAGAAGCTGCTGGACGTGACCCGCGAATCGCTGGCGCTGGGCATTGCCGCCGCCCAGCCGGGCAACCGGCTCGGCGACATCGGCGCCGCGGTGCAGGAATACGTCGAGGCCGCCGGCTTCAGCGTGGTACGCGAGTTTGTAGGGCACGGAATCGGGACCAAGATGCACGAGGACCCGCAGGTTCCGAACTACGGACAGCGCGAGCACGGCATCAAGTTGCGGGAGGGCATGGTGCTGGCCATCGAACCGATGGTCAACCTGGGTGTCCCTTCGGTGCGCGTGCTGGAAGACAAATGGACGGCCGTCACGGAAGACGGACGGGCCAGCGCACACTTTGAACACAGCGTGGCCGTCACCAAGGATGGCCCGGTGATTTTGACGGATTAACCCCCACAGGCGGCCAGACCGCGGCGGGGAATTTGCGATTTTAGCGATTGAGGTTGGATGAGCAAGGAAGACGCGATTGAAGTGATGGCGGTGGTGATCGAACCACTGCCCAATGCGATGTTCCGGGTCAAACTGGAAAACGACCACGAGGTGCTGGCGCACGTCAGCGGCAAGATGCGCAAGAACTTCATCCGAATTCTTCCGGGCGACCGCGTGGCCGTGGAGCTATCTCCCTACGACCTGAATCGCGGACGGATTGTGTACCGCTACAAATAGCGGTACCAGCAGGATCGCGCAACCCGCAAGGGGCCCCACGGGACCCGGCGGGCACTTGCGTGTTTGCAGGGCGGGGCCAGAACAGCGGTTCCGGCAGGAATCGCACCGGCGGCGCAGGCTGGCCAACGGGGCGGGAATCAAGTCCACGGCGGCGCCCGAGTGGCGTGGCCCTGGGCCGAAGGAAGTGGGAAATGAAGGTTCGAGCTTCAGTGAAGAAGATTTGCGACAAGTGCAAGGTCATCCACCGCCATGGCGTGGTACGGGTGATTTGCGAGAACTCGAAACACAAGCAGCGCCAGGGCTAATGGGCCCGGGCGGGGCGAAACCGGTAAGTCTGTTTCAGGAGTAGGAACACACATGGCACGTATTGCTGGCGTCGATCTGCCGCGCAACAAGCAGGCTCGGATCGCGCTTACCTACATTTACGGCATCGGACAGCCGCGGGCGATCAAGATTCTTGCATCGGCCGAGGTGGAACCGTTGAAGAAGATCCAGGACCTGAGCGAAGAAGAAGTGAACCGCATCCGGCAGGTGATCGAGAACGAAGGCCAGGTCGAAGGTGACCTGCGCAAAGAGATCTCGATGCACATCAAGCGGCTCATCGAAATCGGCTCGTACCGCGGCAACCGTCACCGCCGCAGCCTGCCCGTTCGCGGACAGCGCACGCATACCAATGCCCGTACCCGCAAGGGTCCGCGCAAGGGCACGGTGGCCGGCAAGAAGAAGGCGACGAAGTAGCTTTCTTCGTGGTAGAAGGTCGCGTCTTTCCGCCAGCCGCTTCCGTCGGCAGGGTTGGAAGACGCCTACTGGTAAACCCAGAACAGGAATAGAGAACGGATTATGGCAAAAGCAGCTGGTGCCGGCGCAAACGCGGCGGACAAGAAGGGTAAGTCGAAGAAGTTCAAGAAGAAGGAACGCAAACACATCCCGCACGGGATCGTGGTTGTCACCGCGACCTTCAATAACACGATCGTGACCATCAGCGACCCGCAGGGCAACGTGATCAGCTGGAAGACCAGCGGATCGCTCGGCTTCAAGGGTTCGCGCAAGGGCACTCCGTTTGCCGCGCAGCAGGCGGCCATGAACGCGGCCACCACGGCGCGCGACCACGGAATGCGCAGCGTGGATGTTCGCGTCAGCGGCCCCGGTTCGGGCCGTGAATCCGCCATCCGCGCATTGGCCGCGGCCGGCATCGAAGTGCGCAGCATCAAGGACATCACGCCGGTTCCGCACAACGGCTGCCGTCCGCCCAAGAAGCGCCGTGTATAAGTAACGTCGCGCCGCGTCTAGGTAGCGGCGCATGCAAGAAACGCCGCGCCGCGTTTGATTGGCGCCGCGTCCTGAGGACGCATTTGCCGCCCCCATGCGTGGCGGCCTTCCGGAGAGACACAGGGTCTCATCCGGCCGACAAAGATTCGAGCGGGATGAAGGGAATCCAACTCCCGTAAACCGCTCACAGACCGAAGGAGAGTTAAGTTGGCTCGCTATAAAGATGCAGTGTGCCGCCTTTGCCGCCGCGAGGGAACCAAGCTGTTCCTGAAGGGCGCAAAGTGCTTTATGGAAAAGTGCCCGGTGGAGAAGCGTAACTTCGCCCCCGGCCAGCACGGCAAGGACCGCAAGGCGAAGATCGTGGGCTACGGCCTGCAGTTGCGTGAAAAGCAGAAGGCCAAGCGCATGTACTTTGCGCAGGAAGGCCAGTTCCGCAACTACTTCGAGAAGGCAGCTCGCGCCAAGGGTGTCACGGGCGAGATCCTTTTGCAGCAGCTGGAGCGCCGCCTCGATTCCGTGATCTTCCGCCTTGGTTTCGCCGTAGCCCGCCGTCAGGCTCGCCAGTTGGTGCGCCACGGCCACATCGCGGTCAACGGACGCAAAGTGAACATCCCCAGCTACCAGGTCAGCGTGGGCGAGGAGATCACGGTGCGCGAGAACAGCCGCAAGCTGGTGGTGCTGGAGCAGGCGAAGGAATTCGCCAGCGGCCAGAGTTCGCCTACCTGGCTGGAAATTGACCGCAACAACTTCAAGGGCAAGGTGCTGTCGCTGCCGCGCCGCGAAGATATCAACCTGCCGGTCAACGAGCAGCTCATCGTCGAACTCTACAGCAAGTAACTGTAGGCTTCGTGCGAGGGCCGGCCGCTGTGGATTGATTCCGCGGCGGCCGGGCAAACAGTTTCCGCGGCGGGCCATGGGGGCCGCGCCGCATCATCCCAATTCGGACCAGACCCGCCTGCCCGCCATGCGCGCGGCAGTGCCAAACGGTGCGAAGAACGAGGAGAAGACAATGCTCTGGAAAGGTTTTCAAAAGCCCAAGCGCCTGGCGATGGACTCTGAGTCGCTGACGGACAAGTACGGTCACTTCTGGGCGCAGCCGTTCGAGCGCGGATTCGGTACCACCATCGGCAATGCGCTGCGGCGCGTGCTGCTCAGCTCCATCGAGGGCGCGGCCATCACCGCGGTCAAGATCGAGGGCGTGCTGCACGAGTTCCAGTCCATCCCCGGCGTGGTCGAGGACGCCACCGACATCATCCTCAACCTGAAGCAGATTCCCTTCAAGCTGGCGGGCGACGCGCCCAAGATGCTGTACCTGCGCGCCGACCAGCCGGGCGTCATCACCAGCGGCATGATTGAAGCCGATGGCGACGTCGAAGTGCTCGACAAGGACGTTTACATCTGCACGGTCAGCGAAGGCGGCCGCATTGACATGGAGATGCGCCTGAAGAAGGGGCGCGGCTATGTTTCGGCCGACAAGAACTTCGACGAGGATCTGGGACTGGGTTTCATTCCCATTGATTCGGTGCACTCGCCGGTTCGCAAGGTGAACTACTCGGTGGAAGCGGCCCGTCTGGGCCAGATCACCGATTACGACAAGCTGGCCCTGGAAGTGTGGACCAACGGCAGCGTGACCCCGCCCGATGCACTGGGCCTGGCCGCCAAACTGCTCAAGGACCACATGAACATCTTCATCAACTTCGAAGAGGAAGTGGAAGCCGTGGGCGCGGCCGCCGACAGCAAGCCGGAGATTCGCAACGAGAATCTGAACCGCTCGGTGGAAGAGCTGGAGTTGAGCGTGCGCAGCTACAACTGCCTGAAGAACGCCAACATTCAGACCATCGGCGAGCTGGTTTGCAAGACGGAAGCCGAGATGCTGAAGACCAAGAACTTCGGCCGCAAGTCGCTCAACGAGATCAAGGAAATCCTGGCCTCGATGGGACTTGGACTGGGCATGAAGATTGATGAGCACGGCAACGCGGTGGCCACCAGCCAGACGACCCTGGGCAGCAGTCTGCCGCCTTCGTTCGGTGGGCCGGAAGGCACCCCGGGCTTCTAGTCAGGAAATCTGCTGCTAGGCGCATTTTGCGCCTGGCGGCAACTCTCCGGGGCAAGGCCGCGGAGATCAGTTCAGCCGGCAAGCTGCGGCCCCGGCAAGATCAAGGATGAAGTCATGCGTCATCGTGTAGCAGGTTGGAAACTGGGCAGGAACACCTCCCACCGGCGCGCTTTGCTGCGGAATCTCGTCACCTCCCTCATCATCGAGGAGCGTATCGAGACCACCGTCACCAAGGCGAAGGCCATGAAACCGCACGTCGAGAAGATGATCACGCTCGGCAAGAAGGGCGGCGTCGCCAACAAGCGTCTGGCCGCCTCGTACCTAATGACCCCGGAGGCGGTGGACAAGCTGTTCAACACCGTCGGCCCGCGCTTCGGCGACCGCAACGGCGGTTACACCCGCATCATCCTCACGGGATTCCGCAAGGGTGACGGCGGCGCCAAGGCCTTCATTGAGATTCTCGGCAGCGAGAAGATCATTGACGACAAGCGCGAGAAGCGTTCCGAGTTGAAGGCCAAGCGCGCCGAAGAGACGCGCAAGGCCATGGAAGCCCAGCAGGGTCCGGCGCCCGAGGGCGGCGAAGAGCCCAAGGCGTAGTCTGTTGCAGAATTCTTCCCGCGCCGCAGCTCCATCGCCGGCGGGAGAAACCATCATGCGCGTCCGCGAGGGCGCGCATTTTGCTTTGGAACTTCTCCAACTCAATTCGATAATTTTGCAATTCGGCGATCTTGCGCTATAAATTTGGCGAGACCGAGGACCATTCGAAGTTTCGGACATTGTCAGAAGGATTTTTACCATCGAACTACGCTGGTCAAGGGAGGTAATCCGCGGATGGCAGACGATGGTGAACTTGACCAAGTGTTAGAGAGACTCAACAAAATAGTGGAGCGCTTGGAGTCTATCGCAGGCATCCTTGAGCAAGCTCTTCCGAAAAAGGGAACAGATTTACTGGACCTATCTGCGGCATTAGCCCGCTATCTAGAAGCGGATACAGAGATTCAATATCGTGTAAGGGTAGAAGAAGCCTTGCCCATGAGATTCACATTCAAAGAGGCGAAAATGATCTCTGGATGGGATTATGACGAGACTGAACATTTTCTCGACAACTTGGTTTGCAGCGGCACGTTGAGGAAAATCAAAGCCTGGACTTACGAGAAAGTGACAACTGCTCCATAAGTGGGAAAGGTGGGGCTATGTTTCTAGATGAGAATACCCTTCCATTCATTGATACGGCATTCAGGCAGTTCTATGAAAAAGAGTTTGCCGTGCTGAAGGAAGAAGCCCATGTTCCTGGCATGCGCGTTGTTTCTGCGAGTGTGAGTCAAAATGTTGCAATTGAATACATTCTTGACCTTAACGGTATTCAGCGCAAAGTATTGGGTTCTGCAAGGCATCTCCGGGAAGATGA
>CAVRDQ010000157.1:0-6684 GCA_963719655.1 uncultured Acidobacteriota bacterium | reverse complement strand
ATATTGTGAAGATGACGCGATCATTGTGCCGGGCGGCTTCAGCTATGGAGACTATCTCCGCACTGGGGCCATTGCGCGCTTTTCGCCCATCATGCAGTCGGTGAAACAGTTGCCGAGGCTGGCGGGCTGGTGCTGGCATCTGCAACGGCTTCCAGATTCTGTGTGAGGCTCACCTGTTCCCGGGTGCTGCTGCGCAACAAGACGTTGAAATACATCTGCAAACCGGTGCACCTGCGGGTGGAGAACACGGCCACGCCCTTCACTCACGACCTGCAAGCAGGGCGAGGTGCTGGAGATTCCCATCGGGCACGGCGACGGCAACTACTACTGCGACGATGCCACGCTTGAGCAGCTCAAGAAAAACGGGCAGATCTTCTTCCGCTATGCGACGCCCGAGGGCGAATCAGACGAGGGCGATTCCGAATGGATCGCGCGACAACATTGCCGGCATCTGCAACGAGGGCCGCACGCGCTGGGCATGATGTGACTTCCGGAGCGCGCCAGCGGAAGATTTGCTCGGCATCAAAGGTCGCCCTACTCTGCTGACGCAGGTGAGGCGTTGAGGCGATAGCAATGCCAACAACCTCATGTTCGGGGCATACGGAGCACCGCCGCGGAATGAATGAGAAGCCGAGATTCTGCGCTTCGACAACGAGTTGCTTCACATTGCTGGGACAACTGGCTGTGAAGGCCGAATTCGCGCGGGCGGAGAAAACATTGCCCGCCATGGGGCCTGCGCGCAATGTCGTGACGGGGCATTCGCCATGACTGCTTGGACGCGCAACGCCTGCAACGCGGACTGAGCCTGCTGGCCGACCACGACCTGGAACGCGCCCAGCACCTGGTGCCCCGCTCCGCTGACTCGGCTGCAACGCAACGTGGACTTCTTTCCCGGAGACATCGAGACCGGCATCTTGCACGAGACGCCGGAGGCCGATGAGATCTTCGACAAGTTTGCCAACGACTAGCTCTGCCCTGCTCTTGACCCCGAGACAAAGACCTGCGACCTGTATGAGCATCGTCCGTGGCCGCCGTGTTTTGGGCGGGGTGCGCGGCGAACACGGGCTGGGAACCTGCGAGCTGTGCTTCACCAAGGCGCCGCTCAAGCAGATTGCCGCGGCCGAGGTTCCGCTGGAAGGCGCGGACGAGGGGCATGCCTGAACGCCGACACGTACGCGCCAGCGGCAAGGGGCGGACGATTGTGGCCTTTGCGCTGCTCGGCGCATAGCGTTTTACGCATGGAATTGGGCGTTTAACGCTGGGCGAAAAGTACTTTTCAGGTGGAAGATGTGAGGCCGGCCGACGACTTGGCCTTTTTGCTTTTGCGCGGGATGCTTTGGACGGCAAGGCGATTGCTGCAGCGCTAGGAGCGTCTGCAGCAATCGCCTGCCGTCCCAACATTCCGCGCAAAAGCGAAAAGGCCGGCGTCGGCCGGCCTCACATCTTCCACCTGAAAATTCTATTCGCCCAGCGTTAAACGCCCAATTCCATGCGTAAAACGCTATGCGCCGAGCAGCGCAAAGGCCACAATCGTCCGCCCCTTGCCGCTGGCGCGTTCCATGTCGGCGTTCAGGGCATCTTCCTCGTCCGCGCCTTCCAGCGGAACCTCGGCCGCGGCAATCTCCTTCGGCGTCGCCTTGGTGAAGCACAGCTCGCAGGTTCCCAGCCCGTCTTCGCCGCGCACCACCGGCCCAAAAACGCGGCAGGTCATGGGACGATGCTCATACAGGTCGCAGGTCTTTGTCTCGGGGTCGAGAGCAGGGCAGGGCTCGTCGTTGGCAAACTCCTCGAAGATCTCATCGGCCTCCGGCGTCTCATGCAGAATGCCGGTCTCCATGTCTCCGGGAAAGAAGTCCACGTTGCGTTCCAGCCAGTCAGCGGAGCGCTGCACCAGGTGCTGGGCGCGTTCCAGGTCGTGGTCGGCCAGCAGGCTCAGTCCGCGTTGCAGGCGTTGCGCGTCCAGGCGGCTGATGGCGAATGCCCCGTAGCAGCATTGCGCGCAGCCCACGTGGCAGGCAATGTTTTCTCCGCCCGCGCGATTGGCCTTCACCAGCCAGTTGTCCACAATGTGCAGCAACTCGTTGTCGCGCCGCAGAATCTCGCTCTCATTCATTCCGCGGCGGTTGCTTCGTATGCCCCGAACTGAGGTTGTTGGCATTGTTATCGCCTCAACGCCTGGCTGCTGACCAGCGAGTGCAGCAGTTTCAAGCCGTCTTTCATGCCCAGCAAATCTTCGCTGGCGCGCTCCGGATGCGGCATCATGCCCAGCACATTGCGGCCCTCGTTGCAGATGCCGGCAATGTTGTCACGCGATCCATTCGGATTCGCCTCGTCCGTGATCTCGCCCTCGGGCGTCGCATAGCGGAAGATGATCTGCCCGTTTTTCTTGAGCTGCTCAAGCGTCGCATCGTCGCAGTAGTAGTTGCCGTCGCCGTGCCCGATGGGAATCTCCAGCACCTCGCCCTGCTTCAGGTCGTGAGTGAAGGGCGTGGCCGTGTTCTCCACCCGCAGGTGCACCGGTTTGCAGATGTATTTCAACGTCTTGTTGCGCAGCAGCACGCCGGGCAGCAGGTGAGCCTCACACAGAATCTGGAAGCCGTTGCAGATGCCCAGCACCAGCCCGCCGGCGTCGGCAAACTGTTTCACCGACTGCATGATGGGCGAAAAGCGCGCAATGGCCCCCGTGCGGAGATAGTCTCCATAGCTGAAGCCGCCCGGCACAATGATCGCGTCGCAGTCTTCCAGGTCATTGGAGTCATGCCAAAGCATGGTGGCCGGTTGCCCGCAGACCTCCTTGAAGGCCCAATAGGCATCGTGGTCACAGTTGCTGCCCGGAAACAGAATCACGCCAATTTTCATCGGTACACCTTAACGAACGGCTGGGATGGCACTAGTTTACCACCGCTTTGCCGGCCCATAGCCCTTCCCCGTGCCGCGTTTTTCTCTCATTTTGGCAGTTGTCAGCCCTGGATAGTCTCGCGCCGGAATTGAAACCGCGACCTCTCCGGCGGCAAAAGTCTGGCCCCGGCGCGAACCGGGGCCATTCTGTTTTCCGTCCAGTGCTCTTAGAACTGGTTCCAGAGCTGCTGGTTGTATACCTCGTGATGGAACTGCACCTCGCAGCCCTTGACCACCGTGCCCAGCGTGCGCGGGCAGCGGTCGGCCGAAGCCTGCTTCAACTCGGCGTAGCGCTCCTTCACATCGGCGCCAAATAACTTCGTGGTCCACTTGCTGGCGCGGTACAGCTCCAGTGCTGAGTAGATGTTATCCGGCAGGTAGCGCTGTGCCTGGCGCAGGTTGTCAATCTTGGCAATCTCGCCGTCCAGGCCCGTCTTGAACACCGTGTACAGCACGGCGTAAGGATTCGCGTCCGGACCCACCGAGCGGACTTCGACGCGCGCGCTGCGCTCGTTGCCGATGGGGATGCGGATCATCGAGCCGCGATCAATGGCCGAAGCCTTGATCTGGTTCGGAGCCTCAAAGTGCGGATCCAGGCGGCGATAGGCGTTCACGCTCGCGTTCAGCAGCAGGCAGATGTCATTGCCCGCCGAAAGAATGCGGTCCACGAACTCCCACGCAGACTTGCTCACCTTTTCCAGGCCCTTCGGGTCCCAGAACAGGTTCTTGCCGCCCTTGCTCACCGATACGTTGGTGTGCATGCCGCTGCCGTTTACGCCCACAACGGGCTTCGGCAGGTAGCTGACCGTGTAGCCCATGTTGTTGGCCACCTGGCGGGTCAGCAGCTTGTAAAGCTGGATCTGGTCGGCCGCCGCCACCACGTCGCCGTAGCCGTAGTTGATTTCGAACTGGCTGGGCGCAACTTCCGGGTGGTCCTTCTCGTTCTGGAAGCCCATGGCGCGCTGCACTTCGGCAGCCGTGTCAATGAACCTGCGCAGCGGGTCGCCGGGCAGCGAGTGATAGTAGCCGCCGCCATCCACGTACTCGAACTTCAGCGTCTCGGCATACTTCTTCTCGGCGTCGGTGCCGGCAAACAGGAAGCCTTCAATTTCGTTGGCCGCGTTCAGCGTCAGGCCTTCCTTGGCGAACTTCTGTTCGGCAAAGCTCTTCAGCACGCCGCGCAGGTCGCCCTCGTAGGGCTTGCCTTCCTTGTTGATCACTTCGCCGAAGACCAGCACCTTGCCGCTGCCAAAGACGTCGGCCGGCACCCAGTAGAAGGCCGCCCAGTCCAAACGCAGACGCAGGTCGCTCTCCTTCTGCGCCGTAAAGCCGCGAATCGAGCTGCCGTCGAAGGTCAGGTTGTCGTGCGAGCCAAGCAGGAATTTCTTGTCATAATCCAGAAGATGAAGGCGGCCTTCCAGATCGCTGAACAGCACCGTCACGGCCTTGATGCGCTTCTCATCTTTCAGGTACTTCAGGCGCTCTTCCTGTAACGTCGCATAGGGGACACGCTGCTTGCGCTGTTCCTTGGCTTTCAGGTTCAGTTCTTCCAGCTCATCGTAAGACAGGCTCAAAAAGTTACGCAGTTCCGTTGACATGAATCTCCTCGAAAAAGGGATGGGCGAGGCCTGGACTTGTATTGGTTCCACCGTTAGGTTAAAGCCACGCAACTGTAGGAACAATTCAAAAGCGCGGCAGCGGGATTGAAAGTTTTGATGGGCTCCATAAAGGAAACTTGGGGCACCTCGCCAGCCGGCCTCTAACCGGCAGCCAGCTGGCAGTTAAACCCGCGTCATGGCTCCGGCGCCCAGCCGCCGCCGCGCCCTGCATTTCCCGCCATTCAGAACAGGGCAAAGTCACAGCCCCCTCGGGCCCGCTCCGGGACAACGCTCGATGGGCTATGCTCGATGCAGGTCTATGGAGCAATTGGGGATACCTCCAACATTTTCTTTACCCCAAAGCAACAAATCGCAACAGTTGGTATCGAATCAGTGCGGTACAAAGGTACGGTAACGCTTTTTCGGCGACGCGATCCTCCGTTTTTGTGAGGTTTTATGAAGAAGAATTCTCTGCGGCAGCCGCTGGCACTTTTCTTGTGTGCGGCCTCCATATTCATGGCCTTCGGAGCCCTTGCCCAGGCGCAGGCTCCAGCCGCGCCCGCGGCCGCCAAGCAAATCGGCGCTCTCAAGCAGGTCAACGGCTCGCAGTTGACGCTGGTCACAGATCGGGGCGCGAGCGTTGTCGTCAGCGTGCAGGCGGCGGCCAAAATCCTCCGCCTCACTCCCGGCCAAACCGACCTGAAGAGCGCATCTCTGCTGCAGCTCAGCGACTTGCAGCCCGGCGACCGGGTCATGGCCCGGGGCCGGATGGCCGCCGATGGCACCACGCTCGAAGCAACCATCCTGACCGTGATGAAAGCCAGCGACATTGCCCTGATGAAACAAAAGGAGTTGCAGGACTGGCAGCGGCGCAGTGTGGGCGGCGTAGTCAAGCAGGTGGACGCCGCCGCCGGCGTCATCACGCTCACCGTGGCCGCTAAGCCGGTGACGGTAACCATCACTCCAAAAACGACTTACAAGCGTTACGCGGCAAACTCCGTGCGTTGGGAAGATGCCGCGGCCAGCACTCTGGCCGATATTCATGCGGGCGATCAGCTGCGCGCCAAGGGCGACAAAAGCGCTGATGGCACGGCCGTTACGGCCGAGGAAGTGGTGGTGGGAACCTTCCGCAACCTGAGTGGCCGCCTTACGGTGGTGGACTCCGCGCAGAACACATTGACCCTGCAGGACTTGGCGACGAAGAAGACGGTCACCGTCGCCGTCACCCCGGATTCGCAGATGAAGAAGCTGCCGCCGCAGCTGGCTTACGGCCTGGCGGCGCGGTTGAAGGGGCTGACGCCGGGAATTGGCGCTGCAAATGGCGGCCCGCAGGCGGGTGGAAATCCAGCGGCTGGAGCCGCACACCCATCCGGTGCTCCGGGAGCCGCAGGCGGGCCTCCCATGGGTGCTGGCGGGCCAGCGGGAGCGCCCAGTGGTGCTCCTAACGGGGCTTCAAACGGAGCTTCAAGCGGGGCTTCAAATGGAGGCCAGGCGCGCGGCAACGGCGACCTGAACGCCATGCTGGGCCGTTTGCCGGCCGCCACCCTGGCGGAGCTGCAAAAGGGCGATGCGGTCATGATCCTATGCACCCAGGGCAGTGAAACTTTGAAGCCCTCGGTGATTACCTTGCTGGGCGGCGTGGAGCCAATTCTGACGGCATCCCCGGCGGGCACAGGCTCGCAGAGCATCCTTACGCCGTGGTCGCTGGCGGGTGGAAATGCTCCGGGCGCGGATCAGTAGGTGGCATTCACGGCAAGGAAGCATGATGAAAACGAGTCATACAAGAACCTGGGTAGGGAGCGAAAAATCAGTGTTTTATAGAAGAAGTCTCATCCTTTGCATGATGTTGGTTTTGGCCCTGTCGCCGTTGTTCGCGCAGACCTCCGGAACGGCTTTGAAGACGGGAATCCTGCGCGGCCAGGCCACCGACCCCGATGGTGCCGTGGTGGTGGGTGCCACCGTCAAGGTGAAGGCCGCCGACGGCAGCGAGCAGCAGACGACGAGCGACAAGTCGGGCAACTACATCTTCAAGAGCCTGCCGGCAGGCAATGCCAACCTGACGGCCACGGCTGCGGGCTTTAGCTTGCTCTCCATGCAGGATGTGATCATTCCGGCTGGCGGAAGCCAGAAGCTGGACCTCTCATTCAACGTGGCTGCCAAGAGCGAGCAGGTGACGGTGGAGGCCGAG
>CAVRDQ010000156.1:0-38978 GCA_963719655.1 uncultured Acidobacteriota bacterium | reverse complement strand
ACCGCTTCCTGGAGAAAAACGTCATCGAGATTGCGCCCATCGCTTTTATGCGCGGCCGCACGCTCAACGATTCGTTCGTCATCCTGGACGAGGCGCAGAACACGACGCGCGAGCAGATGAAGATGTTCGTCACGCGTTTGGGCAACAACTCCAAGGCGGTCATCACCGGCGATGTGACGCAGATTGACTTGCCCAACACCGCGCACAGCGGATTGATTGAGGCGATGAACGTGCTGCAAGGGGTGGATGGCATCCGCTTCCAGTTCTTTGACGAGAAGGATGTGGTGCGCCACCAGCTGGTGCAGCGCATTGTGCGCGCCTACGAGGAGTTCCGCGCGCGTGACGACCGCCAGTTGACCTTGCACCTGGATGCCGACGGCGTGGCCACCGCGCAGGAACCGGCACTGGCCGATGCGGCCAAGAAGAAAGCGGCTGTCACCGTCCAGCAATAAAGCTTTGAGTACAATAGCGGGAGGGCCGATTGGCTCTCCCGTTTTCTTTTTATTGGCGGCGCCGCGGGATGAGCCGGGCAGGGAATTCCGTGATTCTGGAACGAAAAAAATCGAAGGAGTTGAGCCGGCTGGCGCTGGCTCGCTTTGCCGCGCGCTCGCAGCGCGAGGTTGGCCTGGCGGGCGAGGTGACGGTGCTGGTGACCGGCGACGCCGAATTGCGGCAGCTGAACCGCGACTTTCGCGGCAAGGACAAGCCAACCGATGTGCTTTCGTTTCCATCCGCAGCGGAGGCGCCGCACACGGCAAAGGGTGGAGACATCGCCATCAGTCTGGATCGTGCCAAGGCGCAGGCCCGCGAGATGAACCACCCGCTGCTGGTGGAGGTGAAGGTGCTCATCCTGCATGGAATGTTGCACCTTTCGGGACTGGACCACGAGACGGACAACGGACGGATGGAGCGGCGCGAGCGCAAACTTCGCGCACTGCTGCATCTGCCATCCGGGCTGATTGAGCGAACGGCCAGCCAGGGGCGTGGCTGATGTTGCTCTCCATTGTATTGCTGGTCTTGATTGCGCTGCTGGTGGTGAGCGCCTACGCCTCCCGCCTGTACACGGAGAGCGGGAAGTTTCTCTCGCGCGAGTTTCAGGAAAATATCGAACTGTTTGAGCACCAGGTGGAGCCGCGGCTGGGTTTCAGTCCACGCCGCGCGGCGTTGTCTTTTGCCGTGCTGGAGCAGTTGCTGACCTCCGCCATCTGCTTTCTGCTGGCCTGGCAGGTGTTTGCGCAGCCGGGCTGGGCGGCGGACGAGCTATGGCACGCCGTGGGTTTTGCGCTCTTCGTCATCGCCATCTTCGACCGCTTTTTGCCGTACCTGCTGTACAGCCGCACCCGCGGCGGATGGCTGCTGCGCATGGTGTGGCTGCTGCGGCTGCTGATCTGGGTGGCGCTGCCGCTGACGCTGTTGCTGAGCTTTCTGCAATCGGTGGTAACCCTGACGCGTCCCGAGAAAGAGGCCGAGGATCCCGAGCATCCGAGCGAGGCCGTGGACGCGCTGATCGAGGCCGGGCAGGATGAGGGAATCCTCGAGGAGAGCGACCGCGAGCTGATTCACTCAGTTGTGGAGTTTGGCGACAAGACGGTGCGCGAGGTGATGACGCCGCGGCCGGCGATTGTGGCCATCCCATCCCACACCACGGTGGAGGAGCTGACGCACCTGCTGGCGGGGCATTCTCTCTCGCGCATCCCGGTGTACGAGGGCGACCTGGACCACATTGTGGGCATTGTGCGGGCGCGCGACCTGCTGCAGGTGGCGGACACCGAGGCGGCCCGCCGCTCCGCCGCTAGCCTGATGCGCACCGACGTCTTCTTTGTGCCGGAGACGCGCCGCGCCAGCGAATTGCTGAACGAGATGCAGAAGGCGAATCGCCGAATGGCCATTGTGGTGGACGAGTACGGCGGCGTGGCCGGCCTGGTGACGGTGGAAGATTTAATCGAAGAGATTGTGGGCGAGCTGAATGGCGAAGGCGACGAGCGCCACGATGCCGTGCGCGAGGCCGATGGCAGCTACCTGGTGCCCGGCACGCTGGAGACGAGCAGGCTGGAAGAGTTGTTTGACCTGCATCTGCCGGAAGATCGCCATGCCACCAGCGTGGGCGGACTGGTGACGGAACTGGCCGGGCACATCCCACTGCCGGGCGAGGTGGTGGAGGAGGACGGCCTGCGCTACGAGGTGGTGGAATCCACCGCGCGCAGGGTGGAAAAGCTGCGGGTGAGAAGTTCCGGCAGCTTGCCCATTCCCAAAGACTCCCCGGTGGAATAGCATCTAAGAGTGCATTCAGGATTCGTAACCATTCTCGGACGCCCCAACGCGGGCAAAAGTACGCTGCTCAACGCCCTTGTCGGCGAAAAGCTCGCCATCGTCACCCACAAGGCGCAGACCACGCGCAACCGCATCACCGGCATCGTCAACGTAAAGCGCAAGGGCCGTCGCCCGGCGGCGCAGATTGTGCTGGTGGATACTCCGGGCGTACACAAGCCGGAGGACCAGCTCAACAAGCGCATGATGCAGGAGGTGTACGACTCGCTGGCGGGCTGCGACCTAATTCTGCTGATTGTGGACGTGCAGGCGAAGTTCGGCACCGGCGACGAGTTCGTGCTGGAAATTGCCAAGCGCGCCAATACCAAGACGTTCCTGCTGCTGAACAAGATTGATCTGATTGACAAGACCAAGCTGCTGGCGATGATTGAAGAGTGGTCGGCGCGGCACGACTTTGCGCAGATCATCCCCATCTCCGCGGCCAAGGAAAAGGGCACCGAAGAGTTGCTGACGGCCGTGGCCACCACTCTGCCCGAGGGGCCGAAGTACTTTCCGGATGACCAGATCACCGACCAGCCGGAGCGCTTCATCGTCGCCGAACTGATCCGCGAGCAGGTGCTGATCAACGCCGCCGAGGAGGTTCCCTACGCCAGCGGCGTGAAGATTGAGAACTACGAGGAGGGCAAGCGGCTGACGCGCATCTCGGCCGCCATCTTCGTGGAGCGTGAGGGTCAAAAGGGAATCCTGATTGGCAGCCAGGGTTCGATGCTGAAGCGCATCGGCACCGGCGCACGGCAGCAGATTGAGCGCATCCTGGGCACCAAGGTTTACCTGGAACTGTTTGTGAAGGTAAGCGCCGGCTGGCGTGACAATCCCGCGGCCGTGGAAGACGCCATTGACTGGCACAAGCAGTTGATGGACCTGGCGAAGCCGATGGATGCGAAGGAAGAGTCGGGGAAAAGCCGTCCGCGCACGACGAAGAAGAAGCCGCAGCAGAATGTTCCGCGCAAAAAGCGGTAGCAGCCCGGAGGCTCCTGCTTCAGACTGCTGACAAACCTGGGACTGCTCAAACTTAGGAAATGTCATGGTGAGCGCAGCACCCGCTCTCTGGATGCGGAGTCGAAGCACCCTTTGTTTCCGGGGGAGAGCGAAACAAACAAGAGGTCGCTCCACTACGCGCCTGGGCGCTTCGGTCGCAATGACATTTCCTTTCATGCAGCTTTGTCATCAAGCTGAAAATAGCAGCCCGGAGGCTGCTACTTCTGTTAATTCAAAAACGAGTGCCTACTTCTCCCGCCAATGCAGCTCCAGGCCTGCCACGAAGCCGCGTCCCGGCATGGCCACGCCGCTGATCTCCTCGTACTTCGTGTTCGTCATATTTGTGAGTTGCACGTAGGGCGTCACCCAGTGGAACTCGCGCGAGACGGCCCACTCCACCAGAGGGTAGGGCGACTGTCCGTAGCGCTCGAGGGCCGCCACGCGGAAGCGCGAATCGAAGCCCAGCGGAGTGTGACTCCACCAGGTGGCCACGCCGGAGTGCACCGGATAGTTGAAGCTGTACAGGTAGCTGAGGCCCGTTGGAGCCGAGCTGTCGCCATGCAGTTCGCTGTAGGCGAGCTCGACTTTTTGGCGCCGCGGAAGCTGCCAGCGCAGACTCAGTTCGGCGCCGGTGAAGTTGAGGCTGTCAATGTTGCCCGCCGTGTAGGGCGTGGTGGGCAGTGCCGTGGAGCTGCGCGCGTAGTCAATCACGTCGCGGTCGCGATGCTGGAAGACCGTGGCCTCGGCGGTGAGATTGCGCTGGAGTGTAAGCTGCAGGCCGCCCTCGTAACTCCAACTGGTCTCCGGCTTCAGGTTGGGATCGTTGAGGTGGATAGGGTCGGTGTAATAGAGCTCGGTGTAGTCCGGCAGGCGGAAGGCGTGTGAGGCCGAGGCGTGCAGCTTAAGGCGGCTGGTGAGCCAGTAGGCTCCGCTGATGGATGGGCTGAAGACCTGGCGGCCAGCGGTGTAAAGCTCCTCGCGCACACCGGCCGTCAGGCTGAAGCGGCGCAGCGAACGCGCGTCCAGACTGAGATAGAAGCCGGCCTGGTCGCGAGTGTGGACGCCCAGGCTGTTGCTGTCAATGTGCTCGCGCAACGCGTCGGCACCGTAGTAGAGACGAGTGTTTGCGGCCAGGCGGTCGTCGCGGCGCAGGCTGGCCTGCCAGTCCTCGCCGATGTGGTTGTTCTCATAGGCCGCAGGATCCTGCAGGGTATAGATGTACTCGTCGGTGTGGCGGCGGTAGGCAAAGCTGGCGTTGGTCTGCTTATCAATGGCCTGCGACCATGCGGCGAACCATGCCTTATCGCGCTCAAAGCTGGGAACGCTGGCGGGCACGCCGTAAAAGCCTGCGGCACCGTAGGGACGATCGCTGAGGCCGAGGAGAATGTCGCTGCGTCCCGCCGCGGTGGTGAAGACGGTCTCCGCGCCGAAGGCCAGGTTTCGATAGTTGCGGTCAGGGATGAAGCCGGAGCTGAGCTCGCGCACAAAGGTGAGTTGCTGGCTGAAACTAGGACGCACCCAGCTGGCGACACCGTTCTCGAGATTTGTTCCGAAGTTGCCCACGGCGGCGCCCAGGCGAAACTCGCTGCGCGTGGGCACGGCGGTGATGAAGTTGACGGCTCCGCCCATGGCATCCGAGCCATACAGCGTGGAGCCCGCGCCTTTGAGCACCTCGATGCGCTCGACCGCGGCGAAGGGAAATGGCAGGTCGAGATTGTTGTGGCCGGTCTGCACATCGTTCAGGCGAAGTCCGTTGACGAGGATGAGCGATTCGCCGAAGGTGGCGCCGCGGATGGAGAGATCGGCCGAGGTGCCGGGGACGCGCTGCTGCACATCGAGCGACGGCTCCTGCTCAAGGGCGTCGGCCCAGTTGCGAAAGACGACGGGCGATTGCTCGACGGGGATGGTGCTGACCGAGCGATCGGTCTCCTCCATGGGGACCGCCGCGTAAGTGCCGGTAACGACCAGTTGCTCTTCGTGGCGTGGCAGCGCGGGCACGGTTTTCGTTGGCTGAGGCGTGGATGGCTGGGGCGTGGATGGCGGAGCAGATTGGGCGGGCTGGGTTTGCCCAAGTGCGGCCGTCGCACAGAGTACGGCGGCGAAGAGTGCGAGCTTGCTGAGCATGGACGATTGCCTTATTGAGTGCGCTGTAGATGTGGAATCCGCGGGACGGAATCTACTCATTGTGGGGCCGATGGGCAGGGCTGGCAAGGATGGTTTGATATTGTCCTTGATAATTTAGCAGCTCAATTATATAAGGCTATCCATGCGCATTGATGCCTTCCTCGAACAGAGTCCGATGTTTGCCGTCAACCGTGCGGCGCGGCGTTTTGAAGCCCTTGCCGGCCGCGCGATGCAGGCCGACGGGCTGAACTTTTTGGAGGGGCTGACCCTGGCCGCGCTCTTTTTCGACGAGCCCACGCCGGTGAAGCCTTCGAAGCTGGCGGAGACCTTTTCAACCACGCGCGGCAACGTCAGCCACTGCGTCAGCGCTCTGGAGGCCAAGGGATTTCTACATCGGGTGATTGATTCGGCGGATGCGCGCAGCTTCCTGCTGGGGCTGACCGCCACGGGAAGACGCACGGCGATGCGCGTGATTAAAGCCCTGGATAAGCTGCAGGCGGAGTTCGAACACGAGGCCGGCAAAGACAAACTGCACGAGGCGCTGCAGACATTGCGCCGGTTGGAAGCCGTGGCGGAGAAGAAGTAGCTACTCCTTGACGGCGATGCCCAGGGTCTTCATCTTGCGGTAGAGGTGGCTGCGCTCCAGGCCCAGAACCTCGGCCGTGCGGCTGACGTTGCCGTTGTTCTCATCCAATTTTTTCAGGATGTAATCGCGCTCGTAGGCGGCGCGCGCCTGGTGCAGGGTACTGAACTCACCGAGCGAGCGGCGGCTGCCCTCGCGGTAGAGCACCGATGGCATGTGCTTGCGTTCGAGGCGAGGCACCGTGGGATTCATGATGACGATGCGCTCGATGACGTTGCGCAATTCGCGCACGTTGCCCGGCCAGGTGTAGTGGGTGAGCACGTCGAGCGCCTCGTCGGCGATCTCGCGGGTGCGGCGTCCGTATTGCGCACTGAACTCACGCAGGAAGTGGCGGGCCAGCACCGGGATGTCTTCCTTGCGCTCACGCAGAGGCGGCACGACGAAGGGCACGACGTTGAGGCGGTAGAAGAGGTCTTCGCGGAAGTTGCCGCGCGCGATCTCCTCTTCCAGATCCTTGTTGGTGGCGGCGATGACGCGCACATCCACCGTCACCGGCTCCTCGCGGCCAATGGGGGTAAAGCGGCCCTCGTCGAACATGCGCAGAATCTTACTCTGCGTCTTCAGGCTCATGTCGCCCACTTCATCCAGAAAGAGCGTGCCGCCGTCGGCCTTGCGCAGACGTCCTTCCTTCTCCGTGTCGGCGCCAGGGAAGGCTCCCTTGCTGTAGCCGAAGAGCTCACTTTCGATCAGATCCTCGGGGATGGCGGCGCAGTTGACTTCAACGAAGAGCTCGTCCTTGCGCAGGCTCTGTGAGTGGATGGCCCGGGCGACCAGCTCCTTGCCGGTACCGCTTTCGCCGTAGATGAGCACGCGGCCGTTGGTGGGCGCCATCAGGCCGATCTGCTGACGCAGGGCCTTCATCGGGATGCTGTCGCCGGCGATCTCCGCCGGTGGGGTCTGGCGCTTGAGCTCCTGATTTTCCGCGCGCAGGCGGCGGGCGGCCGCCGCGTTCTTGACGACGATCAGGGTCTTCTCGAGCGAGAGAGGTTTTTCCAGGAAGTCGTAGGCGCCCAGCTTGGTGGCCCGCACGGCGGTCTCCACCGTGCCGTGGCCGCTGATCATGACGACCTCGGGACGGTCCTCCAGCTCTTTCATGCGCGCCAGCACTTCAAGGCCATCCATGCCGGGCAGCCACACGTCGAGCAGCACCACGTCATAGTGATTGGCGCGCAAAAGGCCGAGCGCGGATTCGCCATCGGGACTGCTGGTGACGCGATAGCCCTCGTCTTCGAGGATGTCACCGAGGGTCTGCCGGATGCCCGGCTCGTCGTCCACAACAAGAATCTGATTCATTTCACATGCTCCAAAACTTTATGCCTGCGCGGGCGGCACTGCCTCACCGGAAGAGTGCGCACTATGTCCGGCCACGGGCAATTCGACCAGGAAGCGCGTGCCCACCGGATGGTTCTCCTCGACGCGCACCGAGCCGCCATGGTCTTCGAGGATGCGGGCGACGATGGCGAGTCCGAGTCCGGTGCCGCGGGCCTTGGTGGAGAAGTACGGCAGGAAGAGCTTCTCCTTGGTCTCCGCGCTGACGCCCTGGCCGGTGTCGGAGACTTCAATCTCGACGGCGTCGCGTGTCTCCGGAGCGGAGGTGGAGATGTGCAGCTCGCGCAGGACGCTGTCCTTCATGCTCTCGGCGGCGTTATCCACCAGGTTGGCCACCACGCGCTTGATGGCCTCGGGGTCGGCGAGCACCGGCGGCAACCCGTCGGCCAGGTTCAGGCGGAGCTGGATGCCGCCGAGGCGTCCCTCGAAGAGTGTGACCGCGCTTTCGACGATCTGGTTGAGGTCGCACGGGCGGGGCTGCGACTGGGGAAAACGCGCCAGCAGGCTGAACTCATCCACCAGGCGGCGTACGGTCTCCACGGCGCTGCCGATGGTGTCGGCGCAGGTGGCGACGATGTCGCGGCTGGCCTGATCGCCCTTCTGGACCTGGCGCTTGATGCGCTCGGCGGAGAGCGCGATGGGTGTGAGGGGATTCTTGATCTCATGGGCGACGCGGCGCGCCACCTCGCGCCAGGCTGCCTGCTTCTCCGCCTTCAGCAGGTCACTGAGGTCTTCAAAGACGATGACGTATCCGAGGCGCTGGGCCTCTGGGCCGGTCATGCTGGCCACGGTGACGCCGACTTCCAGCATGGCGCCGTTGCCAGGGATCTCCATTTGCGCGCCGGTGGTGCCCATGCGGTCGGCCTTGCGGATCAGCCGCTCGATCTCCCCAGCCACCTCGGGTGCCGTGGCGGAGGGGAAAATGTCAGCCAGCCGGAGGCCGCTCTGCGGACCGGGCTCGGCGACCGAGCGCGGGGTGAACATGCGCAGCAGCGCAGGGTTGACGCGCGTCACCTGGCCGGAGGGGTCGAGCGAAAGCACGCCGGAGGGAATGCTCTCGAGGATGGTCTCCATGTGCAGGCGTCGCTCTTCCAGGGTGCGGTTGGCGGCGTCCAACTGGCGGCGGTTGCTTTCCAGTTCGGCGGCCATGCTGTTAAAGGAGCCGACCAGGTTGCCGAGCTCGTCGCCGGCGGCGACTTCGACGCGGTAGTCGAAGCGACCGGCGGAGATTGCCTCGGTGCCTTCCACCAGGGCCGTGACCGGGCGGGTCACCAGCTTACTGAGCGAAAGTGCCGACCAGGTGGTGCCGAAAAGCACGAGAAGAGTGATGAGCAGCAGCACTTGAAAGTAGGTGCGGCGGATGAGCTTGTTGTTGCGGCGCATCTCCTGGTAACGGCGGTCGCTCTGCTCCAACTGGTTGAGCGCGGCGCTGTAGTTGGGCGGCAGGGGCAAGGCCACGGCAAGGTGGCCCAGGCCTTCAATGGGCGCGGTGCCCAGCACGTATCCGCGGCCGTTGATGGTGAACTGGCGCGGACGGGTCTGCTCATCGGCCAGGAAGGGAACGGCCTGTCGCATGTCGCTCCAGGGCTGCGGCGCGCCCAGGCTGACTTCGAGCTGGCCCTTGTAGAAGGCCAGGACAAAGCCTCCCTGCAGGCTGGGCTCATACTCGCGGAGCTCCTCCAGAAGGATGCTGAAGTGTCCGGTGCGGTAGGCCTTGCGCGCTTCCTCACTGCTGACCATGGATTGCGCGGCGGCGAAGGCGTTTTGTCCCGCATAGCGGCTGAGCATCTCGGTGACGGCCGTGCTGCGCAGTTGCACCTCTTCGATCGGTTCACTGAACCACTTGTCAATCGAGCGGTTCATCAGCCCGTAGGCGAAGAAGAACATGGCAATGACCGGGCCGAAGCTCAAAAGCAGCGCGCCCAGCACCATCTTGCTGCGGAAGCGCGAACCGGCCACGCCCGCCTGACGCTCCAGATAAAGCTTGAGAAGCGTGCGCAGCAGCACGAAGAGCAATGCCACCAGGGCCAGAAAGGTGAGCAGCGAGAAGCTGAAGAAGACCAGCGTCTGGAAAATTGATTCCGGGCGCAGAAAGTTCAGGTTGAACCAGGTCTGCGAAAGGCTGAGGAAGACCAGCAGGGCTACGCCGATGCCCAGGTAGAGGAGGCGGCGGCGACGGTTACGGGTTGGTGGCGGCGTGATCAGCGGACAATCCCCTGCTTGCAAGAAACGCTGGCAGTGATTTTAGTCCATGCAGGTGCCACAATTGGAAGAAATGGTGCGCGAAAACCACAAAATATGTAGATTCTGCCAATAAAGAACGCGCGGTTCGAAACGGTTACCGCTTGATTCGACGTATCTTGCTCTTAGGATGAGGCTTAGCGTCGGCGGGAGGGTGCGCCGTGGAGGCCAGAAGCGGCTCCAGTGGGCAACCCTGGCAGTGCGGCGCCGCTTTGTGGCAGAAGTGTTTGGCGGTCTGCACCAGTAGGGCGTGAAACTCGCTGAAATCCCGGGCGAGTGGGCTGCGCGGAAGCTGCGAGGCGGGCGAGGGCTGGTGGATGGGCAGCGCAATCTGGCCGATAGGAGCCTTGGCGGCCTCTGTGTGCTCCGCAGAGGGGCGGTGAGTGACCGAGAGCGCTGCCAGCGCGGCTTCGACCGGCAGGCGTATCTCGTCGTAGGCGGGCGAGCTGAGGGCGGAGTGCAAGCTGTGGCCGGAGTGCTCTGCGGTCAGGCCGTGGCGGGTAAAGCCGTGACGCGAGAAGATGCGGCGGGTGTAGGTGTCCACGACGAAAACCTCGTGGCGGGCGGCGTAAAGGAGGATGGAGTCGGCGGTCTCCGGGCCGATACCCTTGAGCGAGAGCAGCTCGCTGCGCAGGGCGGAGGTGGGCTGGGCGAAGAGGGTTTCGAGGCTCCCGCCGTGGTGAGCGTCCAGATGCTGGACGAAGAGCTTGAGGCGCTCGGCCTTCTGGCGGAAGTAGCCGGCGGGACGGACCAGGGTCTCGAGCTCCGCCAGAGGGGTGTGGCGGATACCGGCCAGGTTGAGGCTGCCGGCGCGGCGAAGGTTGGCCAGCGCCAGCTCCACGTTGGTCCAGGCGGTGTTCTGGGTGAGGAAGGCTCCAACGACGACCTCAAAAGGAGAGCCGGCCGGCCACCAGTGCTGCGGCCCCAGGGCGGCCGACAGGCGGAGGAAGATGCGCCGGATCGTTTCACCGTTGGCATGCGATTCCATGGCAGGAGTGTACCGGAATCGGCGTAGGAAACGGCCCCAAAAGGAGTTGCAGGAATCGCTCCCGGCCTGGCGCCCTACTTGGCCCGGTATGAGGTGTTTACGGTCATGGTCCCTTGGGCATAACCAGGTGACTTCGGTTAGATTGACAATTATTGTCAAGCTGCTACTCTGCCACTGTGGTTCTCCCTATTGAACTGGGAGCAGGAACCGCCGTAGCCAGAGCGGAAGAGCTGGCTGGGTCTCGCTGGCGCGTGCCGAGGGATTTTTCTGCGTGGGGCGGAAGATAGCCCGGATGCGGAGGGCGCGGCGAGAATGTTGATTCTCTTTCAGGCGAGGTTCTATCTTGTCCACTCCTCCAAGGGGTTCACAATACGCTGCGTTTGACCCGGCGAATTATGCCATTGATCCGAAGGTGGTGAAGACCGTCCCGGCCGATGTGGCACGCAAGTACAAGGTGCTGGCGCTGGGGAAGGTGGGAACGTCGTTGCAGGTGGCAATGGTGGATCCGACGAACTACCGGGCCATAGACGACCTGAAGTTCATCACCGGCTGCACCTCGATTGACCCGCTGCGCGGCAACGAAGCCGCCATCCTGGAGGCGATCGAGTATGCCTACAACACGCCGGAGGGCGGACCGCAGGGGACGGGCAGCGAGGATTTGGACCAGGCACTGAGCGCCTTTGGCGAGGATCTGGCTGACGAGGGCGATGCCGAGGGCGACGACTACGGCGAAGACGACATGTCGGTGGAGGACATGGAATCGGCCGCCGAAGAGGCTCCGATCATCCGCCTGGTGAACGTCATTCTGAGCGAGGCCGTGAAGGCCCGGGCCAGTGACGTACACCTTGAGCCCTACGAAAAGGAATACCGGGTGCGCCTGCGCGTGGATGGCGTGCTCGAAGAGCTGATGAAGCCTCCGCAAAAGCTGCGCGACGCCATCATCAGCCGCATCAAGATTCTGGCCCGGCTGGACATCAGCGAAAAGCGTTTGCCGCAGGATGGACGCATCATGATGAAGATGCGCATCAACGGCCGGCGCCGCGCCATGGACTGGCGCGTCAGCACCCTGCCGACCTTGTGGGGCGAAAAGATCGTGCTCCGCCTGCTGGACAAGGACAACCTGCGCCTGGATATGACGCAACTGGGCTTTGAGGCGGAGTCGCTCGAGAAGTTCCAGAAGGCGATTTTGAAGCCCTATGGCATGGTGCTGGTGACGGGCCCGACGGGTTCGGGCAAAACCAACACCCTGTATTCAGCCATCAGCCTGCTGAACAAGCCGGACACCAACATCATGACGGCCGAGGACCCGGTCGAGTTCCAGTTGCAGGGCGTGAATCAGGTGCAGATGAAGGAGCAGATCGGCCTGAACTTTGCGGCCGCCCTGCGCAGCTTCCTGCGCCAGGATCCGAACATCATCCTGGTGGGCGAAATCCGTGACTTCGAGACGGCGGAAATCGCCATCAAGGCCGCGCTGACCGGTCACCTGGTGCTGAGCACCCTGCACACCAACGGCGCGCCGGAGACGGTCAGCCGCCTGATGAACATGGGCATCGAGCCCTTCCTGGTGGCGACTTCCATCCACATGATCGTGGCGCAGCGCCTGATCCGCCGCATCTGCACCAGCTGTATTCAGCAGGTGGATGTGCCGCAGGCGGTGTTGATCAAGGCCGGCTTTACGGCGGAAGAAGCGCGCACGGTGAAGGTGATGAAGGGCAAGGGCTGCGACAAGTGCAACAGCACGGGTTACAAGGGCCGCACCGCGCTCTACGAGGTTATGGAAGTGGATGACGCGCTGCGCGAGTTGATCCTGATTGGCGCCAGTTCGCTGGAGTTAAAGAAGAAGGCGGTCGAAAACGGCATGATCACCCTGCGCCGCAGCGGGTTGCGCAAGATCGCGGCCGGGCAGTGCACGATGGAAGAAGTGCTGCGTGAGACCGTTCACTAGACTCCCGGCGCAGACCGCGCCAGACGTTCACCTTGAGAGCAAGGAGATGGAATGGCGGTAACCCTAAGCGACCTGCTGAAGAAGCTGCTGGAGTTGAGCGGCAGCGATCTTCACATCACCACCAATTCGCCTCCGCAGGTGCGCGTGCATGGCCATCTGCAACCCCTGGACATGCCTCCGCTGGGCCCGGCCGACACCAAGCAGCTGGCCTATTCGGTGATGACCGACGCGCAGAAGCACCGTTTTGAAGAAGATCTGGAGCTGGATTTCAGCTTCGGACTGAAGGGGCTGGCGCGCTTCCGCGCCAACATCTTCAACCAGCGCGGCGCGGTGGCGGCGGTCTTCCGCGTGATTCCGTTTGAGATCAAGAGCTTTTCGCAGCTCAACCTGCCGCCGGTGGTCAGCAAGCTTTGCGACAAGCCGCGCGGACTGATCCTGGTGACCGGCCCGACGGGCAGCGGCAAAAGCACCACGCTGGCCGCCATGCTGGACAAGATCAACAGCGAACGGCACGAGCACATCATCACCATCGAAGACCCGATCGAATTCGTGCATCCGCACAAGAACTGCCTGGTGAACCAGCGCGAGATACACCAGGACACGAAGAGCTTCAGCGGCGCGCTGCGGGCCGCGCTGCGCGAAGATCCCGACGTGGTGCTGATTGGCGAAATGCGCGACCTGGAGACCATCGAATCGGCGCTGCGCATCGCCGAGACCGGCCACTTGACCTTCGGCACGCTGCACACCAATTCGGCGTCTTCCACCATCAACCGCGTGATTGACGTCTTCCCGGCGCACCAGCAGCCGCAGATTCGCGCGCAGCTTTCGCTGGTGCTGGAGGGCGTGCTGTGCCAGGCGCTGCTGCCCAAGGCGGGCGGCGCGGGCCGCGCCATGGCCATGGAAATCCTGGTGCCGAACCCGGCGGTCCGGAACCTGATCCGCGAAGACAAGATTCACCAGATCTATTCCTCCATGCAATCCGGGCAGGACAAGTACGGCATGCAGACCTTCAACCAGTCGCTGATGGCGCTGTATTTGCAGAAGGTGATTACGATTGAAACGGCGATGCTGCGCTCCTCCAGTCCGGATGAGTTGCAGGAGATGATTAACCGTGCGCTGGCCGCCAGCAAGACGCAGTCGGCGGCACGCAAGTAAATAGAGTCAAGGTAGAAGCGAGAGGGAAGAATGGCGGTTTATACATACCAGGGAGTCAACGCGGCGGGCGAGAAGGTGCAGGGCGAGCGCGCCGCGGAAAACAAGCAGGTGCTGCGCGCGGCACTGGCTCGCGAGCGCATCCAGGCCAACGTGATCAAGGAAAAGGCCGCGGGGCGCAGCCTGAATTTCCAGTTCGGCAGCGGCAGCGTGAAGCCGAAAGAATCCGCCATCTTCTTCCGCCAGTTCTCGGTAATGATTGACGCCGGACTTCCGCTGGTGCAGTGCCTGGAGATTCTGGCCAACAACCAGGAGAACCAGACCTTCAAGAAGACGCTGCTTGGGGTGCGGGCCTCGGTGGAAGGTGGTTCGACTCTGGCGAACGCCCTGCGCGCCTATCCCAAGGTTTTTGACGACCTGACGACCAACATGATCGAGGCCGGCGAGACGGGCGGCATCCTGGACACGATTCTGCAGCGCATCTCGCAGTACGTGGAAAAGGCGGTCAAACTGCGCTCGGCCATCAAGAGCGCGCTGGTCTACCCGATCTCGGTCATCGTGATTGCCCTGCTGGTGGTAGGCGCCCTGCTGAAGTTCGTGGTGCCGATCTTCGCCAATCTTTTTGTGGGCCTGGGCGTGGAACTTCCGGCGGCGACGCGCTTCGTCATTGATCTTTCCAACTTCGTCAGCAAGTTCTGGTGGCTGATCTTTGCCACGATCGCACTGATTGTGGTGGCGATCAAATACATTCGCAAATCCGATAACGGACGCTATGCCACCGACAAGATCATGCTGGGCTTGCCCATCTTTGGGCCGGTGCTGCGCAAGATCGCGGTAGCGCGCTTTACCCGCACGCTGGGCACCTTAATCAGCTCGGGCGTGCCGATTCTGGACGGCCTTTCGATCACCGCGCGCACCGCCGGCAACGCCGTGCTGGAGCGCGCCCTGATGGGCGTGCGCAAGAGCATCGAAGAAGGCCGCACCATCGTGGATCCGCTGCGTGAATGCGGCGTCTTTCCGAGCATGGTGACGCAGATGATCGGCGTCGGCGAGGCGACCGGCGCCATGGACAGCATGCTGCAGAAGATCGCCGACTTTTACGAGGACGAGGTGGACGCCGCCACCAAGGACATGCTGGCGCTGATGGAGCCGATGCTGATCAGCTTCCTGGGCGTGGCCGTTGGCGGCATTGTGATTTCGCTGTACATGCCGCTGTTCTCCATGATCTCCAAGCTGTCGGGCTAGAGCGGGCGCGGCGGGAGCAAGCGATGCCAAGCGGAATCAACGTGCGACCCTGGCTGGAATGGCTGGTCAAGGTCCGCATCATCATCATCACAATCCTGCTGGCCATCGAGCTGGCCATCATCACGCTGACCACCACCGGCGTGGATCACAGGCTCTTCGTTGGCCTGATGATCGCCTGGTACGGAGTCGCCGGCTTCCATCTGTTTGTGGTCACCTACCGGCGCAGCAGCGAGGTGGCACAGGCGCGCCTGCAGGTGATCACCGACCTGTGTTTCGCCACCGCCGTCATCTACCTGACCGGCGGCATTGACACGTACTTCAACTTTCTCTACCCGCTCATCATCATCGTCGCCAGCATCCTGATTGGAGAGAAGTGGGCCTACGTCACGGCCGGCATGTCGTTTGTGCTGCTGGGCGGAGTGCTGGAGCTTTCGTTCTTTGACGTGATTCACTCGTACTCGAACACGCGGCCCGACCTCAAGTCGTTCCAGGCGGTCATTCTGATCAACCTGGTGGCCTACGTCAGCGTGGCCTACCTGGCCAACAAGCTGGCCAACCGCTTGCGCCAGGCCGATGTGGCGTTGAGCGACAAGAGCTTCGAGCTGGAAAACCTGCAGGTGCTGCATGAGATCATCGTGCGCTCGATCTCCAGCGGCTTGATCACCACAGACCTCGACGGCACCATCAAGCTGGTGAACCCGGCGGCGCAGGCGCTGATTGGACGCACGGCAGAGCAGATTGCGGCGCGGGACGTGCATGAGCTGTTCTATGACAAGCTGCCGCGCCCCAGCGGAGAGCGCAGAGAGGTGCGCACCCGCACACCCTCCGGCACGGAGAAGATGTTCGGCGTGGGCTGTTCGGCGTTGCTGGGCACGACGGGCGAAATCATCGGCTACATCTACACATTCACCGATCTCACGGAGATCCGCCGCCTGGAACGGGAACTGCGCCAGCGCGACCGGCTGGCCGCCGTGGGACGGCTGGCATCGGGCATCGCGCACGAGATCCGCAACCCGCTGAGCTCGATTGCCGGCTCGGTGAAGATGCTCTCCGGCATTGAGGCCCTGAGCGCCGACCAGCGCGAACTGCTGGGCATTGTGACGCGCGAGAGCGAGCGGCTGAACGCCATCATCAGTGATTTTCTGACTTACTCGCGCGACCGCAAGTTCGAAAGCATGGCCGTGGACCTGTGCCAACTGCTGCACGACACGTTGACACTGTTGGAGAACCGCGGCTCGGGCATCACCATTGAGCGCCATTTTGCGGCCTCCGAGGCGCTGGCCGAAGGCGATGGCGACAAGCTGAAGCAGGTCTTCTGGAACCTGTGCAGCAACGCGGTACGCGCCATGCCCGACGGCGGTACGCTCACCGTCACGCTGGACGCGGTCGAGGAGGGCTGGCGCATCCGTTTCCGCGATACCGGCCAGGGCATTTCCCCGCAACTCATCGAGAAGATTTTTGAGCCATTCCAGAGCGGCTTCGAGGGTGGGACCGGCCTGGGACTGGCCATCGTCTACCGCATCATCCAGGCGCACGACGCTCACATCACCGTGCGCTCGGAGCCGGGCAAGGGTACGGAATTCACTTTGCTCTTCCGGCGCAAGGCTGAGACGGCAGAGCCCGGGAGCGAAGACGAGAACCTGGCCGAGGTTCAACCAACCAGCCACACGGCAGAGCGCCGCGCAATAGAACAGAGATTGGAGACCCGCTAGTTATGGGATACATCCTGGTTTGCGACGATGAACGTTCCATCTGCACCATGCTGCAGATTGCGTTCCAGAACCAGGGGCACCGGGTGGAGACGGTGACCGGGGGCGAGCAGGCGTGCCGCAAGATTGATGCCACGCTGTATGACGTGGTGGTGACCGATGTTCGCATGCCGCACGTGAACGGCATGGCCGTGCTGCAGCACTCGCGGCGTGTCTCGCCGGAGACGGCCGTCATCGTCATTACCGCCGTGGATGACACCGAGGTGCCGATTGAGGCGCTGAACGCCGGAGCCTTTTACTACATCCGCAAGGGACCCAAGCTGCTGGAAGACGTGTTGACGGCCGCTGCCCTGGCCCTGGACCGCGGGAAGCTGCGCCAGCAGAACGCGGCGCTGAAGCGTGACGCGGCGCAGCGCAACAGCCTGGACAACCTGATTGGCGAGAGCGAGCCGATGCGTGCGCTGAAGCAGACGATTCGCACCATCGCCACCACCAACAGCACGGTGATCGTCAGCGGAGAGAGCGGCACGGGCAAGGAACTGGTGTCGCGGGCCATCCATACGTGCTCGCCGCGTTCGAACGAGCCGTATGTCAGCGTCAACTGTGGAGCTTTTCCGGAGACGCTGCTGGAGAGCGAACTCTTCGGCTATGTGAAGGGCGCCTTCACCGGCGCCACCAGCAACAAGCGCGGACTCTTCGAACTGGCCAACGGCGGCACCATCTTCCTGGACGAGGTCAGCGAGACGACGCTCGGCATGCAGGTGAAGCTGCTGCGCGTGTTGCAGGAGCGCTGCATTCGTCCCGTGGGCGGCGGCCAGGAGATGCCAGTGGACGTGCGCGTGATTGCCGCCACCAACAAGAATCTGCGCCAGATGGTGCAGGATGGCCTCTTCCGCGAGGATCTCTATTACCGCCTGAGCGTCATTCCCGTGGAGGTGCCGCCGCTGCGCAATCGCGGCGACGACGTCATCCTTCTGGCCAATCACTTTCTGAAGAAGTTTGCCGTGCAGATGAGCAAGGACGTGGTGCGCCTGGCGCCGGAGAGCCTGACGGTGATCAAGGGCTACGACTGGCCGGGCAACGTGCGCGTGCTGGAGAACACGATTGAGCGCGCGGTGGCCATGTCCTACGAAGAAGAGTTGAAGGTGGAACTGCCCGAGCAGGGCGGCGGGCAGATCAATCCTCCTCCGGCGGGTGCGGCGCAGGGTGCTGTGGGCGTGGCGCTGCCGACGGATGGCATTGACCTGGAGCGCTACATCGCAGACGTGGAGAAGAGCCTGCTGCAATCGGCGCTCAGGCGTTCGAATGGCATCCAGACCCGGGCGGCCGAGTTGCTGCACCTCAGCTATCGCAGCTTCCGCCACATGATGAAGAAGTACGACCTTTCGTAGAGAGTGCCGGCAGGCTTTATACTGAATTCATGTGGTACATTCTGCGTTTTGTGTGGAACGCGACGCGCGGCCATCGCCTGGCTCCCTGGCGCAGCCCCTACATCAAGTGGCGGCTGGAGACCTACACGGGCCTCAAGATGGAGAAGATCGGCCTCTGGCAGATCATCAACATCATGCTGCATGAGTACCGGCAGATGTGGCGCTTCCTGCTGTGGACGGCGAAGATGGACAACTACGCGCGAGTGAAGCCGCATAACCCCAGCACCCAGGACTGGGGATAAGCAGCAAAAGGGTGCCGATCCTCCTGCGCCTGATGCGTTTTGCAGTTCATTCCATTTCTGCTGAAAACTAAAACTCCACCGTCACTTCCACGCCGCGTCCGGCCTTGGCCAGTTGCGCGGCCGAGCCGCGATTGGCGGCGATCTCCAGGTAGCCCATGCTGTTGAGGATGGCGAAGGGCTCGCCGGGCTGGCCCTCGGCGTAGGAGGCGCGCAAGCCGCTGACGGTGGCCGCGCCCACGGTGATGCGAAGCTCGGCTCCGGCGGCGAAGATGGCGGGAGCGTTGGCGGGCGTGAGGTTGGTGATGAGGTTGCCGAAGCGGTCGGCCTTGAGGACGACACCTTTGAGCGCGCGCTCGCCCGTAGGTTTGGGCTTCGGCAGGGAGAAGCGCTGGTAGTCGGTGATCTCTTCGCCAAACTTGTCGGGCTCCACGCCTTTGCTCAGCCAGCCGGCACAGGGGGCGAAGACGTCGCGGCCGTGGAAGGTCTGGCTGAGCGGCTGCAGAAAATAATGTTCGCTGGTGATGTGACGCACCAGCACGCGCTCCTCCTGATCCATGACGAGCGAGAGCACGCCGTTATCCGGCGCCAGAAAGTAATGGCGCGTGGTGGTGACCAGCAGCGGTCGGCGCGAGGAGCCCACGCCGGGATCCACCACGACGAGGTGGGTCGTATCCGGCGGATAATAGCCGTAAGACTGCGCCAGGGTCAGGGCGGCATCCAGCACATCGAAGGGATTCACCGAGTTGCACAAGTCCACCACATTGGCCTTCGGATTGACGCCCAGGATGACGCCGCGCATGGTGCCCACGAAGTGATCCGAGCCGCCAAAATCCGTTGTCAGGGTGACAATGTTGTTCGCCGCCATTCAGGCCTCCCAGCGGTTTGCCGGTCGCAACCGCACAGGCAATTCTTGCACGAATGCGGCGGGGCCGCCACGCGCAAGCCACGCACGCGCCGCGATGCTAGAATCCAGTTCTATACCTCCCGTCCAGGAGCCGCCACCAAGTGTTCACCTTTGTGCTGATGCGAATGATCGCCGTAGTGCTGCTGGTGGCGGGCAACGCCTTTTTTGCCGCCGGCGAATACGCGCTGGTCAGCATCCGCGACACGCGGGTGGAGCAGATGATCGCCGAAGGCCGCCTGGGCGCGCGTACCATCCGCAAACTGCACAACAAGCTGGATGAGGTGCTGAACGGCATACAGATTGGCGTGACCATGGCCAGCCTGGCCCTGGGCTGGCTGGGTGAGGAGTCCATGGCGCGCGTGTTGCTGGTGCCGCTGGCAAGGCTGCCGCACGCTCCGTTGTATGCGCACGCGCTGGCCGCGGTGCTGGCCTTCAGTTCCATTACCTACCTGCACGTCATTCTTGGCGAGGTGGTGCCAAAATCCATTGCGCTGCAACGGGCGGAGCAGGTGGCGCTGGCCGTGGCCGGGCCGCTGGACGTCTTCATCACGATTTTTGCTCCCATCACGCGCACCATGGCCGCCAGTTCGCGCTGGGTGCTCACGTCCTTTGGCTGGCACTCCATTCGGGAGATGGGAGTGCATACGCCGGAGGAACTGAAGTTGAGCGTCACGGCCAGCCATCGCTACGGACTGCTGACCGCGGCGCAACAGGAATTGCTGCATCGCGCGCTGGACCTTGACGCGGTGACCGTGCGCGAGGTCATGGTGCCGCGTCCGGACATCTTCAGCCTCCCGGCCGAGATGCCGTTGGAAGAAGCCGCGGCCAAGGTCGTCGAGGAGCAGCACTCGCGCATTCCAATCTACGACGCGGCGCGTGGACCGGAGGCCATTGTAGGCGTTCTGTACGCCAAGGACCTGATGCGCTGGATGCACTACCGCCTGCGCCGCACGGGTAGTGCGCCGCAGCCATCGCCCCTGCTGCGGGACATCATGCATGACGCGTTGCTGGTGCCGGAGACCAAACCGCTGACCGACCTCCTCGAGGAGTTCCAGCACCGGCGCCGGCACCTGGCCGTGGTGGTGGATGAGTTTGGCAGCACGGTGGGCGTGGTGAGCGTGGAGGACGTACTGGAGCAGTTGGTGGGCGAGATGGAAGACGAGTTCGACGTGGCGCAGCCGGCAGCGCAGGGCCGCGCGGACAGTCTGCTGTTGGAGGCCTCGCTCAATCTGCGCGACCTGGAGACCCAGTACAGCTTGCCCTTGCCGCGCGACGAGGGCTTTGAGACCCTGGCTGGCTTTGTGTTGGCACAACTGCAACGCATCCCGCGCGTGGGAGACAGCTTTCTGTACGGGCAGCGCCGCTACACCGTGGTGGAGATGGAAGGCCATCGCGTGGGCAGCGTTCGGGTGGAGTTGCTTTCCCCTGCCGCAAAGACCGACGCTGCCGGGAGAAGCGTGTGAGAGCCCTGCGCTACATACTGACGCGGCTGGCCTACATGGTGCCCGTGGTGTGGCTGGTGGTCAGCGTCGTCTTCCTGATGATCCACCTTGTACCTGGCGATCCCATCCAGGCGATGCTGGGCGAAGGCGCGGCGGGAGCCGATGTGGCCGCCGCGCGCCACGCCTACGGGCTGGATGAGCCGCTGCCGTTACAGTACGTGCACTACTGGCGCGGAGTGCTGCACGGTGACCTGGGCCGCTCCGTGCGGCTGAACAAGCCGGTGGGGCAACTGGTGGCGCAGGCATGGCCTTCCACGTTGCGGCTGGCACTGTGCGCCATGCTGGTAGCCGTGCTGCTGGCCATTCCGGCCGGTGTGCGCTCGGCCACGCGGCGCAACCGCTGGGACGACCGCGCGCTGAGCTTCTTCAGCCTGCTGGGGCTTTCGTTTCCGAACTTCGCGCTGGGGCCAATCCTGATTCTTCTCTTCGCCATACGGCTGGACCTTCTGCCCGTGTCCGGCGCGGCGGGCGCGGGCGCGCTCATCCTGCCGGCGGTGACCATGGGACTGTCTCTGGCGGCCATCCTGACGCGCATGGTGCGCACCAGCATGCTGGAAGAACTTGGCCAGGATTACATTCGCACGGCGCGCGCCAAGGGGCTGAGCGAAAGCCGAGTCGTCTATGGCCACGCCCTGCGCAACGCGCTCATACCGGTGGTCACCGTGTTGGGCTTGCAGTTCGGAGCCCTGCTGGCGGGCACCATCGTCACCGAGACGATCTTCGCCTGGCCAGGCCTGGGACGTCTGACCATCAACGCCATCAGCAATCGCGACTACGCCCTGGTGCAGGGCTGTCTGCTGACCATCGGCCTGACCTATGTGGCCGTCAACTTCCTCACCGACCTTGCCTACTCCGCGCTGAATCCGCGGATACGGCAGTAGGAGCGCGGCATGGCGAGACCGAATGCGACCGCGCGGCTGCTACTGCGCAATCCACTGGCCATGGCGGGATTGGTGCTGATCTCGGTCTTTCTGCTGTGCGCGGCGTTCGGGCCGTTGCTGGCGCCGCAGGACCCGGTGCACATCGCGCTGACCTCGCGCCTGCAGGGACCTTCGGCACAACACCTGTTCGGCACGGATGAGCTGGGACGCGACATCTGCTCGCGCATTCTGTACGGCGCGCGCATCTCAATGCTGGTAGGCGTGTCGGTTGTGGCGGGATCGCTGGGAATCGGGATGGTGGTGGGATCGCTGGCGGGATACGTCGGCGGCTGGGTGGACCGGCTGCTGAACGTCATCGTGATGAACGCATTCATGTCCTTCCCTGGAATCCTGCTGGCCATTGCCTTTGTGGCCTTCCTCGGGCCGGGGCTGTGGAATCTGATTCTGGCGCTGGTGATTGGCGGCTGGGTGGGCTACGCAAGGCTTGTGCGCGCCCAAGTGCTGGCCGCCCGCGAGCGTGAATACGTGGAGGCCGCGCGCGCACTGGGCGCCAGCGACTGGCGCATCCTGGTGCGTCACATTCTGCCCAACATTATGCAGCCGGTCATTGTGCAGGCGGCCATCGGAATGGCCGGAGCGATTCTGGCCGAAGGCACGATGAGCTTTCTCGGCCTGGGCGTGCCGCCTCCGGTGCCAAGCTGGGGAGCCATGCTGAACGACGGCCGCTCCCATCTGTTCGACGCGCCGCACGTCATCCTGTTTCCGGCCGCGGCCGTCATGCTGGCCGTGCTGGCCTTCAACTTTGTAGGGGACGCACTGCGCGATCTGCTCGACCCGCGCTCGCGCATCGAAGCCGGGCTGTAAAAAGCAGCTGAGTGGCGAAGACCTTCTGGAATCTCGCGTGATCTTCCGGCCGCGCTACTGATCGTGACGTTTGAGCGGCGGTCGGTCGTCGTCGTTCTTGTTAGGAGCGCCGGGGTCGTCGCCGGGATGATTGCTGCGGCGCAGGCTGGGGCCGCGCTCCTTGTCCTGATCCACGCGCCGGCGGTTTTCGATGGCGGCCAGGCGCGCCTTCACATCCTGGAAGTCGCTGGTATCCACAATGTACTGCGGCCGGGCGGGCAGCACGGTGGCGATCTCATGCTGCGTGTGCTCCATGCGAGCGGGCGTGGGGGGATGCGTCTCAAAGGCCTTGGCTACCACGCCGGGCTTCTTCTTTTGCAGCGCCTGAATCTTCTCGAAGAACTGCGGGAAGGCCTGGGGATCGTAGCCGCTGGCGTACATGTACTGCACGCCCAGGTAGTCGGCCTGCGCCTCAAAGCTGCGCTGGAACTTCATGAAGGTGACGGGGACGGCGATGCCGGCGGCCGAGTACAGTCCATAACCCAAGGGCCCACCCAGCAGCAGCGGAAGGCTGGCGATGCTGGCCATGTTGCCGCGCGTCTGCTGGCGGGCGGCGTGGCAGGCGGCGACGTGGCCAATCTCGTGGGCCATGACGCCGGCCAGTTCCGCCTCATTGTCGGCGGCAAGGATGAGGCCGGTCTGCACGAAGAAGTATCCTCCGGGCAGGGCGAAGGCATTCACCGTATCGTCGTCAATCACCTTGACGGTGAAGGGAACCTTGGCGTCGGAGTTGCGCACAAGGTTCTGCGCGATGCGGTTGATGTACTCGTTGATGACGGGATCGTTGATGACCTTGGCGCCGCGCTCCACCTGCTGGGCGTAACTGCGGCCAAGGTTCACCTGCGACTCCAGGGAGTACCAGTTGCCCAGGCCTTTGCTGCAGCCCACGTTGCGGTTGCCGATGGCGGAGACGTCGTCAATGTGGCCGTCGTGCGGGAAGTCGAAGTCGCCCTTTTCCTCTTTGGCGACGGCTTCGTCTTTCTTGGCGTCACTGTCGCTGTCGGCCGCCTTGGAGTTATCCACCAGCACGGGTTTCTCGGAGGAACTCTTGTCGTCGGCTGGTTTTTCCTGCGCCCAGGCACCCAGGCAGAGAAACGTGCAGAGTGCGACGAGCCGTGCCAAACGCAGAGTCGTTCTCGGGTGCCTGTTCATCGTTGCCTTCCGCTCGCTGGCTGTACGCACCTATTGTAGAACCTTGCGCGCGGGTGGGGATGCCCAATGTTGACCCAGGGTTATCGCCGCTTGCAGAGCCTGCGCGGGCACCGCCGGCGCGGATTGGAAATGCTCTCTGATTGTGGCGCGCAAACTCTGCCGGAGCGGGGTGTTCCGCACAGCTCCGGGCATCGCGGCAGCTCATTCTGCGCTATACTTCGCTAAGCCCGGGGAAGTTGTTTGCCCGGAGGATTTTTCAGAGGGATGGATGGCTTCCAAGGTAGAGAGTCAGTTGGCGTTTGAAGGTTCTTCCAGCAGCTTCCAGGCGCTGGAGGAAAAGATTTTCCGTGCCATTGAGATGCTGAAGGCGGCACGCGTCGAAAAGGCCGCCGCCGAGCAGGAACTTGCAGCGGTGCGGGAGTTGATGGAATCGCAGTCCGCCGAAGTGGAGGCGCTGCGCAACCAGCTACGGGGTTTTGAAGAGGAGCGCGCCCAGGTCCGCGAGCGGGTGGAAAAGCTGCTTGGCGACGTGGACGCATTGCTCGACCAGGAATAGTCCTGGGGAAAGGCCTTCGATGGCAGAAGATAATCAGAGCATCCGCGTGGAGATCTACGACCAGGGCTACAACCTGCGTGGCAGCGATCCGGAATACATTGAGAAGCTCGCGGACATGGTGGACGCCAGGATGCGTGCCATATCGCAGCACTCTTCCACGGTGGACTCCGTGCGCGTGGCGGTGCTGGCCGCGCTGAACCTGGCCGACGAATACTGCCAGCTGCAGCATCGCTATGAGGATGTTTCCGGCGACTATGACAGCCGCGCCGCGCACCTGGGCAGCGCGCTGGAAACGGCCATGGAAGAGGTTCTGGCCGGGCGCCGCTGCGGATGAGCCAGCTGGAGCCATTGCGGAAGGCCGAATAAGGCGTGGAGATCATGAAAATTTCCCGGCCGCCGAAACTTTCCGCGCCGGCAGGGGTTCAGGTGGGTGTCCCCCGTATTGGGGCGACTTGGATGGTGGGAGTTGGGTGCCGGGTTATCCGGCGATGGCGGCTTTCCGGAACATCCAGCCGGCCCCAGTGCAATGATAGTCAGGCTTTTCGATGAGGAGCGTTATATGTTGCAGAACAAGCTGATGCGGACAATCTTGATGGGCGCGCTGGTGGCGACCCTCCTGGTGCTGGCGCTGCCGTCGCCGGCCTTTGCGGCACCGCGGGTGATCGTGGGTGTATATGGTGGCTATGGCCCGTATTGGGGGCCTTGGGGCGGCTGGGGATATCCCGGTCCTTACGGCTACTACGGCGGCCGGCCGTTGGGTGAAGTTCACATCAAGAGCCCGAACGGCGACGCACAGATCTTCATCAACGGCGCCTTTGCCGGCCGTGCCAAGGATATGAAGCACTTCTACCTGCGCCCTGGCACCTACAACATTGAGCAGCGCAATGGCGCCGAGGTGCAGAAGGTGAAGGTTTATGTAACAGCGGGTAAAACCCTGAAGATTGAGTTCGACAAGAAGGCAATCCCCGGCCAGAACGAAGCCGAGATGCCGGCACCACCTCCCGCGCCAACCCCTGCTCCGGCTCCTGTTCAGCCGCAGTCGAACTAAAGCGACAGTTGACGGTTACGAGAAGCGGGCCCTGTAAAGGGTCCGCTTTTCTTTTGCGTGATAGATGGGGCTACTGGTCTTCACTGCCCGGAGCGGCATCCCAGGCGTGGCCGAAGATGGAGAACGACTGCGCGGCGGTGTGCTTGGGGTGGAAACTGACGCGAGTGGGTTTCTTCTCCCAGGTGGGCGCGTCGCATTCGCTGTCGGGCTCGGGATCCTGTTGGGTGCGGCCCAGTTCCTTGTGCAGCACGGGCTTTTTGCGGCCCAGTTGCATGACGACCGCGCTGAGCTTTTCTCCGCTGTCATTGACGCCGCAATAGGCCGCGTAGTCGCGGAACCAGGTGGCCTGCGAGTAGAAGGGATCGAACTCCACCAGCGCCACTTGTGAGACGTGACCGGTCAAGCGGTCCACCAGCAGCCAGCCGCCGCGCTCCCACACCCAGCTCAGCGCCTTGCTCTCATCCTGCGGAAGGTTGTTGTTGAGCCGATAGGCGCGACGCACCACGAAGAGCCGCTCGGTCACCTCATGCGCCTCGCCGGTGATGAACTCTCTCACCTTGCCATCCACCATCAGGGAGCGCACGCGGATCGTGGTGCTGGCGTCCTCCTCAGGGCCAAGAAAGAGTTTGACCGTCATGCGATTGCCGTAGCTGATGACGTGGGGATGCGGGTGGGCGGCCGCCGCCAGCACCGGCGACGCGAGTGCGACGACGAGCAACGCGGCCCAAAGGGGACAAAAGTACGAGTACATTTTTCGGGATGGAGGCATGGCAAAAGAAGGCTAGCGCCGATGGTGGATTTGCGCAACGCCAACCGTGCGAATCGCGACAGAAAACGCATTAACTCCGGGCGCAACCTGCCAGCCGGTGGCTTTTTCCTAGGTTGGGCGGCGGCGCCTCCATTACAATCAAATTAACGACCATAGAAAGCACATAGAAGCGGATTCATGTCCAGGATGTACTCCATTATTTTGCCGGCTTTTAACGAGGCTGCGCGCATCGGCCCCGGCCTCGAGAAGGCCCTGGCTTACGTCCGCCGGCAGGGCTGGGCCGTGGAGATCATCGTGGTCAACGACGGCTCCCGTGACGAAACGGCCAAGGTGGTGCGCGGCTACATGGCGCAGGCGCCCGAGCTGCGGCTCATTGAGAACCCCAGCAACCACGGCAAGGGATACAGCGTTCGCAACGGCGTGTTGCACGCGCGCGGCCAGGTGATCCTGTTCAGCGACGCTGACTTCAGCTCCCCGGTGGAAGAGGCTTCCAAGCTGATTGCCGCGCTGGATGAAGGGGCCGACGTGGCCTTCGGTTCACGCTGGCTGCTGGCAGAGACGCAGACCAAACGGCAGAGCCTGTTGCGCCAGTTCGTGGGCCGGGCCTACAACCTGCTGATGCGCGTCACCCTGGGACTGCCTTACAAGGACACCCAATGCGGCTTCAAGGCCTTTACCCGGCAGGCCGCCGAGGTCATCTTTACCCGGCAGCAGATTGAGGGCTGGGGCTTCGATCCGGAGATCCTCTTCATCGCGCGCAAGTTCAAGCTCAGGCTGACCGAGGTGGCGGTGGAGTGGGCCAACGACGATCGCTCCAAGGTCAACCCGATCGTGGACGGCGTGAAGATGTTCTTCGAACTGCTGCGCATCCGCTGGAACGACCTGACGGGCCGCTATGCGCAGCCTGCGCTCAAGTGGACGGACGGCGAGTAGGGAACACCTGTGTACCACTCCATTGGTGGTACGCCCTGCAGAACAATTTTCTTGAAAATCCTCAGCAAACCAACGCGCTAGCCGGCGTGGGCCTCGGCGGGCATGGGGGTGGCCGGAGGGGCCGCGGCCACGGGCTTATGCGGCCGCAGATGCACCGCGCCCCGCTCATCCACGGTGAGCACAAAGCTGCGCGCGCATTCCTTGCAGAGCCAGAAGTGTTCGACGGGCTGGTTCCGGCGCGGCGGTGCTCCAGCCAGGGCTGGCCGCAGTTGGCCGGAAGGCAATTCGACACGATATAAACGGCCTTCCTTAAGGTAGCGGAAGATAGTTGGGCAATCCGGATTCAGGCATTTTGAGAGCATAAGGGAAAGGCGGGGCGTGCTCCGCCGCCATCAAGATAAAACGCCCGAACAAGAATGAGTCAGTTTACTTACACCGATCGCGCGGCCTCACTTCAAAGGAGGAAACACGCTCTGGGTCGTCCCACTTCGGTCTCAATAAACCGGAGAAAGCAATGCACGGGCCGTGGTGGAATCCTCGCATCCCACTTTTCGTAAGGGCCAGGCAGAGCCCAACGCATAGACCGCGCCTGGCCAGGGCGGTAAGATGTTGGGATTCCTGCGATGGACTTGCCTGGAGATGGAATGACCTGGGGAAACGCCCGTACCGGCCGTTGGATCGTCCTGAGCTGCGCGCTGGCGCTGATGGTGAGCTGTGAGAGCTCGCGCACGGCCTTTGCCCGCCTTACCGGCCAGCTTGTGATTGGCGGCGACGCCGTATTGGCCGAGGCCGCGCCGCAGCAGGCCTACCGGGCGGTGCTGGTGGTCACCGGCGGCGAGGCTCCTTACCGCTGGAGCCTGCGCGACGGCTGGTTGCCCTCGGGCCTGAGCCTGCAGCCGGATGGCACAGTTCGCGGCACTCCGGAGGTTCCTGGCGAGTTCTATTTCACCGCGCAGGTGGCGGACGCCGAGGGCCACAGCGCATCCCGGCAGTTCGAGCTGCGGGTGCCATCGCGCGGGTTGGCCATTGTTACCAGCAGCAGCGACCTGCCCTGGGCGACGGCCGGCGTGGACTACCTCGTCCGGCTGACGGCCTGGGGTGGCGGGCCTTATGCGTGGAAGGCCGTGACGCCGCTGCCGCCGGGGCTCAAGCTGGATGACGACGGGATGATGGAGGGCGCGCCCGCGCAGGGCGGCGACTACCAGTTCACCATCCAGGTGACGGGCCTGCAGCAGCAGAGTGTCCGGCGCGACTTCCGTTTACATGTCAGCCCCGTGCAAGTGGATCACTTTGGCGGCGTCGTGGCCGTACGCTCGCCGCGCGGAGCCGATGGCCACTGGCGCACCGAGAAGATTGGCGACCGCTGGGTGCTCGTCACTCCCGAGGGCCACGCCTTCTGGATGCTGGCCCTGTGGGGCGTCACCGGCGACGGCCACGTGGATGAGCGCGGCATTAAGTACGACGACTGGACGAAGCAGAAGTACGGTTCACTGGCAGCCACCTTCCTGCAGGCCAACCGCCGCCTGCGCTCCTGGGGATTCAATTCGATCGGCCCGTGGAGCTATCGCATGGCGCACCCCTACGATGCGGAGCCGGAGTGGGGCGGCGTGCAGCCGGTAAAATTTCCCTACACCACGCGCGCGGCGGGCTCCGTGGAGAAGGGTCGCGATCATGGCGTCTTCAAGAGCCTGTTCGCGCGGGTAGACAGCTCGGTGTTGAAGGAGATCTCCAGCGCGGCCGTGTTCCCCGACGTCTTTGACCCGGCATGGGTGGCGGAGACGCGCCGCCAGTACGCACATGACGAGGACCTGCAAAACAAGTCGCGCTCGCCGTACTTTATCGGCAGCTTCGCCGATGACACCGATGACCTGGGCGGCTTCGGCGGCGGGCCGGATTTTGTCACGGACCCTCCGGGCAAAATGCACGTGCACCTGGCCTATCTGGCGCTGGTGGCCGCCCCCACGCAGGAGACGAACCCCTACAGCAAGCCCGCCGGGCAGCGATACTCCGACACGCAGCTTCATACCAAATTTGCCCTGCGCGATTTTCTGCGCCAGCGCTACGGAACGATTGAGGCATTGAACGCCGCCTGGGGCGCGAGTTATACAACCTTCGACAGCGACGGCGGCTGGCCCAAGGGCAACGGCCTGCTGGACGAGAATGGAAGGCGCTCACACAGTTGGCTAGGCAAGGGCGATCCCGAACTGCCGAAGGACTCCGGCGCCAGTCCGCGGATGGTGGCCGATCTCGACGAGTTTCTCTACCGCATCGCGCGGCAGTATCTCAGCGTGCACCGCGACGCGCTGAAGAGCGTTGCGCCGCACGCGTTGTTCTTCGGGCCCACGAATATCGGGGGCTGGGGTGCACCGGCGCGCGCGCCCATCTACCGCGCCGCGGGCGAGTTGCAGGATGTCATCAGCGTGAGCACCGATTGCAGCCAGGCGCAGCTCGATTTCATCACCCGCGCCGCGGGCGACGTGCCACTGGTCATATGGGAGGGGATGCTGGCCAATCCCGACAGCAGCCGTTGGCGCCACCGCGATCCGGACGTGGCCGAGGCCAGTTGGTATTTACCCACACAGCAGGCGCGCGCCGAGCACTATCGTCAGCGTGCCAATCTGCTCTTCAACGGCCGCTCCTCGGTCACCGGCAACAGGCAATTCGTAGGCCTGCTGTGGTGGTGGTGGATAGACATGATTGGCGAGCAGAAGAACTGGGGACTGGTCACCCTGATGGATAACGCCTACGACGGCATGGAGGCCACGCGCGGCTATGGCATTGACGCCTGGGGCTATCGCACTGGCGGCGAGGAAAAGAACTACGGAGACTTTCTGCACCCGGCGCGGGAGATGAACTTCTCCATCGTGGAGCGGCTGGCTGCCGGCAAGTAGGCGTTACAGCGAGCGGCGGCGGTTTGGGCGCGTAGGTCTCATACACGGAGTTGAATTCAGCATCCCTTCCGGTGCGCTCAGCGCGCGGGCGGGCTGCCGTTTGCAGAATCAATATCCCGTGTGGAAGCAGGGGTTTGATGAAGGCAGGGAAGAAGGATGGTGAATCCTTACGCCCGGAAGTGAGTTCCTGGCGGTGACGGCGCAGGATGAGATGAGCGTTGGCGCCTTGTCCTCTTTGTTTGCGGCGGGTCATAATGCTGGCAGACCAATGTCCATGGAATTCTGCGAACTCTCATTTCCTTCACGGATGCTTGCCACCCTGGCCGCTGTTGTCTTGTGTTGCGCGCCGCTCCTGCACGCGCAAGGCAACTACGAGGTACAGGTCTACGGCTCGGACACCATAGCGGCGGGCCATACCATGGTCGAGTTGCACACCAACTTCACCGCCGAGGGAACAACGACGAAGATGGATGGCGTGCTTCCCGATCAGCACCAGTTTCACGCCACGGCGGAGATCACGCAGGGTTTCAACGACTGGTTTGAGACCGGCTTTTACATCTTTACCAGCGGCGCACCGGGGCAGGGTTACAAATGGGTGGGCGACCACATCCGTCCGCGCGTGAGGGTGCCGGAGCGGTGGCACTGGCCCGTTGGCGTCAGCCTCTCCACCGAAGTTGGATACCAGCGGCCGATCTTTTCCGCCGACACCTGGACCTGGGAGATTCGCCCCATTGTGGACAAGCAGATGGGCCACTGGTATGCGGCGTTTAATCCCGCGCTGGAGCGCAGTTGGCACGGTCCCAGCGTGCATGAGGGCGTAGGATTTTCGCCCAGCGCAAAGGTTGCCTATTCGCTGACGCGGCGGCTGAGCGCGGGCTTGGAATATTACGGCTCGCTCGGCTCCATCACGGGTATTGATCCCCTCTGGCAGCAGCAACAGCAGTTTGTGCCCAGCATTGATTACGACTTCGGCCCCAACTGGGAGTTCAACCTCGGCGTCGGACTGGGCGCCACGCGCAGCACGGATCACATCCTGGTCAAGGCCATCCTCGGACGGCGCTTCCGCTTCGCCACGCCGCACATGCACGCTAAGTCTTCACCGGAGGCTCTCTGATGCCGTGCCATCATCGAATTGTCCGCGCTCTTGCATCGGCCGCGCTGGGGCTTTGCCTGATGGGTACGGCCACGGCGCAACTGCTGCCTTCGCATCTTCCGCATGGGTATAACTCGGTGCCATTCCCCGAGGAGAACCCTTACTCGCAGGCCAAGGCCGAGCTGGGCAAGTTGCTGTTCTTCGACGGGCGGCTGTCGCCCAAGGCAATCTCCTGCGCCACCTGCCATGACCCCGCGCGCGGTTTTGCCGGCAACGTGGCGCTCAACAAGGGCGCCAGCGGCAAGCTGGAGCCGCGCCATACGCCGACGGCCATCAACCGAGCCTGGGCGCCGGCGCAGATGTGGGACGGCCACCTGCCAACCCTCGAGGTACAGATCAACAACGCGGTCACCAATCCGGACGAGATGGGTTCCACACCGCAGGAGGTGGAGCGCGCATTGTCGGCGATTCCCGGCTACGCGCCGCTCTTCGAACGTGCCTACGGCGATGCCAACATCCGCTACGATCGCGTGGCCATGGCCATTGCCACCTACGAGCGCACGCTGGTCAGCGCCAACTCCGCCTACGATCGTTACCTGGCGGGAGATAAATCTGCGCTGACGAAGAGTCAGAAGGCGGGCCTGGAGTTCTTCAACCACAAGGGCGAGTGCGCCGAGTGCCACTCCGGGCCGAACCTCACCGACGAGCGCTATTCCAACACGGGCGTCGGCTTTGATCGCCAGCCCGATGCCGGACGCAAAGCGGTCACCGGTCGCAAGAGCGACAATGGGCGCTTTAAAACGCCTACCCTGCGCGACGTTGCCCGCCGCGGCCCTTATATGCACGATGGCAGCATCCAGACATTGGACGAGGTGCTGGAGTTCTACGCCAAGGGTGGCGTGATGAACCAGCAACTCGACATGCGCATTACGCGTTTCTACATGGATGCGAGGATAAAACGCGACCTGCACAATTTTCTGGAAGCGCTGAATGGAGAGCTTCCCCTGGGCGCGGCCACGCCACCGGCACAGCTGCCGCAGTAATTTTCCGGCGCAACGAAGATCACTCGCATCGGGCACAGAGACGAACTGTGTGCGATGCGAGTGAGCGAGCTGGGCCTGGCAGAATCGACAGCCGCCTACCGGCAGTACCAGCGAAGAGCGCGAAGTATGTGCTCGCTACCTTTCTGCCCTGGCCTGCGCTTTGGCCTCGTGAACTGCGGACAGGAACGGATGCGCTGCGGCTGGGACGGGTACCCTGCCCGTCAGTGCGTCGCGGGTCGAGACATCTCCTCCGTAGATGGCGTGCATGGAATCATCGTCGCGGCTGATCTTCGCGCCGTTCAGTGTGAGTCCCGCAAACGCTCCCTTGGCGCGGGAGTAGGTCAGCATCTCCACATTCAGCTTCCAATCAGTGTCGGCGGAGGCGTGACGTCCCACCGGTCCTGCTGCGGCCGAAGCATCGCCGCCCAGCTGGAAGTTGCTCGTAATCAAGTGCTGCATGCCTGTGTCACTCTGGATGATCATGACCAGGTCCACGCCTTCCACGCCGATCTGCAATCCCCAGCTGCCGCCGGTGATGGAAAAGAATGCAGGAGCGCTCCAACCCGCAGCGGTGCGGCAGGTTGCCACGCCGCGCCCGTGTTCCGCACCGAAGACAAAACCACCCTTGACCATGTGCGGGACGACGGCGACGCATTTCGCATGATCCAGCACCTCTTCCGGGATCCCCTTGTCCGGCGCATCCATGACCTCATGGATGACCTTGCCGGCAAGGCGCAGGCGATCAGTGGAATCCTCACGCGCCGACCCCGCCCAGGCCAGGCTGGTCAGACTCAGCAATGCGACGAACAACATAAGTTTCTTCATGGCATATCCTCCCGCTCGCCTGCGTTCCTCATCTGCGTGGATCGCGTGGAACAGAGTGCGGCGTATTGCTAAGCTAACTTCGTTGACGCGAGCCGGTCTGAGCAATGTTGCTCACCTGACGAAGGCACTCCAGGCGTGGTGCGCGGCCTGCTCGTAGTCTCCGGCTTGCTCGTATCTAGATGCCTCCTCATCGTGATAAGTCGCACTCTCGTGCTGGTGGGGAGTCTCTTTTGGCCTGCATTTTCCAGTCCTGATTCCAGAAATGCCGGGAACAGGTGGTTAACCAACAGGTCATTGGCCGGGAATGCCATTCTTGGCCGGGTGCGGCAGGCTGGGGTGGCCCATAGGGAGTGGGGTAAGAGAGAACAATCATCACATTGACGATCGCGTTTCAGCCATCGCGGACGAGATGGTTTGGATTGAAAAGTGGCAAAATGTGGAACTGGCCGATTACGAAAAATCTCGAAACTATGCTGAACCAGTAGAGTCCACTCCATACGAATCCAGCACATCCCGCAGAGTGACGATTCCTTCCAGCTTATGTATGTCCGCGCGATTTACCACGGGCAACAGATCTACATGCGACTTGCTCATGCGCTCCAGAGCCAAATGCAGGGGATGGTCGGGGTGGACATGAGGGAAGTCCAGTTCCTTGCAGAGGCTCTCCAGCTTTAGCCCGGCGTTTCCGTCAGCGGGGGCGTTTTCGAGCATGGCGCGGCTTACAACACCAATCACCCCACCCTCCTCCACTACGGGCCATGCCTGCAACTCGCTGGCACGCGTGCGTGCGCAAGCATCCAGAAGGCCGAGTTCGGCCGGTAGAGTCTCCGTAGCCGGGTGCATCACCTGTGACACGGTGCGTGCGCGAACTTCTTCCCGGGTCTTTATGCTGGGCAGGTGAATGCCATCCTGCATCGCCAGCGCTTCGTATATAGGCTCCTTTTGGAAACGAGTGGAGATAAAGAGGCTGGTGAGATTGGCAATCATGAGCGGCACAATCACGGCGTAATCCCGTGTCATCTCAAAGATCATCAGCACACTGGTCATCGGGGCGCGGACGATGCCGGCAAACAGCGCGCCCATGCCGACTAGCGCGTAGGCTCCCGGCGCCGCCGTATAGGTGGGCAGCCAGTGATGCGCAACCGTGCCGATACTGCCTCCCAACATGGCGCCGAGGAAGAGCGAAGGACCAAAGATTCCACCGGCATTCCCGGATGCGTAGCTGGTGGTAATAGCAAATAACTTGAGCACAACCAGCAGAAGCATCAACTTCAATGCCATTGAGCCATCCAGCGCCTGGCCCACGTATTTATATCCCACACCGAGAGCCTGGGGAACAAACCATCCCATGATGCCTACCATCAAACCACCCACCGCTGGCTGCCACCAGCGCGTGCTCCTGGGCAGGCGCAGGAAGCGCTGGCGCATGACCAGCAGCAGTTTGGTGAAGGCAACGGAGAGAAATCCTCCGGCGATCCCGAGAACCGCATAGATGCCGAATTCCAGCGGGTGTACCAGCTCGTACTGCGGCACATGGAACAGAGGATTGTTCCCCAGCAGGAGTCGCAACACAGCCCAGGATGTTGCCGAGGCAAGCACGACCGAGCCCAACACCGGGGCGTGGAGATCACCCACAACCTCTTCCAATGCAAACAGCACGGCCGCCATCGGCGTGTTGAAGGCGGCGGCGATGGCAGCAGCAGCTCCCACAGGGATAAGAGCCTTCACCTTTTCCGGACGCAGCCCCAGCCAGCGGCCCAGAACGGAGGCGATTCCAGCGCCAACCTGTACGGATGGCCCCTCGCGGCCCAGGGGGATTCCGCTGGCGAGGGTGGCCGCCGTGCAGCCAAACTTACCTAGTACGGTGCGTATTGAGATGAATCCGTCACGGGCATAGAGCGCGGCCTTGGTCTGCGGCACGCCGCTGCCGCGAGCGTCCGGGAAATAGCGATAGAGCAGATACCCCATGGCCAGCGATCCGGCCACCGGCATCGCAAAACGCCTCCAGGCCGGGCTGCCGATGGGATAAATACGCATCCCCAGGTGCTCGGTCAGGACGATGAATGCAACCACGCTGAGTCCCGCCAGCGCGCCGATCAGAAGTGAGAGGGCGAGAAAAACCTGATCCTCACGCTGTAGAATGAGCGCGTTTAACCGGGCTCGCAAAGTGGACAACGTCCTTGTCTCCGGATGGTTCTCGCTACCGGCAGAGATGGCCATGAGGCTGCTTTCTCGTATAGATTTCTTACGCTGGCTGCATGAACTACTAGTCTACTCGCCGGACGGCTTTTGCCGGCAATCCGCAGGTCGCCACGGGCGGCGAGGACGGCCCGATAGAACCGTCCGCCCTCACCCCCCAATCCCTATTGCGCCAGCGAGAAATGCGCGCGGCGGTTCTGCTTCCAGCACTGCTCGTTTGACTCAGTGCAGAAGGGCTTTTCCTTGCCATAGCTGATGGTCTTGATGCGATCGCTGGCAATCCCAAGCTTCACCAACTGATCACGAACTCCATCAGCACGGCTGGAGCCGAGCGTGACGTTGTAGTCAACCGAGCCACGTTCATCACAATGGCCGGAGAGAACAACCTTGAAGCTCGGGTGCGCCGAAAGGAAGTCCGCATCTGCCTTGAGCGCTACGGCGTCGGCTGGACGAACATCATACCGGTCGTAGTCGAAGTAGATGTCCTTTATGTTTTGCTGGAACAACTCCTGATCCGAAGGACCTTTCGGTGCCAACACGGGCGCAGCAGGAGCCGTAACGGTCACCCTTGCATTCGCCTGAATCGAACCTCCCGGCCCCTTGGCCGTCAGCGTGTAGGTTGTGGATACCGTGGGAGTAATGGTTCGGCTTCCGTTGGCCTCCACTGCACCGAGAGTTTCGATGCTCACCGCCGTGGCGTTCTGCGTGCTCCAAACCAACTGCGCAGACTGACCCTGCTGCACATTCATCGGCGTCACGTTCAAAGTCGCAGACGGAGCCGGGGGTGGGGGCGGAGCCGTCGGAGTTGGGACGGCTTTCTTGTGGCAAGAGCCGAGTAAAAGGGACGTGGATAGCGCGAAAGATAGACCTGCTAGCCGCAGGACACGTGCATTCATAAACTCCTCCTTGAAGGAAGCTGGGAACTAAGAAACATTGATTGGGAAAACAGGGGAGGCTGGAAGATCTAGCAGCGAAGAGCGAAAATCTCTGACTCGGAGCTTACGGGTACAGCAACCTGGGCCAGAAATTCCAGATGGCAGACGCACTGGAGAGCAATCACCAGCAATGCCGCACTGATGGAAGCAAACACCCCGCGCGCCGCATCCAAAGCACGAAAGGCGGTTGCAGGCCCGTGCGTCACACTAAATGGGCCTGCAGCGGCAGGACAAAAGAAGACGAGAAGCACCGCAACTACAGCCAGCAGCGTAAGCGCGCTAACCCGGGATAACCTTCTCATCAACCAGCTCCAATGGCCAAACAAACTAACCCTGCACATGAGACGAAATCAGGATTCTATCAATTCTAGCTTAAACCGTGGCCGCTTGTCGGGCCATGCAATTGTAATCGTGAGGAATGTAGGCAGGCTCAGAATGATCATAGGCCGGCACCCAGGGTGAAAGCGGCGAACAGGGTCGATTGGGTTCTTTCAGCTTGGTTGGAGCGAAGACCCGGCAAGCACGGCTGACCCCGTGTGGATTGGCGCCAAATGATAGGAAGTGGGATGACTGGTGTCACCGCGCCCCGAGGTTAACGGACAGTGCAGGCGGACTGATTTGGCCGCCTGCACTGTCATCTCATCCTAGAAGTGGGCTGTCAGGTTGAGCGAGGCCGAGCGGCCACGTCCGGTGACCGGAGCCATCATCCCGGTAACGTATTCATATCTATCAATATTATTGCCGCCCAGCGGCAGTTCGTAGAGACGGTTGAAGAGGTTATCGATGCGGAATCCCCCCTGCACGTATTTGCTCTTGTAGGCTGCGTGGAGGTTGAAGAGCGAGTAGCCTGGAGCCTGAGTTTTTGTTTGAGCTTGGGGCTTTTAGGAAGCCCGCCTGGGCTTCGTCGGGCGCTCTATTCTTGAGCGCCCAATCGAGTAGCCTGGAGCGGTCGAGCACATAGGATGAGCCCTCTGAAGATTTGGAAAATGCTTCATGACTAGAATGGTTGGCTTATCCCTCGTAAGCGGTTACATGCTTGCCGTTTCGTGCCAAATATTCTGAGCCGAGTGTGAGAATTGCCGCAAAATGCCACCTATCATCCATTGAATCAGCAACACGGCAAGCGGCGTCAAAATGTGCCGAATGTTGTGATGAATAGGTAGGCCGGTGTTTTCCACTTATACCGAGATCGCCGAAGGGTGTGGATTCCGCCAGGAATTTCTCCAGATCGGGTATCTTTTGGTGGGCCTGGTAGGATTCGAACCTACAACCAAAGGATTATGAGTCCTCTGCTCTAACCGTTGAGCTACAGGCCCGCGGGGTGCGCGTAGCGCGGCACCCGCATGATGTCAGTGTAACGCAGGCTCGCGGCTTCGGGGGAGCTAACCGGCGGTTACCACCAGGGCGCGGCACTCTCCCTCGGGATTGATGCGCGAGTAGTAATGCGGCATCGAGCTGTCGAAGTAGATGGCGTCGCCCACCTCCAGCGCATAGTCTTCGCCGCCAATCTTCAGTCCCAGCGTGCCTTCGATGATGAAGACCACTTCAATGCCGGGATGCTGGTGCGGCTTCAGTTTATCCGCGGCGATCATGACGAACTCGGCGTAGAACGAGTTCAGCTTGCGCTCGCTGGCCTTGAAGTCCAGGCTCTCAAACCAGTAGGAACTCGCCTCGGAACCGGGGTGCTCGGGGAAGCGCTTGCGCTCGCTCTTGCGGATGACCTCGACGAGGTGGCGGTTGCGGTTGTTGTCGAAGAAGAACTCCAGCCCCACGCTGAAGACCATGGCGATGCGCAGCAAGGTTGGCAGGGTTGGGATCAGCTTGCCGCGTTCGATCTTGCTCAGCAGGGCCGCTGAAAGACCGGTGTGCTTGCCCAGCTCGACCAGGCCCATGCTCTTTTTCAAACGCAGAGCGCGGATTTCTCGCCGATCAGGTAGGGCTTCAGTCCCTGTGTGATGGTTTCGTTCACCATGTTCCACCTCCCCACGAGTCATCGCCGGCCGGAATTGCCGTACCATTAAAACTGATATGCCCGGCCTTGCGTTGCCTCCACCGAACACTTCTCAAACCGCATCTTCTTGGCAGAACTTAGAACCCTTACGGCCGCCCCACGCGACCGTAAAACCGCTTCCAGGCTGGGACGTCTGAGCCGCCGCCCGGCCTTGTTGCTAGCTCGAAAACGCCAGAGAAAGCAACGCGTGTTGCTCCATCTGGTGCGCCTTGGCCGATCCCGTTGCCGGGCTGGCCGCCGCCTGCCGTTTCACCGAGCGCACAGGCAGCCTCTCTCCGACCAGCCGGCGCAGGCGAGGCTTCAAAAGCCGTGCGCGCCCATGTTCGACGGCTCCTCCTGAACCCACACCAGCTCGCGAGCGTTCTGGTAGGGCGCAATGGCCGCCAGCAGCTCGGCCTCCGGGAAGGGATAAATCTGGTCGAGGAGAAGAATGGCCGTCGTGGTGTTGTTCAGTTTCTTGCGCTCGGCCTCCAGCTCGTGGCCGATTTTTCCGGTGCACAACAGAATGCGCGTGACCTCGCCGGGCGCGGCCGTGTGATCCGGCACCACGCACTGGAAGTGGCCCGTGGCCAGTGCCGAAAGCGGGCTGCTGGCGTCAGGATGGCGCAACATGCTCTTGGGAGTGAAGCAGACCAGCGGCTTGCGCCACTTGCGCAGGGCCTGGCGGCGCAGCAGGTGGAAGTACTGCGCGGCCGACGATGGCTGGGATACCTGCATGTTGTCCCGCGCACAAAGTTGCAAGTAACGTTCGACGCGGGCGCTGGAGTGCTCCGGACCCTGGCCCTCATAGCCGTGCGGCAACAGCAGCACGAGGCCGCTGAGCAGTCCCCACTTCTCTTCGCCGGCGCTGATGAACTGGTCAATGACGATCTGCGCGCCGTTGGCGAAGTCGCCGAACTGTGCCTCCCAAAGCGTCAGCGCCTCGGGGAAGTCACGGCTGAAGCCATACTCATAGCCCAGGACGGCGGCCTCGCTCAGC
>CAVRDQ010000155.1:0-138426 GCA_963719655.1 uncultured Acidobacteriota bacterium | reverse complement strand
CGAGCGGCGGAAGTTGCTGGCAGACGCGGAGGCAGATCGCATTCGCGTAACAGCAGCGGCGGAAGTAGGAGCGATTACAAAGCGAGGCAGAAATTTTGAAGGGCAATCCGCTGCTCATTAACAAAATTGTGGCCGAGCGGCTCTCCGACAAACTACAAATCATGATGGTTCCGGCCGACGGAAAGTTCTTCTTCGCCAACGATTGATGCCGGACTGCTTCTCGAAGTCACCGATGATCGAAGGCCCGATGAAATCCGACCAGTTATAAACATTCAGGTCATACTCGGAATCGTCCACTTGCGCCTGCGGCGCGGCCGCGGACTTCGCCGATGGGGGTACATCCGAACTTCTAGAACACGCGGCCAACAGAGACGCCAGAGATCCCACGAGCCATCGCGCACCAGCAATGAACATCAAGAACCTCTCCTCTGAGTTGTAAGGTTGCAGCGCGCGCAGCTGCGCCACAGGCAATTAGTCGGCGACGACGACGCAAGTACGAGCCCAGCATGCGGCGGACCGCTGAGAAGCTCATGCTGCGATGCAGCAGTGCGGTCCTCACGGAGGTTCTTGAAGTGTATTCTGGCGTACGTCGCCTACAGGGTGTTCCACGTCGGCCATGGACACCTCCAGCCGTTGCAAATTGAGCCGAATTTGTGTGGCATGCACGTTCGCGGCGCGACGGGCTGGCTAGCATAAACGAAGGAGAGCCAAGCGCCCGATCCCCGGCAATGGACATGCGTAGAAGAACCAAGAATGCGAGCATTGCGCGCGGCGGAAACCGGCAGATATTTGCCGCCCTCGCCTATCTTTTGGTCTGCGCCGCGGGACACGCAGCCATGTTTCGCTGCGTCGATGCGAGTGGCGCCAGTACCTACTCCGACCGCCCGTGCGCGCCCAACGAGGGCGAGCAACCGGGACGGCGGCCCGACTACAAGCGGCTCTGCTCAGCCACTCAACAGCCCCAAGACCAAAAAGGCCGCGCGGATACTCGATCTTCTGCGCATCGCTCCATCCGAGCCGGAGAGCTTCGTACTGCAACGAACCGTCGACGACGCCGCTCCGGATTTGGTGCTCGCGCTTGATCCCGACAACGTCACCTGGACGCCCGCAAATGCGAAGTGGCATTCGGTTCTCGAGTTCGTCAAGGCCGATCTGCGCCGCGACGTGCAAACGGCACTGCGGCGCTCCGGCGGAATCGCCCAGGATGTCGGTCTTTCCTCGTTGATACAGTGCCGTTCGCGGTGCATCGAGGCGGTTGGGCATAGCCCCCCTCCGCGTTGAGGGCCGGCTGGTAATCGCCGTTCTGATAAACATAAACGACGTCTATATACTCCAGGATCACGCCGATCATCTGATCCTGATCCTGAGCACGGCATGTATTGGTGCTGCCGCCGTGTCACTGAATTGGCAAAGCAAACTGCAGGAGAAGCGCGTCGTCACGGAGACGTTCGGGCTCAAGCTCCTGGTCAGTGATCCGGGCGTGCGAACGCCCGCGGGCGTTCGGGCTGTCGCGCTTGACGAGGAGTGGAGGCGCAGCGTCGCGCATGCAGCGCCAGAGACTCACTAGGTTCCGCGCGTTCCCTCGCCTTTCGGATCCTCCTGACCTCGGGAACGAGCGGCACGCGAAGGGCGTCGAACTCACGCACGCTGGTGGGCTGACGTGGTGCAATTCGGTTCGGCTGGCGCTCGGCCTGCGCTCTCGCCAACGGCATCTATCCGTACTCCCGCTCGCGTTCACTGGCTCGCTCGTCTTCAACCTGCCCCATCTTCTGCTCGCCCAGGCGGTTGTAGCCATCGGCATTGTTCGGCATGGCCTGCGAATAGGCCTGCAGCAGCTTCTCGGCCAACGCCATGTCGCGCATGTTGGCCGCCGCGCTGCCGGCCAGCACCAGGCAATCCGCCCGCGTCGGTGCCTGCTGCATCGCAATCTGCGCATACTGCAAGGCCATCTTGGGCTGATCCTGGTTCAGCATCATCTCGCCCAGTGTCACGTAGGCATCGGTCAGGTGAGCATCGGCCGAGATGGCGGCCTGCATCTCGTTCTTTGCCCGCTCCAGGTTCCCGGCCTGCCGGTAAGCCACTCCCATCAGAAAGTGTGCAACGGCCAGGTTGCCCTGCTTCAGCACCCCTTCCAGCGTCTCAATCGCCTGCTGCGGCTGGCGCTTGTTCAAAAGGATGCGCGCCTGCACAATCTGCACGTCTGGACTGCTCTTCTGCTCTGCGAGCAGCGGTGCCATGAGTTTGTCCGCCTTGCTCCAATCTCCTGTATTCACCGCCAGTTCGGCTAACTGCAGGCGGGCAGGGACGAACTTTGGATTCTCTGCGGCGATGTTCTCATCCAGGCGGCGGGCATCTTCATAACGGTTCTGTGTGACATAGAAACGGGCAAGGGCAAAACGCGCCTCCACGGAGTTGTGCTGCAGGGCGATTACCCGCTGGTAAATCTGCTCGGAATCGGCCGGGCGCTTGATGAGTGCATAGAAGTCGGCCAAGGTTAAAAGCACCTCTGGCGAATTCGGCGCGTCTTGCGCTGCCGCCCGGTAGAGCGCCTCCGCCTGGGTCATGCGGTTTTGGGAGATGTATAGCGCACCGAGGGCCTTGCGCGCGTCAAAAGACTGGGGCTCCAGCAGCAGTGCCTGCCGGAATTCCGCTTCGCCCAACTCTGGTTTGCCTGCCGCCGCGTAAAACATTCCCAGGTTGATATGCGCGGCCGTCAGGTTCGGCTCATCCTTCACCAGCGACTGCAACTCTTCAATCGCCAGCGTGCGGATGCCCTTTGCGGCGTAGGCATTCGCCAGCAGCAGGCGCGCCTCAATCAGTTTTGGCTGCCGGGTCACCAGCTCCTTGGCCAGTTGCAGCGCATCGTTGCTCGCCCCGGAGCTTAGAAATATCTGCCCGATGGCGAGTTGGGCGTTTACATCGCCGGGCTGGAGCTGCAGAACCTGATTAAAGGACTGGTACGCTTCCTTGTATTGCGTCGTCTTCATGTAGGCCTGGCCAATTTTGGTGTAGAGCTCCGCAGACTTGGGATCGGCCTTGATCGCGTTCTTGTATTCGATGATGGCGTTGCCGTATTGCGCCTGCTTTTCAAAAGCAGCCGCCCGGGCCACGCTCTCCTCGCGCACCTTCTGTGGAGACTTGTTGCATCCGGCCATCCCGGCCACAGCGACGAGCGTCGCAAACAACACAAAGCCTCGCTGCCAATACACCCTGCTGGAGATCCGCACGGCTTTTGCCTCGCATAGGAAGAGTTACTTCGGATTAAGAGAGTGCACTTGGCGGGCCATCCATGTGCCAAAACTCGGAGACAAACGCAATATTTTCTGGACGGCTGACAGCGTGTCCGTCAGTTGACAAGGCATGGTGATTCGCGACGATGGCTGAATTCAGGCCCAATATTGAGGAGATTTAGCAGCTTCATTGGAAAACCCGGCTGCAGGCCGGCAGGCGTCTGATCTCCCGGGCGCAGGAAGTGTCCAATAACTGGACTTCGGGGGCGCACGGCTCTCCCAGGCGTTGTCGCAGGTGGAAAACAACGCGGCTGCAATGGATTTTTGCAGAATGCTTTCTAGAAATCAGACACCGCAACTGGAATGCTTAATCCAGTTTCTTCCCATCCCGGCAGCGCATCCCACTGCAAATCGTAACCTCGTTGGTAAGCCACTCGTACGACTTGGGCCACGTCCGGCCACACAGAGTACAGTGTTCGGAAACACTGATGTTACTCTGCACATCTGCGTAGCGGATCCACCAATCCCGGCCCGCATTACGCGGCAGAAAAGGCTGGTTCTCAAGCGAGTCAACCAGCCGGCCCTCCGCATAGAATCGAAGGAAACCATCTTTCTTCCCCGGCGTTCCCAGGTGCAGATGGAACTCCCAGAACTGCCAGTGGCCGCGCAGACCATCTCCGGCAGGATAGTAATTGACAGTCTTGGCCATCCCGCGCACCGGACTCCCGCGTAACTGGTCTTTCTCCCTGAAGAAGACGTACATCTGTAACTTGTCGGAGCCGGAGGGAATGTTGATATCCACGGTTACGCGAGGCTTGTCTAAACTGCTGTGAAGTCTCCACATGTGCGCGCCCATGGTGCAAACATGGTCACCACAGGAGTATGTCAGTGGCAGCCGCCACTGCTCTGGAAAGAAGACATGGCCGCTCATCCATAGGTCATCCGCCGAGGCAAAGGGCGGAGTCATCAGCTTCCCGTTCAGACTTGTGGAAGCGCCAATCGCATAGCCGCAGGGGAATCCGCCAATGCCACTGGAAGCCGATCCCACATAATTGTCTCTATGTTCCAGGAAGTTCTCCGGATGAAAACGGCAATCCTGTGTGGCGACGTGCATCAACACGCCCTTATGGTGCCCCCACGGCCAGACACTCCCCTGCGCGGTTCGCACAAAGAGCGCCAACTTCCGCGGCAACAGCATGCCCGCCGTCCCCACCAGAAGTCCGATGAGCACCAGTGCCACGCAACTGCGCAGAAGTCCGGCGTGGGCTGGCTTCGTTGATGATGCAAAAGGCAAACCTGACTCCTCCATTTACCCTCTACCTAAGTGGATGGCCAACTGAGATGAAACCTGCTCCCATACCGCCTGCGCCCCGCCAGAAGGTTATGGAACAAACGCATCTCTCTCCATCACGCTTCGAGCGCAATGCCGGGAGTAACGCGAGCCAGGCAACGCGCAGTACATTCCACTCAGTGCGGGATTCTCTTCTGAACGGCATCAAGAAAAGATCTCTTCTGCACTTCCTTGCTGTACGACTCCACACATCGAGCCCGTCCGGCAGAAGCATACTCCGCCGCCAGGGTTGGGTTATCCAGCAGCAATTCGATTGACTCGGCCAGCATCTTCACATCACCCGCACGAACCACAAATCCCGTGCGCTTATGCTCGACAGCCTCCGGCAAACCCCCAATATCAGAGACGATGACTGGCAATCCGCTGGCAGCCATTTCCAGAGATGTGCAGGTGAATGAGTCCCACCCCGTAGAAGGAATGACTCCGCAATAACATCCTGGGAAGACCTCGTTGAGGTCCGGCCGATACCCTCCGAAGCGGATCAGCGGGTCTACGCCCTTTCCCGAGTACATCTCCTGGTACACCGCGCTCTCTCCCGGGCGATTCCCGAACAACGCAAAGCAGACGTCTGTTCTCTTCTTATTTACGAGCAACTCCATGGCAGCCTGAATCAGGGTAGCGACACCTTTTCTGGACTCCATATGACCGGCATACACGACAACCTTCCGCTCCTCGGGAAAGGAAAACAGCTCATGAACCAATGTTGATTTGTGCGGTTGATATTCGACTGTATCCACGCCAAGCGGAACGACGTCCACTAACTCTGAGGGGACACCGCGCCCCAAGGTCGCCAGGTTCGCCATGGCGTGCGATTCGAAGATGAGACCATCCATTTTGTGCTTTGCGAGGTGAAACATCAGCCGCTTGATCCACAGTTTCCAACGCGGCATGAGTGACGAGATCTGGCAGCCGTAATATCCAACGATGGTCCGTACTCCTCCACGCCGCAATGCGTCAATCATCGGATGTACGGGCTGCAGATCAAAGATGATCGCCAGTTGAATACCATTCGAACGTACATACTCTTCAAGTCGGACTAAGTCGGCCTTGGAGCATGAAGTGAAGTCCAATGGGATGTAATTTGCGAACGCGGCTGGAAGTGTCTCGGGCTTGCCGGGTGCAAGGGTCTTGTAGCTAAAGTGAATCTTAGAAGAGTCTCCCCCAGACAGCACCATCCCCGTATCGAAGAACAGCTTCTCCAACTCACGAATCGCGTAACCAGCATTGCTGGGAGTGTGCATCATCATGATGGACGAGATTGACTTCGGACTTCTTGTCTTATCTGTCATAAACCCCTGCCATTCCATCTCCGCCGCGAGTCACGCATGATGGAGGCGATCTCCACACCCGGAACAAATCTACTCTGATACTCCAAGCGAACCGCAGTTCACGATAGCATTGTGATCCGTGCGGCAATCGCAGTACATTCGCCACACTGCACGCGTTTCACTCAGACCGCTCCATGCGCACCCTTGAGAACAGGCATTGCGATTGGGTTCCTACTACCCGATGCCACATCCAGGTGACTCTGCCCGCACACTGTCGCATTCAAGCCCATGGCCAATCCCGAAAGCACCCATATATGTGGGTACCAGAAGACAGACACGAATGCCCCACTGACCAGGTATCCGATCATGGCTAACTGCAATCCGTTGGCCAGGCACATCTCCCAGCAGCGGTGGTCTCTGCCTGACTTCTTCAACGCTTGACGTACCCGGCGGACAATCCAAAAGAAATTGAATATGACCATCAGCGAGATCAACGCGCCCAATCCACCCAGTTCCGACAGCACCTCAACATACATGCTATGGCAGACGTGTGGGACGCGATCGTTCACGCTGTCAATGCGGTAGTGGAGTAGCCTCTCGTAGGGATAGTTTGCAGGCCCAACGCCCAGCACGGGGTTGGCCTTCCACATTTTGATTCCGGCTTTCCACAGTTCGACCCTGTCGTTAGCCGTCCCATCATTCTTATAATCCTCCGCGCTCTTGAACCGGTCACGGCTGGCGTGCGGCATCAGAAAGATGAGTCCCAGGACGAACAGCAGAACAAAGACGAGCGACCATGACTTGCGGCTTGATCGAACCCAGGTAGCCAGCACGACAGCGACTCCGCCCACCACAGCGCCACGCGATCCGCACACAAGGATCAGGGCTCCGAAGGCGATCATGCAGACGCAATAAAACGCCCGCCACTTGCGGGGCAGCTTCGCCTGGAACAGCGCCAGGGACAGTCCGAAGACGACGCACATGGCAACGCCCAGGTCTGCCGAGTTATCGTAAAAACCTCCGCCGCCACCAATAATTCCAAAACGCACAAACGCCATCTCGTTCACGGCACGGCCATGCTCCAACGCATAGGTCCGTAATCCATGCTGAGCGACTTTCAGCATCAAGAGGAGCACGACAAAGGACACGGCCCGCTGCCGCCAGCGGCTCGCCGTGGCCCTGGCAATCAGTACAGCCACCAACAGTTGTTCCGGCATATTCCACAGTTGCTTGTACATGGGAACGCGATAACTTGCCGACACAAACGACATGAGGGTGGACGCCCCAAGCAAAATGATGACCGTTTTGAGGGCTCGATTTCCTGACTGATCTCCAGCACTGTGAGACACCAACGCGCCCAGCACTGCACACATCAGTGCAATTTTGCCCAACTGCAGCGGCGCCAGAATCGGATACATTACGGCCAGGCGAGTGTATTCAATAAACAAGTAAAAGATGATTCCGAAGACGTCCATGCCCCAGCGCGCGCCATCATCATCTGCGTCAATCAGATTGCCGCCGCCCGAGGTTGCGCCGTTCGTCGCGTTACGCGCGCCCACGCCGGCAATCATCCCCGATCCGGGGACTCTTATCTGCGACATGGGCTTTTGATCCAGCATGAGTTCGTCTTTCCGTCGTTCCGTATCTTCAAATCCTAGGTGTTCATCCTCGCAGATATTGCGCCGCCACAAGTGGATGCACAGTAGATACCCTGCAATTCAGCGGCCATCTTTCACCTCTTAAGTGCAGGTACTCTTGACAGTCAGCGTTTCCGATCCTGACGCCCCGGCATGTCTTGGGTGGAAAAGGCAGGCGTGCGCGTAGGCCTCGGCAAGATGCTCTCCAATCACCGGCCAACTGTACTCATCCACCACCTGCTGGCGTGCTGCTGCGCCCAGCCTGAGCCGCAAATCTCTGTCTTCCAGCAACTGCATGACGGCTTCGGCAAAGTCCTGGGGGCGGTCGGCGATCATCATGTGCTGGCCCGCCTTGTAGCGCAGCCCTTCGGCGCCCACGCTCATGCTGACAATGGCCTTGCCCATTGCCATGGCGTCCAGCAACTTCAACCGCGAGCCGCCGCCATCGCGAATGGGACACACATACACCGCCCCGCGCGCAATGTAAGGACGTATGTCCGGCGGGTTCGGCACAAATTCAATCTGCGGGTCGGCCTGTGCCCACTTCACCAGGAAATCCGGCGGATATTGTCCGGCGACAATGAAGCGGATTCCCGGACGCCCGCGTTTGAGAATCGGCCATGCTTCACGACCAAAGTTCAGCAGCGCGCTCTGGTTGGGATACCAGCGCAGCGAGCCGGCAAAGACGATGGTGTTCTCTTCCACGAGTTCCTGCCGTGGCTGGAAGTACTCCACATCGGTGCCGTTCTCCACCTCCACGATCTCCGCTCCGGGTGCGATAGCACGCAGGCGTCGCGTGTCTTCCTCGCTCACCGTGAGGTTTATCGTCACTCGCTCCAGCCAATCCCGTTCCAGCTTCTCCTGCTTGCGTGCCTGGTGCGACAGAACCATCTTCTTCAGCAGGTTCTTCTCAAGATCGCTGCGGCGCATGGCCATCGAGGACTCGCAGTTGTGATGGTTCAGCACGAGTGGATGTCTCAGCGCATCGTGCAGATAAACAGCCAGGTCGGAGGAGTCCACGTGAATGATCGCTTCGGGCTGCTCTGCCAGCAGTGCGCGCCAACGCGTGGCCAAGGCGTCGCCGGCATAGGCCACGCACGACTGCGGCATCCGGTACAGCGGGGCCATCGCCAACTGCGCCCACCAGCGAGCGCCCTTCCATGCCTCAGGCAGCTCCCAGAACTCAACGCGATGGCAAACTTTCTCAAACTCCGCGCGGCTTGCTTCCAGCAACTGGGCATCCTGCCGCGGACGGTTGAAGGCCACCAGCGTGACCTGGTAACGCGCCGCCGCCTGGCGAATCAGGTTGAAGCTGCGCTGCGCCGCGCCTCCGCGCGCCGGATATGGGATGAAATGGGAGAGCCAGATCAGTTTCATCGGCATTCATTCACCGCCAGTCGTTGATAGAGCTGCGCCACTTCAGCCGCATTATTCTCGGCAGAAAATTCCTGTGCGATATAACGCGATGCTGCCGTGCACAGCGACTGCGCCAGACTGGGATTCCGCAGCAGACGCAGGCAGGCCGTGGCAAACGCCTCCGGATCGTCGCCCTCGATGCACAAGCCATATTGCCCGTCCCGCAGCACCTCGCGAATACCCGGCACATGGCGTCCAACCACGGGAACATCCAGCCACAAGGCCTCCAGCAACGTCATCGGCAGCCCTTCGTGGTCGCTGCACATCACCAGCACATCCATCGCGCGCAGCACGTCGTGGATGTCCTCGCGATGGCCCAGAAAGTGAACGCTCGATTCGATGCCCAAGGCATGCGCCTGCTCCACCAGCCGAGCTCGTTCAGGCCCTTCTCCCGCGATGACAAACTGAGTGGAAGGCAATTGGCGCCCTATGCTCGCGGCCATTCGCAGAAACAGGTCCAGACGCTTCACCGGCACCAGTCTTCCGGCAATGCCAACAACGGGAGCGGCCGCGCAGCCAATAAGCTCATGTGCCTCTGCGCGTCCATAACGGCTGTGTAGCCGGTTCGTTTCCACTCCATTTCGAATCACTGCGACTTTGCTTGCGCCGAACATGGCTGCCACGTGCGGTGCCATCCCGTCGCTCACGGCGATGACGGCATCGGCCGCAAAGCGCCCCGTCCAGTGATCCATGCCGTGAATCAAGCGATGGCGTAAGCCACTCCAGCCGCGGAATGGCTCCCGCATGCCATGCACGGTGCGCACCTGGGTGGGTATGTGGAGAATCGCTCCAAGCGTGGCGGCCAGCAGGTTCTCCTTGTAGCGGTGCGAGTGCAACACCTGGACGCGCTGCTCACGCAGAAACTGCGCTGCCTGCCGGACCATGGCCACATGGCCCAAGGAGGACTCGGGAATAACCTTCACCACGGCGCCGGCACAGCGTAGCTCCTCTGCCAGGCGACCTTCATTCAGCAGGATTGCCGACACGCGCAGCTCGCGCAGCCGGCACAATCCGCGCAGCAAGGTGGCCACCTGCGCCTCGGCTCCCGCCCAGGTGTCTCCGGAGACAACATGACAAACCGAAAGCGCGCCACTGTGCCCCACAGGCATCACGGAACCTGTCTCCCGCTCGTCGCTGACGAAGGCCTTCCTCACGACAACTTCCGTTCTATCGCAACTTTCGCATTGCCTGGCGACTGCGGAGCGATGCGGCGGCGGCTGTCGGCTGGGCGCGTGCCACGTTCGGCCTCCCTCATCACCTTGCCGATGTTGGCCACATCCTTGGCGGTCACCAGGGAGTGCGTTGGCAGGGTGAAGAGTCTTGCTGCAAGCCACTCGGCATTGGGGCAATAATTCATCGGAGGTGCCAGATACCTCTTGATGTTGGGGATCTCGCTGATTGCCGTGGGATAGAAAGCACTGGCGGCGATGCCGACCCGGCATAGCGCGCGAATCGTGCAGGTGCGCAAGGAAGGACTTGCGGCGACCACCGGCAGACGTGGATAGCAGGGGCGCTCGTCCGTGCCGGGAGACGGAAATGAAAACTCTCCCTCCGTACCCGCAACAGCATCTTTGATCTTCGCGACCGTTTCATTCCGACGTGCAACGCCCCCGGCCGCGGTGCGAATGGAGTCATCGAGCATCACGCCGGCAAGTCGTGACAACCGCCTGTTCTCGAAGAATGGATCGAATTCTGTGGCGCCAATCTTGAGGAATGGAAGCGACTCGACGGCTCGGTATCTTGAAGGATGAAAGAACAGATAGCAGGCAACGAGCTTTAGCAGTTCACCGGCATTCATCCCCGCAGAGGCCGCCGCGAACTCTCTGGTGACACCGTGGATGGCATCGCGAATCTCATCCGACTGGGTGACGATCAACCCGCCTGCTATGCCAAAGAGTGGCTTGCCGCGGCCAATACTGAAGAAACCAACATCGCCCAGGGTTCCCGCGTGCTTCCCGTTCTGCGTGGAGCCAAACGACTGTGCCGCGTCCTCCACAAAATATGCGCCGCACTGATGCGCCAGCGCGCGCAGCCTGTCAGTGTTGCCGATGAATCCGAAGAGCTCTGTGTGGACGATGGCCAGCACATGCCCATCACAGTATTTCGCAAGCTGCTCCGCATCCAGTTCCAGCGTCGTGGGATTAACGTCAACCAGCCGTATGCGCAGCTGCGCCTGTGCCACCGCTGCGGCCACTGAGAAACACGTGTACCCCGGAATGATGACCGTGGTGCGTTCCGGGCGAAGCCGATGCAGCGCATTCAGTATCGCCAGCAGCGCGCTCCGTCCAGAGCCCGTACCGATGACGTGGCCGTACTCAGCGGGGAATGTGGAAGAGACGCCGGGTGTTCCCCGGGCGAGCACCAGCTCCGTCGCCGCCCGCAGCACTTGGCGGTGATTGAGCTTGGTTCCTGCCGGTGGCACTAATCGGATCATTTCCGCATTCCTCTAACTACTCGTTCGAACCGGTAACCAACGTCATGGAATCGAAGGCGCGATTCTCGGCCCCAATGCATTCGCGGCCGCCAACGGCAACTGCTTCCACACCTTCACCGCCATGGAGAACTTCGGATTATCGGGCCGCAACTCCGGCACCTGTGCGCCATTCGAGAGCCAGTAATACCAGTGCAGCTTTATCTCCTCTGGATTCCAGTGCCGCTTGAACTCCCACGTACCGCCGCCATGTGTGCAGCGCCCCAGGTCAACACGCTTGAACCCCTGCTGGTGCGCCCACTCAAAGACGCTCCAATACATCAGGATGGCCGTGTTCTTTTTGCGCGATTTCTGCAGGGCCGCCGAGCAGGGCAACTCCACGCAATCCCGATACGATGTGGTCATGCCGGCGGCCACCGTCTCATCGCCATCCCGCAGGATTACAAAGCGGACGCTCTCCGCCGCATACCGGCTGAGATTTTCGAACCACCTCTTCGGCAGAATCGGAGTCCCAAGGTCGCGCATGTTTTCCGAAAAGACCTTATAGAACTCGTCCACGGCCGAGCCGTCCAGCCAGCTCACGGTAATCTGCTTGTTGCGGGCTGCGCGAATCTTGTTGCGCATGCCTGAGCTGAGGCCATTCCACATCTCGTCCATACTTGCCGGCAGGGCCACCTCCATGGTGACCTTCGGAGTGGCTTCCACCCAGTTGTTGGGAGTGGAGGCCCGGTGGCGTAGCTCGACGTGGCGCACTTTCAGCTTCCGGGCCAGATTGGCCGTCTCCTCTAGAAGAGCCTCGGCAGCCCGCGGATGGCTAGCCAGCACGCCACCATAATTCAGGTACGGCATGGATACCAGCGCGTCATTGAACAGCCTGCTCTGTATGTGAATCAGCGGCAGCACGCCCTGGATTTCGTCACCCTCCATGGCCGCAAGGTAATACCCTTTATGCGGGAAGCTCTCCTCGATGGCTTCACGCCACATCCAACGGTGGTAGTTGCTCGCCCCGGGCTCTCCCTCGACGTATCTGTCCCACGCCACGCGATCACTGCAGATCTCGACCCTCACTCCACACCCCCTGTTGCCTATGAACCCGGCTTACCTGCGGCTCGGTTCCCAGGTCACGTAATATTCGCCGCTAAAGAACTTGACCCATGCCAAAGCTGTCGCCGCGATGCTCATCACAAAGAACCTGGCGACCTTGAGTGGCAAGGCATTCCGCCTGGACGGTATGAGCCACGCCGCTACGCCAACCGAGTAAAACACGCATTGCGCGATACAGCCGGCCTGGTACACCCATCCGGCACTCCATAAGAAAACACTGCTGATCAGCGCGGCGAGAAATGCGATCGGCAGCAGCCAGCGGCATAGCTTGTGGCTGAACAACTCCCACGAACGAAGACCATAGCGAAATGGATTGAGCAGGCCACGGTACTCATACAGAACGTCAAGGCCGTGCACAATCGTCCGCACCTTGCGTAGGAATTCGTCAGAAACCTTGACCGTCATCAAATATCCGCGCACCCGGATGTCAACAATCACGTCGTATCCGGCTTGAATGCAGTTCAGCGGAACAAAGAAGTCACTACTCATTCGCTCCGGCCACGGGAAGCACAGCGCACGCCGGGCGGCGAACAGAGACCCGCTGGACGCGATCATGGAACCGACTGCGCATTCCAGCCGCCGCACCCTGGCATCAAAATCCACATACATCGGCTCTGCGTTGCTATCGGCGTCACCCGTTGCATCCTCGCTGCTGACGCATCCCACGCGGGAGTCGCCAAAGTTTTCGGCCAGCAAACGCAACGCATTCGAATCCATCATGACGCCGGCATCGGTGAACACCACCATCTCCCCGGAGGTTGCTCCCAGGGCCAGCGCAAGGCATCCATTCTTGCCCTGGCGCGGAGCGCGGATGAGTTTCACGCTGCGAGCTGCGTAATGTTCCACAATGGCTTCCGTCTCCGGGGCCGCGCCATCGCACACCACGGCAATTTCAATTTTCTCGCTGGGGTAATCCTGCTCCAGGCAGTTGCGCAGCTTCGCCTCTATGAGCTTTTCGCCTCCGCGAACCACAATCAAGATGGAAACCGTCGGCTCCATCGGCGCGCGGGTCACTACCCTCTTCCGCACCAGCGACAGCAGCCACAGGCAGCCCGCATAGCCCACCATGGAGTAGACGATAAACGCCATCGAGATCCAGAACGTCCAGAGCATCTCCGGCCTCATCTCGAAACCCCACGCAGGCTGCGCCGCATCCTCTTATATCCGTCCAGTGGGATTCGTGCCGTCCGCAGAGCGAACAGGCTTACCTCTCCCGCCTCATCGCGGGCATGCAGGTTGAGTCCAGGAGCGGTCAGCGTGTAGTGCCCGTGCATGAGTTCAGCCAGGATCGCCTCACGATTCAGCTTCTGTACATCCATCTGCACCCCGAGAGGGTAAAACCCTCCGGCTCGATGCAGATCTACCCCGGCGCAGGCAAGCAACTGGTGGTTTACCGACCGCGAGGCTCGGAGAAACCCCAGTGACCTCGGCTCCGGAATGAACTTGCCGTCATACGCCACGTTCCATACCTCTACTGCGTTCACGTTGCGGAGCAATTCGTTATCGCACTGCCAGTGGAATCGCCCGGGATGCGCCAACACGGCGAAGCCTCCCGCCGTCTTGATCTCACGCGCCACCCGAACCGGCTCGCGAAAGTCGAACGCCCGATCGCAACCCGCGCCAACGATGTGCACCAGGCCCGGGCAGGAATACTCGAGGCCCGGAATAACCACAAACTTCGCAGCAGAAAGTGCTGCTGCGTGGCGGCGCATCTCCTCAATTTTGGCCGCGTCCATGTCCTCGGCATGCTCCGCCAGAAAGACAAAGTGGAAGCCGCGTCGGCGAAAGAGGTCAACGGCGCTCTCCATCGAGAGCTTCCCGTCATGCGAAAGGTCGGTATGCACGTGGAGTGCGCCCTTGATCACCATCACGTGCGCCCCCCTGCATACGCAGCTTCACTCAGCGTTTCCGAAGCGGCCGCACCCGGCACGCACTCCGTATAGAGCGATTCATAGCCTTCAATCATGGTGCGGACGGAATAATTTCTACTGCACTCTTCATGCCCCGCGCCGGCCAGTTGCGCCCTTAGTTGCGGATCGTGCAGCAGTTTCATCACGGCTTGAGCAATAGCCTTGTCATCGCCTACCGGAACCAGCAACCCGGTCTGGCCATCCACAACCGTCTCTTCTGCGCCACCGCAGCGCGTGGCCACCACGGCACGGCTTGCGGCCATCGCCTCCAACACCACAAGAGGAAATCCCTCGCTCGTGGACGGCAAAACAAAGACATCAAGATCGGCAAGCACGTGCGGCACGTCCGAGCGGAAGCCGAGGAAGTGAACCTTTTCCTGCAAACCAAGTTCATTTACCAGTAAGCGCAATGGCGGCGTAAGCGTGGGATGGAGATCGCCGCTGATGACAAAGTGCGCTGCCGGTTCCTTGTCCGCAATGCGCCTTGCCGCGCGAATAAAGTGCTCCTGCCCCTTCGGGCCGCGTACATTGCCCACCATTCCCACCAGCATCGCTCCGGCAGGCAATTTCATCTCCAGCCGCAGCGTTCCACGCACAGCCGAGCGAAATCGTTCTATGGCAATGCCGTTGTAAATGCGGTGCAACTGCCGCTCGGCAAATCCGATTTTGCTCAACATCTCCCGCACAAAGTCGCAAACCACAACCACGCGCGCCGCTGTGCTCTTCACCATGCGCAACTTCAGCCAGCCGCGCAGCCGGTTTGCATCGCGCAATTCCACGGGCCCGTGGTAGGTGACCACCACCGGGCAGCCGGTCATGCGTCCTGCCAGGCAGGAGTAGAAGTTCTGATCGGGCAGGTGCGAGTGCACAAGGTCAATCTCCCGCTCCCGGATCATGCCCGCCAGTGCGCGAGGCAGCTTCAGATCCCACCAATGCTTCCATTCCACGCAAATGACTTCAACGCCGGCCTCACGCAATCGCTCTTCCAGCCAGCCCTGGCCGTTCAACACTACCAACGATTGGAAGCGGTCGCGGTCCAGTCCCTTCACCAGCGAGAGCAACACATTCTCCGCCCCGCCGGGACCGCTGGTCTCAATCGTGTGCAGTATGTTGAGTTTTCTCATACCCTCTCCACTTGCGGGCGATCCGCCGACAGCTTGTGTGCCGCCAATCGCACGTTCGCCGCAAAGTAACCGCACAACTCTTGCCAGCCCGGCGCGGGGTCACGAAGCGACAGCACGTCGTAGCGCAATTTCGGCGCCACGAAGCGCAGGAACTCCGCACAAGCCCGCAGTTTGCCGACTCTCCGCTGGTAGAGAATCTCCTGCCTTGGAGTGGCCCGCAGCCGGCTGATGAGACCATCCAGGTCGCCCAACAGCCAGCGGCACTGAATCCCCGTGCGATAGCTGGTCTGCGGAGCAACGCGCGCGCCGCTCGCCAGCAGCATGTGTGCCGCGGGAAAATCCACTCCTGCATCAATCGCCAATTGCAGAGAACCCCAGTAGCGCCCGTTGACTTCCATCAGCTTCGTCTCGCCGGTGCGCTCGTCCAACTTGCACTCGACCATGGCCGGCCCCTGCCATTGCATGCGCCGCAAAAGCGTCGCTGCCTGGCACATCAATGCCGGATCCAGAGGAACGCTCTCGCATAGCACGCTCACTCCGCCCCAAGGAGGTTTCTCCCGCAATCGGCGATGACAGAAGGCCGCCTGTATTTCACCTTCCCACATCAACAGAAATACGCCACGCCCCTCGCCCACCACTCGCTCCTGCACCAGCGGAAACGGAATCGGACAGCTCTCGTAGAGCTCCACCGCTTCGGCCGGAGTCCATGCGTATTTGACGGTGCCGGTGCGCCATTCCCCATTGCAGAATGCCCGCGAACGCCTCGGCTTGATCACGACCGGGTAGCCCACCTCTTCGGCAAATCGCACCAGTTCCTCGCGGCTGCAGTTGGAGATGGTTCGCGGCACAGCCATGCCGGCCTGCCGCGCTTCCTCCAGCATCGCGGACTTGTCCTGCACTCTGTCCAGGGCTTCGGCCGTGCTGATCATCACCGTAATGTTCGGCTCCAGCAGATCCCTCAGCGGAGCCACCAACTGCACGGTCACATCACTGGTTGCCAGCAGGTGTGTGTAGCCCATTCGCGGCAACTCGACTCTCAGAAAATGTTGGAACGCCTCTGGATCGTTCACCGGGGAGGGATACAGCACGCTCTCCTGGCAGTAGCGCGAGGCGCCCGCCATGGGGTGCGGTTCGTCATCGCCCACGCCAACCCAGACGCCGGCCCTGCCCAGCGAACGTACCACCGCCAGGGTGGAGCGCAAGTCGCCGTCGGTGAGGAACACATAATTCACCGCTCTACCTCCACCCGGTCAGGCGCAGGTGCAGCATCGCCGGAGAAAAACCGCCCCACGGATTCGTGATGTTGCCTTCCTGCAGGAGCAGGCGTGGAACCTGCATCTGGTCGCCGCCTTCGCGGAAGATGCCGCGGCACACCGTGAATGCCCACTCGTAGCCGGCCTGCATCGCCCAGTGCCGCACGCGCTCGTTGTGGTTCCCATTGGGATAGGCCAGCGCGCGCACTTCCCGCCCGGTGCGGCGGCACAATTCACTGCGGCTCTCCGTCAACTCCCGCCGAGCCGTTGTCTCATCCTCCGTATCGAGGAGCACGTGATGCACGGTATGGCTCTCCGCCTCGAGCGCCGGACCGGCCACCGCCAGGTCATCCCAGCTCATGAAGCGGTCCACCGGTTCCGGATCACGCGCTGGATACTGTGTGGCCAGGGCGCGCACAACCTCTTCTCTTTTCGCATTGGGCAGTTGCTTCAGGGCCGCGATCGCCGCCGCCAGTGGCATTCCGCCTTCAGCGGCAGATTCACCTGCCGCGGCCCGCACCGCCTGCCGGGCGGCCTCGCTCTGATTCCAAACGCAGGTCAGGCGCTCCACCCAGAAAGGCTCCGCACTGCCGAGCAATCCTGTTGGGACAAATACAACTGCGTGAAGGCCTGACCTGCGCAGCGCGGGAGTGGCATTGGCAAAAGTGTCCTGCCAGGCATCGTCAAATGTCAGCAGGCACTTCGGCTTTTTGCCTAGGGGGAAACTCCCACACCAAACGTCTTCGAAGTTCACCACGTCGAAACTCTTCTTGAGCGACTCCAGCAGGCGAACAAAAGTGGGCAGCAACACCACCATCGCCTCTTCACTGCTGGTCGCGGCACGCTCTTCCGGGGTCAGCACACGATGCAGACCGATGACGGTCAACTCCCGCCGGCGCAGCACGCCATGGCGCAGCCAGCGGTGCAGTGCGAGCGTTCCGCTGTAATACAGCGTCGCCGCCACCACGAAATGCGCCACGTGCCTCAGCCGCCCGCTCATCTTCGCCTATCTCCCTTTGCCCAGCACAACCGTGCGCACGGTCTCAAACAGGATTGCCAGGTCCAGGGCCGTGGATGCGTTCTTCACGTAGAACAAGTCGTACTCCAACTTGTTCTTTGCATCCTCCACCGTGGCGCCATAGGGATAGGAAACCTGCGCCCAACCGGTCACCCCCGGCGGAACCGCATGCCGCAGATCGTAGTAGGGAATTTTTCCCGCCAGCAGTTGCACAAAGAACGGACGCTCCGGGCGCGGCCCCACCAGGTTCATCTCTCCGCGCAGAATGTTGATGAACTGGGGTAACTCGTCAATGCGCAGCCGGCGAATGATGCGTCCAATTCTCGTGATGCGTGGATCGTTCTCTCCGGCCCACTGTGCTCCATTCGCTTCGGCGTCCAAGCGCATGGAGCGGAACTTATGAATGCGGAACGAGCGCCCGTCTTTCCCCACGCGCTCCTGGCTGTAAAGCACCGGGCCCTTCGACTCCATGCGGATGATCAAGGCTGTCAACAGCATGAGCGGAGCGGTCAGCATCAGGCCTATGAGAGCCACCAGCGCGCTGGTCAGCCGGGTAATGACCCGGGAAATTTGCGATTGCGTACTGAAGCCATTCGAATAAATCAGGGTGCTGGGAGAGATGCTTTCCACCGGGATACGTCCCGTCAGCTTTTCAAACAGCGTCGCCGCCTCTTCCACCTTTATGCCCTGTGCCCGCGCGCGCAACAGTGCTTCCATGGGCAAGCCCGAGCGGCTCAGGTCCAGTGCGATCACAATGCGCCGTGGCGCCTGCTCGCGGATGATCTTCTCCAGATCCTGGACCATGCCCAGCCGCCGCGAGTTCGGAATGGGCTCCTCCGACTCCGCTTCGGAGACCGTTCCCAGCAGATGCAGCCGAAGGTCGGTGCGCAGGCGTATTTCGCGTGCCAGTGAGATGGCCATGTTGCCGCTACCCACCAGCAGAATCCTTTCGCCAGCGGTCATCCAGCGATTGACCCACTCCAGGCTCATTCGCCCCAGCAGGATGATCAGCGCCATGCACAGGGACGTTACTTCCATCACGCCGATTCCGAGCCGCACCGGCGGGAACAGGGCCACCACCACGGCGATGGCCACGCATGCCCCTCCCACGGCGCTCATCAGCCGCCCCAGCAGCGCCCACTTGCTCTTCAGCGTGCGCAGGTCGTAGAGATCGAAGTAGTAAAAGGAAATCTGGAAGATGGCCGAGATCGCCCAGCCATGCAGCAGCAGTTCGCTGCTTTGCGTCAATGCCTGTCCGTGAATCCGCGCCGTCACCATGGCCGCCAGGACGATGCCCAGCGTAATCAGCGTGTTCTCCACTACCAGCAGAACAAACACGCGACCCGGCACGTAACGGTTCATCACGTTCAACATGGCTTATTCCTTGCCGTCGGCTTCATGCTCGTAGTAGTACCAGCCGCTGGAACTCACGCGAGCGCCCACCAGCACAGCGCCCAGAATCTTTGGACGGATCAGCTCGATTGCTTCCTGGATGACATTGTCCGGCGTATGACCGGCGCGCACGCAGAACAGGGCACCGTCCACCAGGTTTGCCAGGATGCGTGCGTCGGCCACCGGAAACAGTGGCGGGGCATCGTAGATCACCACGTCAAACGACTTGCGCAACTCCTGCACCAAACCCACCATGGTCTCCGAGTGCAGCACCTCTGCCGAGCTTTCATCCGTGCCGCCCGAGGGAATCAGGTAAAGACTGTCCGTCAGTTGCAGCAGCACGTCGCTCAACGGCGTCGGCGCGTGCAGGTAGTCTTGCAGCCCCTTCTCATAGGAAATTCCCAGCGCATCGGCAACGCCTACTTTTCGCATGTCCGCGTCCACCAGGCACACCCGGACTCCGCGCACCTGGCTGAGCACCAGCGCAAGGTTGATCGAGGTGGTGGTCTTTGACTCGGCGGCCACCGCGCTGGTGATCATCAACGAATGGACGTCCTGCGTACGCGCCATCTCCAGCACCCGCGAGCGCAGCACCCGGAACTGCTCGAGTGCGTTCCACCGCTCCTTGGTCATCTTCGCAGTCCGCTGGCAGTAAAGCCGCTCGGACTTCACCGGAAACGGCACTCGGCGCGAAACTCCGATGGCCGCGGTGGAGGTCCGCGATTCCAGCGAAAATTCCGCGGCCAGTGTCATCGCAGAATCCTTAGCGGGTACCGCGGCGCTATAGGGCGCCATGGGACGCTCTTCCGCCACCGCCACCGGATTCCGCTCCGGCGTTGCCACGCCCGTCTCTTTCTGAATCGCCTTATACAGATAGTCCAACTGACCCTCCTCCGCTCCGTACAACCGGGTTATGCCGTCTTGCCCATCATGGATCGGGTGAACTCCCGCAGCGCCGGGGGAATTTCATAGCTGGCAAAGCTCTTCACCAGCTTCTTCCACTCCTCGTCCCTGCGCGCCACGTCCTGCGCTCCGCCGCTGCCGACCCGCACAGACAGCTCCGGCACGGGCAGCTCAAAATGCCGGGCCATGCTGCACACATGTTCACCACTCACGGTTGCCTGTCCGGAGGAATACGCGGCAATCAGGCTGTTGTCGGCCAGCACATTGATGATCCGCGGGATTCCCCCCGACGCCGCCGTCAGCGCGTCCACGGCTGCCGGCTGAAAAAGTGCGCGGCCGTCACTGCCCGCGCGTGAGGCACGCAGCGCCAGGTACTCCCACACCTCATCCATTGCCAGCCGCTTGATCTCGCTGCGCACCACGATGCGCTGCCGCAGCCCGCTATGCTGCGGCTCCGCCAATGTGCTCCGAATCTCAGGCTGTCCGCTCAGCACAACCTGCAGCAGGCGCTGGCCGCCGCTCTCCAGATTTGAGATCAACCGCAGGTGCTCCAGCGTTGACGCGCCCAACTGCTGCGCCTCGTCCACCAGCAGCAACGGGCGCCGCCCCAGCCGGAGTTGATTCTCCAGATAATCGAACAGCATGTTCATCAGTTCGGCTGGCGAGCGGCTGCTTGGACTGAGCTGGAAGCCCGTCAGGATGGCGACAAGCAGATCCTGCGCGGAACCGAGCATCGGATTCAGAATGCTGCTCGGCACCACTTCCGCGGAGCGCAACATCTCCAGCAGGGTACGCAGCAGCGTCGTCTTGCCGGTTCCGGGCTCGCCCATCAGCAGGGCAATCCCCTTGCGTTCGCGTACGGCAAACAACAGGTGGGCGGCGGCCTCGCAATGCGACGCGCTGTAGTACATGCTCTGTGGCTCAGTGCTAAGGGAGAACGGGTTTTTTTGCAGACCAAAATGCTTTAGGTACATTTAGAACTTCCATCCAAATCCGGTGGCGATTGCGCCACGCTGCAGGTACACCAGGAACACGGTGATCAAGACGGTTGCCAACGTTGTTGCTGAAATCAATCCGCGGCGCATCCTGGCACGCCGCAGTTCGCTCTCGTCTCTTACATAGGACATGCAGGCCAGTACCGGCAGCCCCGAGCAATAGGCGAGGTCGCGATCATTGTTCATGGTGTTGTCGGCCAGCTCCGCCAACAAGGCCAGCCCAAGGCTGCCGAACAACCCGGCCAGCAGGCCCAGGATGTCAATCTGCAGGAGATTCGGCTTGAGCGGTTTGTCCGGATAACTCGCCGGATCCAGAATGCGGAATTGCTCGCCTTGCGCGCGTCTCTCCATCTCCGCCGCTACGGAGGAGTTGTCGCGCTTTCCCAGCATGGTGTCGTAGCTGGCCTTGGAGGTCTGGTAGTCGCGCGTCAACTCGGCAAGTTGCTGTTCCACTTGCGGCAGCCGGCCGATGCGCGACTGCAGTTCCTGAATGTTGCGCTCCAGTTCGCTCTGCCGCTTCGTGCGCTGGACAATCTCCTTGTCCAATTCCGCCATCTGCACCTGCACCTGGTCGGCGGTGGCAAGGCTCTTGCCGTCAACGCTGCTGGACTTCTCCGCCTCCACCTCACTCTTGAGAGCGGCAATCTCGGAATTCAGCTTGCGTATGTCAGGATGGTTCGCCTGGTACTTCTGCTCTGCGTGCAACAGCTCGGCATTCTTCACGTCCAGTTGAATCTGCAATGCCGTCTTCATGTTCTGCGGCGTCTGGTTCATCCGGATGCCTTCCAGGACGGAGGACATATAAGCCTTCTGCTGCTGCGCTCGCGTAATGGCATCTGCGTTGGACTGCAACACGGCCTGCATCTGCCCGATCATTTGGAATCCCGAAGTCTGCTGCTCTGGAAGTTCGCCGGCATGAGCGGCCTTGAACGTCTCGATGCGTTTTTCCTGCTCCTGCAGCGCTTGGCGCATCTTCTCCAGTTGTCCGTCCAGAAAATCCGTTGTGCCCTCGGACTCCTGTTCCCGATTTTTCAGGTTCTCTTCCACAAACAGTGATGCCAGGTTGCGCGTCACCTTCTGGGTCAGAACTGGGTTGGCGCCTACGTAGGCGATGCGGAAAGCGGTCACGCTTCGAGTGCGGTCGGCTCCCATCAGGCTGGGTACTACATCCACGCTGATGTCCTTGCGCATCTGTTCCACAACCTCGTCTGGCACCGTCTTGCCCGGCACCGAGTCATACAGTCCCAGGTCGGAGATGATCTTGCGCAACCTCGTCAGGCTCAGAATCTCCTGCCGGATGTTCTGGATCCGGTCGGTGATATCAACCGAAATCGTCGGTTGCACGTAGTTCGACGGGACCTTCTGCGGCTCGATCATGATCGTCGCTTCGGATTCGTAAACCCGGGGCAGCTTCAGGCTCCCGAAGAACACGCCGAGCGTGATCAATACTGCGGGCAGTACCAGCCACCACACGCGCCTGCGTGCAATGTCCAGATAGTCCTGTAATCCTGTTGGTGTCTTTTTCATGCCTTCCTCTTAACGCGAAAACAGGCTGTCGACATTGAACGCAAATCCAGTGACGAATTCCTGCTTGCCAATCTGCTTTTCCAGCGTCAGCGCTCCCTTTTGCCTGTCATACCCGTAGTTGGCGAACCACACGACGCGTCGTGCCACTTTGATCCCGCCCTCGCCGGCGATGATGAAGTTGTTGGTCTCTCCCGATAGCAGTTCTCCCACCGGTATCGGCGAGCTGCTTTGCGTGTAATTGACGAATGCGCCGACGAAGCAGCGTCTCCGGACCGCGCGCTCCGCCTGCACGTTCATGTACCAGAGCGAGTAGTTGCCCTGCGCCACGCCAAGCTCGTATCTGCGCCGAACATCGGCGCTCACGGATGTTCTGTCCGTGCGACGGAAGGCCGTCGCCGACAGAGCCATGGACGTCTGTGCCGTGTCTGTTCCCTGCTGCACGTGGAGGAATTGCGGTCCCGCCGAGATCGAGTACGACCAGCCGTTGCGGAATCGTTCGGCATAGCGTACGGAGATGGACTCGTTGGAGGCGCCGTAGTCTGGAGTGGTGAAGTACACGTAGCCCGTGTCGGAGATGATTCCCACGCTTCGCCGCGAGTTGATCTTGTAGTCGTAGGACACTGCCACGGAGCCGGTGACCGTGCTCGATGCGGGTGCCGTGAGAAGTTCGACCAGCTGAATCCGCGAGCTCGGCGTGAACTTGATCACACCACCATCAACGGACACCCGGATTGCACCGCGCCGGCCCACCTTCTGTTGCATGCTGCCGCTGCCGTCCACTCGACGCGCGTTCGATCGCAGTTCCAGCGCGGTCATTCCGGTCAAGCCCATCACGATGGAGCCGAATGCGCTTTGGCTGAACTGGGAACCGCCCCAGGTGGGATATTCGCTGAGATTCAGCTTGAACGTGTAATCCGTGTGCGCAGACTGTTGATGCCACCAGGTCTGCGTCAGCGACTGCCTCGTCGTATCCAGTCCCGAGTACTTGTTGTAGCCCACCCAGGAGCCGGTGTAGGCAGCCTGGTAGGTGCTGTGCCGCGACAGGTAGCTGAGGCAGGCAATTCCCGTATAGTTCTGCGCAACGTCACCGCTCGGCACCGTCTGGTAAAGTGGGTTCGTGTCATAAATCGCCAGTGCTGACGCGGCCGCAGCCAGGTTCCAGCCCGGCGGAGTTTCAAAACCGTAGCTGTTCATGTGGGAGACGACCCGTGGAATCTCCATGGCGCCTGTTGCCATGGGCGCTACCGGCGGTGGCGCCTCGGTTCCCGGCTCGCCCGGACTCTGTGGCTCGACCGGATCCTGCGCCAGCAGGGGCAGTGTTCCCAAAATCAATATGATTGCCATCGCAACTCTTGCCAAATGCTTCATAACTCCCCTTACGGCACAACCAAGGTGTCGCGAACCTCAAGCTCGATGTTCTGGCCAGTCCCCTTCACGCTGATGATCTTCTTGTAGGCCACTGGAATCTTTTGCCGTGTGCCATCCGGCGCCGTGCGCAGCACAAACATCTTTTCCATCTTGGCGAATTCGCGGAAGCCGCCCGCCAGCGACAAGGCATCCAGCACCGTCATCGGTTTCACCAGCGGGTAGGATCCCGGACGCATGACCTCGCCGATAATGCTGAAGCGTTGGCTGCGTGCGTCCTGCACCGTCACCGAGACCTGCGGCGCCTTCATGTACTGATCCAGCAACTGCGTCAACTCACCCTGCAGCACCAGCGGAGTCTTCCCGGCCGCCTCCACTTCACCCACCAGCGGCAGGCTGATCTTCCCATCCGCCCGCACCGCCACCAGCCGCGTCAGCTCCGGCTCCCGCCATACCTGGATGGAGAGAATGTCCTCCCTGCCGACGAGGTATTGCGCATCGGTAATGGGCGCGGGGGCATCCGGCGTGGCGGCCTTGCCTTTCTTTTGCCCGCCGCCGTGCGCCATGCCCGTCAGTGCGGCGGACACCATGGTTACCAGTACTAACGTTTTCAAGAATTGACTCATCTCCCACCTTCGTAACTTTCTGCTCCGGTCAGTCGCGGCCGGCAATGTATTTTTGTATTGCTACTGCTTGGGAACCACCCACATGCCGAGGAACAGCATTCCGCTGGCGAACAACAGCAGCGTGCCCGGCTCTGGTGTGGTCGTCTCCTGCGGTGTCGGAACCACATCCGGCGGATGAACTCCCGGTGGCACCACGGGCTGATACGGCGGGGCGGGCGGCTCCAGCGGGGGCAGAGGCACGTCGAAGGCCACCTCTTCCGTCTCGGTCGTGGCGACGCCGGATCGTGCGGTCTCCTTCGGGATACGCATCCGGTTGCCGCAGCGGCCGCGAATCATGTTCCTGCCGTCGGTCAGCACCAGCTCGCCCGCGGGAATCGTCACGGCCTTGCTCGTCCAGTAAATGCAGCCGTTTTTGCGGTAGCTCACCTCGGCCTTGATTGCTGAACTGGTTCGCACGGCCACCAGGTTGTCCACCTTCACATCTTTGTAGTGCTCTCGTAGCGCAGGGTCTTTCTCCATGCTCGCAACCAGCTCTTTGGGCTCGTACACGCCTCCCGGAATCACCGAGAACGGGAATACCTTACGGGCCGCGCGGAAGTTCTGTGCGGGCGGCGGCGCATATCTGGCGGGCTGCACATACACCGAGTGATACAGGTTCCACGCCAGGAAGCCGCCTGCAACCAGGGCCAGCACAACCGGCACCACCATGGCGCCTGCCAGCGCCCTGCCCAGCTTCCTGTGGCCCAACCAACCTTCCCTTCTGCGAACCGGACTCATGCAACCCCCAAGTGTTCCTGCAGCATGCGCGTCTGCTTTGTGCCGCTTTGCGCCATGCTGTAAACCTGTGCCACCGTGCCGAACTCGTAGCGTTCCAGCAGTTTCTCCAGACGATGCTGCATCCCTTTCAATCCCGTGTACTGCCGCACCCGCGACCTCAACCCGGCTGGCAATCGCGGCTGCTCGGCGTCAATCTCCCACGGGTGCAGATAAACCATCAGCGGCTCGCCCGAGGCTGCGACCTGGCGCAACCCGAAGCGCACATACATGGAGGGGAGAATTCTGAGATAGGCGCCGCCGCCCACGGGCAGATTGTGTCCCAGCACTCGCCAGGTGGTAATCGGCAGCTCCCACAGGCCGCTCCCACATTGGTATGGCGTGCGCCGGCCTGCGTGGTCTCCGTAAATGTCGTGGCGGATGGGGTGACTGCTGGAGCTGTAAGCGAAGCCTTCTTCGACGAGAATCTGCCGTGCCCAGTCCATGCCCTGGAGGATGGAGAAGCTCGGCGCGCGGTAGCCGGTCACGCGATGTCCCGTCAGCGACTCAAGGATGCCCTTGGCGCGCCGGGTGTCTTCGCGGAATTCCTCTGGGCTAAGGCGATACACCGGCCGGTGCCAGTAGCTGTGGCAGCCAATTTCGTGGCCGGCTTGCGACGCTGCCTTCACCAGTTGCGGGCAGCGTTCCGCTACCCACCCAAGAAAGAACAACGTCGCCCGGACGCCCTTGGCCGCCAGCAGCTCTAGCAACTGGCTGGTACTGCCTTCCACCCGGAGGCTCATCGTCTGCCAGCCTGCGGCGGGAGCCGCCACTGACATCGCTTCCGTGTGGAAGTAATCTTCTACGTCAATTGTGAGAGCGTTCAGCATAGATTTCCCCCTAAGGAATCCATATTGAGCGCGCGATCCCGCTTGCAGACGACCGCGCTACATACTTCTGACCTTGTTGCGCAATTTCACTCCGGCCATCATCAGGCAGGATCCGAACAGCGCCAGAGAAGCCGGCTCGGGAGCAGTCGTTGAGTCCAGCGTGCCGCTGATGACTCCCGCGCTGCCATTGAGACCGTTCAGAGTGGTCACCTTCGATTTCCCGCTGAAGCTGAAGACCAGGCTGTCCACATAGCTGCCAGGCGTGGTGCCGGCTGCGAAGGTGCTCAGCAGTGCGCTGCTGGTGCAACCGCCGCTGCATTTGTAGCTCAGGTTGGAGAGGGTCAGGTACAGCGTGAAGCTGCCGTTCCCATTGGGAGCGTGCGAGTTGACGTTGGAATCCAGTTCGACCATGTTCAGCGTGCCGGTCAACATGCCGGGACCACTGGTCGCGGAAGTGCCGATCTGAATCGTCGCGTTTCCGTTCGAAGTGAAGTAGCCGGTGAGCCCGTTCGAGCTTTCGCTGCTCAGGTAGAAGTGTCCCGCGCCCGGTGAGATCGTCACCAACGCGCCATTGGCGGAATCGCCTGCCGCGCCGGTAACGTATAGGTTTGAGAAAGTCAGGTACTCGCCACCCGACTGCGAGGAAAGTGTGATGCCGTTGCCGGTGCTGGCAAAGTTGATCAGAGTATCGGCAAATGCAGCGCCTTGCACGACAACGACGGCGAGTAGCAGTTTCAACAGAAATTTCATCTTCATTTCAGTACCCTCGTACCGCAAGACTGCGTCTGCTGCCGTACCGCATCCCTGTTTTGGGTTACCAATTACGTCAGCTATCACTCGTCTAATGCACGTGAAGTGCCTAATAGGGAAGGCCGTGGGGAATGAGACTGGACGGGGCAGGATGTGAAAGAAAACAGGATTGTTAGAGAAAGTTAATGATGCACATTGCGGGCGGAATTGCGCCGCCGCACACGCCCTTCTTTCGGCTTGGGTCTAGAACATGGACACGCTATTCTTGAATTTCGATATGTCTAAGTAGTAGCCGATGGGTTACCGCGACGCGGGCAATTCGATTGCGACAAATGAACTCCACATCAGTTGTATTCAAAACTAAAGTAATGCCCTTTCATCGAAACTTACGCACCTTCCTCTATAATTGCGGCGCATTTCATTGACACCAAAGCGTCTTCGGTGACAAATTCTTAACTCGTACTCTCAGATGTTCTGAATTTTGCACTGCTTGGGGGCGAACGCCCGGCAGCTCCCCAAAGAAGTTGGTTGTAATGGCGAACTACAACATCCTGATTGTGGACGACGATGCCGAACTTCGCGGCGCGGTCCGCTCCTATCTGGAACTGAAGGGCTTTACCGCGGCCGAAGCCAAAGACGGTAAGAGCTGTCGCAGCTTCCTCGATCAGCACCACCCTGATCTAATCCTGATGGACTACTCCCTGCCGGATGCCGACGGTTTACGTCTGCTGCAGGACACCCGCAACATTGACGCCACCATTCCGGTCATCATCATGACCGGCCACGCCACCATCGAGTTGGCCGTGCGCTGCATGAAGGAAGGTGCCGAACAGTTCATCACCAAGCCCTTTGAACTCGGCGTTTTACTGCGGTTGATTGAAAAGGTGCTCGACGCAAAGCGATTCATTCGCAGGGAACTGGCCGTCACCTCAATTTCCCCGCGCTACCGCCGCGATCCGTTCATCGGCAACTCCAGCGCCATCCTCGGATTGAAGAACGCCGTGCAGCGCGTCCTGGGCTCGGATTACCCCATCCTCATCCAGGGTGAAACCGGTACGGGCAAAGGAGTTCTGGCCGAGTGGATCACTCGCAACGGCTCACGCAGCAACGAGGCTTTTCTCGATCTCAACTGCGCCGGCCTGAATCGCGAGTTGCTGGAGAGCGACCTCTTCGGCCATGAAAAGGGAGCCTTTACCGGCGCCTTCACCCAGAAGACCGGCCTCTTTGAAGTGGCGCACCGCGGCACGCTCTTCCTGGACGAGATCGGCGACATGGATCTCGGCATTCAGCCTAAATTATTGAAAGTGCTTGATGAAAAGCGCTTCCGCCGGCTGGGCGGTGTGCGCGACCGTGCGGTGGACGTGCACTTGATCGCCGCCACGCACCAGAACATGGCGGCCCTGGTAGCCGACGGTAAGTTCCGCAGCGACTTGTACTTCCGCGTCAGCACCATCCCGCTCTCCATTCCCTCTCTGCGCCAGCGCATCGAGGATATTCCGGTGCTGGCCGACTGGTTCCTGGAGCATCTGCGCGCGGATTTGAACAGCGGCAAGCTGGCCTTCGGCCCCGCGGTCATACGCGACCTCTCCTCCTACTCCTGGCCTGGAAACATCCGCGAGTTGCGCAATGTGCTGGAGCGCGCCGCCCTCATCTGCCATAACGGTTTGATCTCTACCGAGGATTTGCACTTCCAGCTCACTCGCGGCGAATCGTCCGCCACCGTTGCCACGCCTGCCTACGACGGCGAGCTGACGCTGGCCGAGCTGGAGCGCCAGCACATCGTCGAGGTACTGCGCCGTGAAAACGGCAAGGTGGACAATGCGGCCGTCAAGCTGGGTATTCCGCGCAGTTCGCTCTACGCCAAAATCAAGCAGTTGGGACTCAGCATCCGTTAGACCGCATCCCGCTGGTCTGCATGGAATTGCGCCAGCGTTGTTTGACGTTGGCCGCAATGTATCCCGATTCCAGATGTGAGACCTGTTTCACCTCCGCCGGTGAAGCACAGTCCAGGCTCATCCGCTTGATTTCATTCGAATTAGAAAGTCAGACAAGTTGGCAGCCAACGTGCATTGGTTCACGGCATGGCGCAGAAGCTTTTACTCATCGAAGAGAACCGCCAATTGCTCGATCTGATGGCCAGTTTTCTCTCCAACCTCGGCTACGAGGTGCATAGTGCCCGGGAATATGACGAGGCGCGCGCCCTGTTAATGAATTACCACTACAGGATCATCATTTCCGGGGAAGAGCCGGCGGGTTTTGGCACTCCGGAGGACAATCTGGCCAAGTGCATTGACTCGCTTGAGCCAAAGCCCAGTCTGGTGTACCTGCGGGAAGGCGCTCCTCCGCCCACTCCCTCACCACTGGCGGGTAACCCCACCGGGATGACGCTGGACAAGCCGGTATCGCTGCTCCGGCTGGGAGAGTTGATGCAGGTGCTTGTCAGCCACTAACGGATGCTCCGGAATAAGGACCAGGGATGATCGGGAATAAAATTCAGAAGTTCAGTAGTGTGGCCACCAACGCGGAGTCTCGCCTGACCTTGTCCGGGCTGCGCCCCGAGGGCATCAAGGTGATTCCCACCGGCCCGCAGGGAGCGCTCGAGGACATGATACGCAACGCGCCCGGCGCCATCGCCCTGCTCGACGACTCCAGCCGCCACCTGGAAGTCAGCGATGAATACTGCGCGCAGTTCCGCCTCAGCCGCCTGGCCATTCTCGGCAAGGGCTTCAGCCAGCTATTGAACCAGGTGCCCCGTGAGTTGCCGGGAGCGTTGGCCCTGACCCTGGCCGGAGAGACCATGCTGTTGGAGATGACCTGGCCCTTCGGCGATAGCCGCGACGGCCGCACGTATTCAGTTCGCCTGCATCCCTGGCGCCGCAACCGCCGGGCCATCGGCGGCAGCATCCTGTTCCTGGATCCCCTGCCCGGCAGCGCGGCCACGCAATCCGCGCCCGGCGAGATGACGAATCTTCTGGAGGAGGCGCCGGGCCTTCTGGCCACCACCGATGGCAGCGGGCGCATCTCTTTCATGAACTCCGCCGGCCGCGCCATGCTGGGCCTGACCAGCATGGAAGAAGCGCAGAAGCACGAGATGTCCAGCTTCTGTTGGAAGAGTGCCATCACCAGCGCTCGCTCGTTGTCACCCAACAAGCCGTGGATGGGCGAGATGCTGCTGCACAATCCGCTCACCGGCAAGACCTTCCCCATGACGATGCTGGCGTTTTCCGTCGCCGGCGCCAACGGCGCGTCCGCTGGTTCCGCCTATTACGGCGTGCAGATCAGCGCTGACAACACGGCCAGGGTGCCGGAGGAAAGCGACGAGCCGCAGGTCGGCCTCAAGTTGGAGACCGTCTGCCGCGCCACGCGTGAGATTGCCCACGACCTGAACAACACTCTGCTGGTCATCATGTGCTATGCCGGCCTGCTGTCGGAGGAGCTCACCAAGAACTCGCCGCTGGCGGTCAAGGCTGATGCCATCCATCGCGCCGGCGAGCGCGGCGCCGAGTTGACGGAGCAGTTACTCGCCCTCAGCCATAAGCAAAAAGGCCCGGCTCCAGCCGCGCCGATTGCCATGCCTGCTCCGGAAGAGCTTCAGTAGAAATAATTCAATCAATCGAGATCGCGGTCAGACCTCGCGGCCCTTCCACGCGCTGGCGGCAATCGTCATGCTGATCAGTTGCACGGCTACGATCAGGGCCACGCAGGCCTTCCACTGCCCGTAGCGCCACAGCACGCCTGGCACCACTCCGGCCACGCTGCCACCCAGGTAATAGAACATCACGTACAGGCCGGCCGCCGAGGCACGGCCGCCGCTGCGCGCCTCGCGCTGAATGTAGCTGGAGGCCGCCGACTGGCAGACGAAGACTCCTGAGCTGCACAGGGTGAGCCCCACCAGCACGGCCCACAAGTGTGGCACCAGGGTCAGCAGCACTCCGGCAATGCCGCCTGCCACCGCGCCCACCACTGCCGTGCGTGAGCCCACGCGGGAGATCCACACCCCACCCAGCGGCGTAATGATGAGCCCCACCAGGTACACCATGAACAGTGCGCTCAACTCCGCCGGCGTCAGCAGGAAGGGCGGTGCGGCCATGTAGAAGGTCACATAGGTAAACGTGGCCACCAGGGTAAACAGCACGCTGAAGCCCACGGCATAGGTGGCCACCAGTTGCGGATTGCGCAGGTGGCGCAGGAATCCAAAGGCGCCAGTACTTGGCGACGGCGGCAGCGGCGTGTCCGGCGGAAGCCAGCGCCACAGCACCAGGCCGAAGATCAGGTCCAGCAGGCCGATCAAGACAAAGCCAAGGCGCCAGCTCGGCGCCACAAAGGGAACCAGCGCGTGAGTCGCCGCCACTCCGGTCAAGAAACGGCCCAGAAATCCGCCCAGCACCGTGCCGCTCACGTAAATGGACATGACGTGCGCCACCTGGCGGCGCGGCCATTCCTCGGTGATGTAAGCGATGGTGACGCCGAAGATGCCGGGCATGACCAGTCCCTGGAAGAAGCGCCACACCACCAGTTGATGCAGGCCGTTGGCCGTGGCCGCGCCAATGGTGGGCACAGCCAGCAGGAAGATGGACCACACGATCACCCGGCGGCGGCCGATACGCTCGGCCAACATTCCGCAAAAGGGAGCGCTGAGGGCCACGCCCAAGGTCGCCGCGCTGACCGTGCGGCCAACCGCCGCTTTGCTGGCGTGAAAAAGTATTTCGAAGAGTGGCAGCACCGGCTGCGTGGCATACAGATTGAAGAAGCATCCGATGCCGGCCAGGGTGACGGCCACCACGGCCATGGTGTTCAGGTCGGAGAAGACAGTCGGCGCTTCGAGGTCTCCAGCCGCAGAGCGTCCCGCTGCCACGACGGCATCGGCCGTCTCGTCGGCGGCAAGGGAATCCAGTTGAGAATCGTCAGCCATGGGCTCTACTGCAAGGGTATCACTGCGGCCGGTGGAGAAGGGACGCCGCGGAAGGTTGCCGTGCGCGGCTTACAGAAAGCGCAATCCGATGCAGTGCTCGCTGATGCGCCGCACCTCAACGTAGATATCGGTCATGTTGCCCGTGGCGGGCTCCACGATGGTGAGCATGAGTTGCTGGTCCCGCACCAGGGCCAGCCGCGCCCATGGCGAGGCGGGGTCCAGCAGCATTCCCCCGCCGCTGGTCTCCACCACGCGCCCCATCTCGTTGCCATGCACGTCCAGGGCAAAGGCCGCCGCCGGCACGCCGACGCGCTCATAGCGACGGCGCTCCACCAGTGGCTTTGCCTTTTCCTCGACGGCCAGGGCGGCCGTTTTCTTCTTCCGCACGGCCATGGATTTCATCTTTTGACCTGTTGCCGGAACCATTTTATTTTCCGCCCAGCACCATCTTGGCGATGGTCGCCAGCTGCATATTCGAGGTGCCTTCGTAGATGCTACCAATCTTTGCGTCGCGATAGAACTTTTCCACCGGATAATCCTTGGTAAATCCGTAGCCGCCAAAGATCTCCACGGCCTGGCTGGCCACCCGTTCGGCCACCTGCGGAGCCCATAGCTTGGCCATCGCCGCCTCCTTCAGGAAGCTGTATCCGGCATCCTTCATGCGCGCCGCGTTGTACACCACCAGGCGCAGCGCGGTGATCTCCGTGGCCATCTGCGCCAGCTGGAACTGCACCGCCTGGAAGCTGGAAATCGGCTGGCCGAACTGCTTGCGCTCCTTGGAGTACTTGACGGCGGCCTCGAAGGCTCCCTGCGCCAGGCCCAGCATCTGAGCGGCAATGCCGATGCGGCCCTCGTTCAGGGTCTCAATGGCCACCTTGTAGCCCTTGCCCACCTCGCCCAGAAGGTTTTCCTTGGGCACCTTGCAGTCCTCAAAGATCAGCTCCGTGGTGCTGCTGGCGCGGATGCCCAGCTTGTCTTCCTTCTTGCCGACCGTGAAGCCCGGGAAGCCCTTTTCCACGATGAAAGCCGTGATGCCCTTGTATCCGGCCGAGGGGTCCACCGTGGTAATCACGATGAACAGGCTCGACTCCTTGCCGTTGGTGATCCAGAGCTTCTGGCCGTTCAGCAGCCAGTGGTCGCCCTTGTCCTCGGCGCGGGTGCTGAGCGCGAAGGCGTCGCTGCCGGCTCCGGCCTCGCTCAACGCATAGCTGCCCACCCACTCGTTGCACATCTTCGGCAGGTACTTCTTCTTCTGTTCCTCGTTGCCCCAGCGGATGAGAGCGTTGTTCACCAGGGTGTTCTGCACATCCACCAGCACGCCCACCGAAGGGTCCACGCGGCTCAACTCTTCCACCGTCAGGATGGCTTCGAAGAACGATCCTCCGCCGCCGCCATACTGCTCGGGAATCTCGATACCCATCAATCCGAGCTGATGAAACTGCTCCACCAGCGAGTGATCCATCACGCCCTTCTCGTCCATCTCCTTGACGAGCGGGCCGATGGATTCTTCGGCAAACTTGCGGATGTTGTCGCGGAAAAGCTGCTCATCTTCCGTGAGAACCAGCAGCGGCATGGGAGCGCCCTCGCGCCCGGCGTTCGTGCTCATAACAGTAACCTTCCTCGCAGATTGTGTAGTTGGCAGACCGGCGATTGTATCAGTTCCGGGCGGGGGTGCAATCAAAGGATTGCAGAGCTGTCCGGTACAAAATGGCCTTGTACTAGCGGGCCACGACCTTGAGCTTTTCGCCATCCAGCAACCGGTGATACTGCGCCCGCGCGTGCACCGCCCACGGACCCTGCTGGTCCAACTTCAGATAGTTGCGCCAGTGCCGCAGGGCCAGCCGCGGCTGGCGGGAGCGCTCGTAGGCCAAGGCCAGGTTGTAATGCGCGTCGGCGTAGGTGGGTGCCAGTTGCAGCGCGCTCTTGTAGGCGGCAATGGCCTCCTCCAGGCGCTGCGTCTCATCCAGCACGTTGCCCAGGTCGAAGTAGGCCAGGGCGTAGCGCGGATCGCACTCAATGGCGCGCCGGTAATAGGTCTCCGCCATCTCGTAATCACTCTGGTTGTAGTACAGCGTGCCCAGGTTGATGTGCGCCGGCGCGTAGTTTTCGTCCTGCTTCAGCACCTTCTTGTAACAGGCAATGGCCTCTTCGGCGGTCTCGGGATCTTCTTCAAGCGCGACGCCGCGCGCGAACAGTTCGCTGATGGACTGCGGCGCCGGCATCGGACGGAAGCCCTCGCCGGTCTCTAACACTTTGCCGCTGTCGTCAAAGTCCATGACGAACTGGCCGTCAATCGGATCGAGCGCGCGCCCCTCCGTGCGGAAGGCCACGCGCGAACCGATGGAGAAGGATCCGGCTTCCAGAAATGGATTCTCCATGCCCGCCACGCGCTCCTGCATCGCCTGCAGGCTGGCGAGGATGGTCGCGCTCTTGACGCGCTTGGCACGCAGGTCGCGCACCTTTTTCACTTGTAGGAGATCGAAAAAGGAGAATCTGTCGCCGACGGCAATCAGTCCCGCGCGCTGCCAGCCGCTCAACTGCCGGGCGGTGATGCGCAGAATCCTCAGTACATCCGATCGTTGAAAGTCAGTCACGGTTTGTGCCGGGCTCCAATTTCTGGGCAATTATCGCCATCACACGCCAATGAAAGCAAGGAGAAACTCATCATTCCACTCATCTGCCTGCGCATTTGCGCACTTTGCACTATGGGGAAGGCACTTTCCCCACGCACGCACTCTTTACACTCGCGCGGCCAACCCTTTACTATGGATTCAGGTCACGCCGACGTAGCTCAGTTGGTAGAGCAGCCGATTCGTAATCGGCAGGTCACCAGTTCAAGTCTGGTCGTCGGCTCCAGAATCTTCAGCAATCCCGCCTCGCCTCCGCGCGAGGCGTTTTCGTTTGTGCCGCGATGGTGGCACGCCCTCGCCTCGCCATCCGGTATCCGTCGCTCTGCACGTCTCACTCTCTGCGTCACGCACAGGAACTTTGCATCGCACTTCACACGCGCACACATGACATCGCCACGCACGCATGGCTTCGACGGTTTGAATTTTCCGCGGCGGAGAACTTCAACACAAACGAAAAGGCCGCCCGGCAACTGGGCGACCTTTTCTTCAAGGGAGAATAGTTCCAACGGAGGCTAGACCGTCAAAACTTTCTGAACAAATACTATGAGCCAGCAAAACCGAGTGTCAAGCGATTTCAGATAATTAAATGTCTTTATAATCAACAACTTAACTTTTTGACCCAAGATTCTCTCGATGACAAAAAATGTCACTCGAAGGCCCCTTTGACCCCTAACTGGTTTCCTGAAACCAGCTTAGGTCTCCTCAGTGACGGTTCAAATCGAGCCGGATCATCTCCCCGTCGTCGCCCCCGGGACCTCTTTTTTTGCCCCACAAACGGGGCACAAACACCCGTCCGAAGCCGAACATCAGTCCCAGACCCACCGAAATCAGGAAAAGCACGAAGGCCAGGGTCAGTCCGGCGACCACCAATCCGCCGATATTGTCGCGCTTGGCCCGCCCCGTATTCTGGTTCCAGGTGACGCTGGCATCGTAGTTGATGGAGGCCAGAACGCGCTCGGCATCCGAGTGCGAGATGTGGCCACGCACCAGCACCAGGATGGGCCCGGTGCGCTTAACGACATTGGTGGTACCCTGCGCGGGCGTCAGCCCCTCAAAGGCCGTCAGGCGCTCCATGGCGATGATGTGTGTTGGGTACTCGACCATCAGAATCTCCGCCGAAGCCGGAGCGTCGCCATTGAGCCGCGCCCACAGCAGCCGGGGACTCTTCTCGAAGTTGACGAGCGTGGGCGGCAAATCGAGATTCAGCGCCGCGTAGCCGGCCGGGCCGAGGATGAAGTGCGATGTTTCCGCCACCGCGGCCTTGCGCGGCAGGCGGCCGGGCAGGGTGGGCAGCTCCGACGCGGGGCCGGTGACCTTGGGCAGCAGGCCGGCAAGCTCGCGCAGCTGCGTGCCGCTCATGGCCGTCAGCTGCGAAAACTGGGCATCCACCAGAAGATTGCCCTGGAGGAAGAGCACGCGCTCATTGAGCGAGGCTGCCAGCTGGCCGATCTCTTCCCTCTGCATGCGGGGCTGGCGATAGTAGGTGAAGGCCGCGTAGGCGCCTTCGGCGTCGGCAAAGCGGGCGGCGCGCAGGGTCAGCGTGCGCTGGGCATCCGTCGGGTTCGCGGAGTTCGAGTCGAGAACCTTGTAGGTAGCCACTTCGAAGTCGGTAAAGCGGTCTTCGCTGAGAGTGGGGGCGCTGGTCGCATCCAGGCGGCGCGGGTCCTGGCCCTTCTGCACCGGCGCACTGCGCTCCCATCCGGCAAATGCCTCGGGCAGGATCGGCGGCGGGGCAGGCAACTTCGTCTGCGCCACCAGCATCGGGGCGCAGAGGGCCACCAGTATCAGCCAGCCTGCATTGCGTAGAAAAGCTCTCATCGGCACACCAATCCCCTCATTCCATTAGACCACGGCGCAAGCTGGAAGGTTCCCACCCGCCCCCCGGCGGCGTCCGCATGATATTCTTGATACATACAGTGCGTCCCGCCCCCTTTTATTGCAGGCAGTCCAGCACAATCCAGACACAAAGGTTTCGGACAAAAGACCCAAGATGATTTCTGTTTCCAACGTTTCCATGCGCTACGGCGCCAAAGTTCTGTTCGAGGATGTCTCCACGGCCTTTACGCCGGGGCGCCGCTACGGCCTGACCGGCCCGAATGGCGCCGGCAAATCCACCTTCATGAAGCTGTTGACCGGCGAGCTGGACGCGCAGAAGGGCAACGTGGTGCGCCCGCGCAAGTTTGGCGTCCTCAGCCAGGACCAGTTTGCCTTTGACGCTTATCGCGTCATTGACACGGTCATCATGGGCAACCGCCGCCTGTGGGCCGCCATGGAGGAGCGCGAAAAGCTCTACGAAAAGGCCGAACTGACCGACGAAGACGGTATGCGGCTGGGCGAGTTGGAAGGCGTTGTGGGCGAGGAAGACGGCTACAGCGCGGAGAGCGACGCCGCCATGCTGCTGGATGGCCTGGACCTGCCCGAGTCCAAGCACGAACTGAAGATGGCCGAGCTCCAGGGCGGTGAGAAGGTTCGCGTGTTGCTGGCGCAGGCGCTCTTCGGGCATCCCGGCGCGCTGCTGCTGGACGAGCCGACCAACCACCTTGATCTCGACTCCATCCACTGGTTGCAGGATTTTCTCGTCCACTACGACGGCGTGCTGATTGTCATCTCGCATGATCGCCACTTCCTCAACAGCGTCTGCACCCACATCGCGGACATTGATTACGAGACCATCATCACCTACACCGGCACCTACGACGAGATGGTGCTGGCCAAAACCCAGGTGCGCTCGCAGATTGAGTCGCAGAACGCGCAGCGCGAGAAGAAGATCTCGCAGCTTAACGACTTCATCGCCCGCTTTGCCGCCGGCACCCGCTCCAGCCAGGTGCAGTCCCGCCGCAAGGAAGTGGAGCGCCTGCAACTGACCGAGTTGGCCCGGTCCAACATCCAGCGCCCCTACATCAAGTTCGAGCAGAAGCGCCCCAGCGGCAAGCACATCCTTGAGATTGAAAAGCTCAGCAAGGACTACGACTCCACGCACGTGCTGCGCCACTTTACGGCCAGCGTCACGCGCGGAGAAAAGATCGGACTGATGGGCCGCAACGGCGCCGGCAAGACGACGATGATCCAGGCACTGCTGGCCAACTCGCCCACCACTCCCATGAAGGAGCTGCGCGAGACCAGCGGCTACGACGGCGACTTCGTCACCTCCGGCCAGGTCATCTGGGGCCACGAGGCCTCGGTCGGATATTTCGCGCAGGATCACCGCGCCCTCATCACGCACGGCATGACGGCCTTTGAGTGGCTGCACCTCTGGGATCCGGGCGCGGCCGACGAGGAAATCCGCGGCCTGCTGGGCATGATGATGTTCGCCCGCGACGAGGGCAACAAGAAGACCAACGTGCTCAGCGGCGGAGAGACCGCTCGCCTGCTCTTCTGCAAGCTGATGCTGCAGAAGCCCAACGTGCTGGTGCTGGACGAGCCGACGAACCACCTCGACCTCGAGTCCATCAACGCGTTGAACATCGCCCTGCAGCGTTATCCCGGCACGGTGCTGCTGGCCACGCACGATCACGACCTGATTGACGAAGTCGCCACGCGCATCTGGCACTTCGGCAAGGATCACCACATCATTGATTTCAAGGGAACCTACGAAGAGTACCAGGCAGTGCACGCCTAACTTTTCGCTAGCGCATTCGCGATCAACACAAAGGCCCTCCCGCAGGAGGGCCTTTTGCTGGACGACAAAGTTGAATGAATGGAAATGTCATTGCGACCGAAGCGCCGCAGGCGCGTAGTGGAGCGACCCTTTGTTTTCCTCGCTCTCCCAAAAACAAAGGGTGGTTCGACTCCGCACCCAAACTGCGGGTGCAACGCTCACCATGACATTTCGTATGGTTCGGATGTCCCCAGGTTTATTGGCAGTCGAAAGGCCCTCCCGCAGGAGGGCCTTTTGCTTCGCTCTAAAACTGTTTAGTTGCGCCCTTCCCCCGCAGTGGCGCTCTTGGCGGCCACCTTCACGCCACTCAGCCCGTTGATGTAGCGGGCAATGCCGCGATACAGGGCCTCGGCAATCTTCTGGCGATACTCAGGCGTCTGCAGTTTGCGCTCATCCGTTGGATTGGAGACGAACGAAATCTCGGCGAGGATCGAGGGCATGTTCGCGCCAATCAGCACGATGAACGGAGCCTTCTTCACGCCGCGATCCTTCATCGTGCGTTCCTTGCCGGCCAACCCCTGGTACAACGAGTGCTGCACGTCAGTGGCGAACTCGCGCGACTCCTCCACCTTTTCCTTCAGCGCGATCTTCTTCACCAAATCGCCCAGCTCGTGCACGCTCTTTTCGCTGACGGCGTTTTCGCGCGCCGCAACCTCCAGCGCATCGGGCGAGGGATTGAAGTTCAAATAGTAGGTCTCCACGCCGCGCGCCGAAGCGTCCTGGCTGCTGTTGGCATGCACGCTGATGAACAGATCCGCCTGCTGCTTGTTGGCGATGGCCGTGCGCGTCTCGAGCGGAATGAACGTGTCATCGTCGCGCGTGTAGATCACGTCGGCGCCCATCTTCGTCTGCAACAAACGTCCCAGGCGCAGGCTCACGTCCAGCACCAGGTCCTTCTCCAGCAATCCGTTCGGGCCGATGGTGCCCGTGTCGTGGCCGCCGTGGCCGGCGTCAATCACAATGCGTCCCACCTTCAGTCCCAGGGCGCGGATCAGCGAGCGCTGTCCGTCGGCGGTGGGCGATGCCTGGTGGGCCGTGCTGTGCGGTCTGGCCGATGCGGCCACCTTACGCTCGGGCGCACGCGGAGCCACAACCTGCACCGTCGGCTCGCTGGTGGGCTCGGCCGTGGCTTTCTGTTCCGTGCTGTGAAGCCGGCCAACCTCGCTCTTGGTGGACTCCTGTGCACCGCGCGCGGAGGGCTTGTCGGCCTCCTGCGCAGGCGGCGGCTGCTCGGCCACGGGCGCTGCCTGCTTTGGAGCCGGAGCGATCTCCGGCGAAGAGCCGTTCGCTCCCGCCCGGAAAGCGGGCTGATCGTCGTGCGTCACGGCGGAGACTACTGGCGTGGGCGGGGTCTTCGCGGCCACGGGCTGCGAGCTCTGCACCGTATCACCAGGCACCGCGTCGGTGGGTGCGGGCGGAGCCGCCAACGGAGCGGGGAACATCTCACGCGCAACGCTTGAGGATGGTGCGGACGCCGGCTCGGCTGCGTTCTTCTGGCTGGGTGCTGCTGCTTTTTGGCCCGCGGATGTCGGCTTCTGACTGGCCGCCGCCGGTTCCATGGAAGCCGCGCTGGCTTTGCTCTCCTCCGCCTGCTGCGCGCGCGCCACCAGTGTCTGCGGAGCGTTGCTCTTGCGGCCGTGGATGTCCACGATCAACCGGTACGGGTTCGGCAGCAGGAAGGCCGCGTAGTCGCTGACGTCATCCACCTCCAGCACCACGCGCACCATTCCCTTTTGGAATTGCGCAATGCGCACGCGGCGCAGGAACCCGTCGCTCACTTCAAAGGTCTTGCCCACCAGGGTCGAAGCCAGCTTCGTGTCATGCAGGTCGAAGAAGATGCGATCCGGATTGCTGACCCGCCCGGCCTCGTACTTCACCTCCTGCTCAAGATCAATCGCCACGCGGGTGTAGTCCGGCGTGGACCAGTGGCGGATGCCGGTGACCAGCGGCAGCGTCGCGTGCGCGGCTTCGGCGGAGGCTTCCGCGGGGCGCGCATCCTGATTCTTCGCGTCTTGTACTCGTGAATCCTGTGTCTTCGCTTCCTGCGCGCGCGCCTCCGCCGGCTTCACCGCCACGGGCTTCGGCCGGTGAGGGTTGCGCGCCTGCTGGTCCATCTCGGCAATGGCCTCGCGGGCGTCGGCCGCCAGTTGCAGGTGCGGATAGCGGTGGATGACCTCCTGAAAGGTCTCGCGCGCCTTGTCGTGCTCTTCCAAATCCTCTTTGTAGATCTGCCCGATCGTGAACAGGGCGTCGAAGCGGTACTTGCTGCCGGGGTACTCACGGCGCAGGAATTCGTACTGTGCGATGGCCGCCCTGAGGGAGCGTTCGTCGTGGAAGGTGCGGCCCACCTCGGCCAGCAACTCGGCCACGGCCACCACGCTGGCATCGGCCTTGCTGCTGGCCGGAGCGGTGTAATAGACGCGGCGGTAGGCGTCGGTGACGCGCTGGTATTCGCGGCGGGTGCGCTCGCGCTGCGGCAGGCCGTTCAACTCCTCGCGCATGCGTTCGGCGGTCTCAAACTGGGTGCGCGCCTGTTGCTTGCGCGCCAGCGGAGCCTGTGGCTGCGGCTGCGGAACACGCGGCGCGGCCATCGCAGGCAAAGCCGCCAGCAACATCAGGGCGGCCAGCATCCACCGCAGGTAAGTCCTCCCCCCGGTCTTCGCCCGCCGCGGCACAGCCTTGCGCTTGGACACCATTTACTCCGTGTTGGTCATGATCAGCCGTCCGCGCTCATCGCGCCACACCAATACAGGCCGGGAGAGGTTGTTGAGGTGCGCGTCCAAGGGGCCCGTGCCCATCAGGTGGGTAATGCGCTTCACGTAATTCTGCGTTTCGGCGTAGGGTGGGATGCCGCGATTGCGCTCCACCGCGCCCTTGCCCGCGTTGTAGGCGGCCAGGGTCAGCGGCACGTTGCCGCCAAAGTCGTCCAGCAGGCCCTTCAGATGGCGAACCCCGGCCTCCACGTTTTGGCGTGCGTCAAATGGATTGTGCACGTCGTACGCGTGCGCCGTCGCCGGCATCAACTGCATCAGTCCCATGGCCCCCTTGCGGCTCACCGCGTTGGGGTTGTAGTTGGATTCCACCTGCACCAGCGCACGCACCAGGTTGGGATTCACCTTGTGGCGCAACGCCGCCTCGTGGATGAAGCGGTCAATGTCCTCCGCGCTCACCTTGCGGCCGGCCGCCGCCCTCGCGTAGTTGGGGTTGTTCCCGGCCAGCCCGCGGAGCTTTTCTTCGCCCACCTGCGGCTGACTCTCAATGTAGTGGTTCACCTCGCCGGCCACCGTCTCCGCCGAGCGCATTGCCTCTTCCGACGTGGCTTTCACCGGCAGCCACATCTTCTGCACCTCGTCCCAGTAATAGAGCGGATGCAGAGGGTCTTTCACCGGGCGGACCGGGTGTTCCGCGGGAGTGTCGTTCGTCCAAACCGTGCGGCCGTTTTCCACCGTGGGCTCAATGCCCTGCCCGGCAAGGCTCGTCGCGGGCAACATCAGCGCCATCCAGGCGAGGGCCAGCGCGGCCACCCGAAGGTGGGCTCCCGTCATCCGGAATCGGCTTTGGAACGCGACCATATGCTCTCTCTGCGGCAGACCGTTTTTACCCGCCGCCGGTTCGCCACTCACACTTTTCCCAAGTAGTTGGATTATAGGTCGCAAGGAAGGCCGCTTCAATCCCAGTACGCATGGGGAATCCACGTAGTGAACGGGTAAATCTAGGCGAAAACCCCGCAAATTCCGGTGTCAGCGTCTGGAGAGGTTACGCCAGTGCAGCCGCCATTGAGCAATCCGCTTGCCCGCAATCGTCCAACCTCGGAATCCGCAATCAACGAAAAGGCCGGAGGGTCATGCTCCCCCGGCCTGTTTCGATTGCCTGTTCGTGATGTTCCAGCCGCGCAACTGGCTTATCCCAGCAGCGCGGCCACCACATCCGGAGCCTCGCGCAACGCAGCATCCAGCGCCTCGGGATTCTTGCCGCCGGCCTCGGCCATATCAGGTCGTCCGCCGCCGCTGCCGCCCACCTTCTGCGCCACCGCGCCCACGACTTTACCGGCCTGAATCCTGCCCGTCAGGTCCTTGGTCACGCCCACGATCAGCGCCACCTTGCCCTCCGTAACCGAGCCCACGATGACCACGCCCGAGCCCAGCTTGTTGCGGAAGTTATCCACGAGCGTGCGTAACTGGTTGCGGTCCAGGTTGTCGGAGCGATGCGCCAGCACCTTCACGCCCTTGACCTCGCGCACGTTGTCCTCGGCGCTGGCCACGGCCGTGGCGGCACTCTTCATGCGCACCTGGTCGAGCTCCTTGCGCAGCTTTTTCAACTCTTCGTCGCGGCGCTCCAGCTCCTGCCGCAAGGCGTCCGCCGGAGATTGTTCGCTGCGTCCCACCATCCCGCTGACCACCGCTTCCAGTTCGTGATCGCGGCGGAAGTGTTCGAGCGAGCGCTCACCGGCAACGGCCTCAATGCGGCGAACCCCGCTGCTGACGCTGGCCTCCTTCAGAATCTTGATCAGCCCGATCTCTCCGGTGGCCGTGACGTGCGTGCCGCCGCAGAGCTCCGTGCTGAAGTCGTCAATCTTAAGGACGCGAACCTTTTCGCCGTACTTTTCGCCGAACAAGGCCATGGCGTGATACTCGCTGACGGCCACGTCAATCGGCACGTCTTCAATCGTCTGCACGGCGCGGTTCAGCAGCACCTGGCGATTGGCGATGTCCTCAATCTCCTGCAACTCCTCGTCGGCCACCTGCGCAAAGTGAGAGAAATCAAAGCGCAAATAATTCGGCGAGACCAGCGACCCGGCCTGCTTGACGTGCGTTCCCAGCACCTGGCGCAGCGCCGCATGGAGCAAGTGCGTCGCCGTGTGATGCCGCCGCGTGGCGTCGCGCAGCTCGCGGTTGACCACGGCTATGACCCGGTCTCCCACGCTGATGGGCTGGCGCAAGGTGACCTTGTGCGCGCGAACTCCCTGCACGGGCGAGTGCACGCCCTCCACCTCGGCCACTACCACCGTGCGGTCGCCCGCGTAGAGCCAGCCGCGGTCGCCCACCTGTCCGCCACTCTCGGAATAGAACGGCGTGTGGTCGAGAACGATATCCGCCTGCTGACCGGCCGAGAGCGTCTGCACGCCCTGCCCGTTGCTGACGATGGCCAGCACCTCGCAGCCCGCACTCTCCAACTGCTTGTAGCCCTCAAAAACCGTGGGCTTCAGCGAGGCAAAGACCGGCGATGCCGACTTCTGCGAGCCGCCCTTCCAACTGGCGCGAGCCGTCTTGCGCTGCTCGTCCATGGCGGCATCAAAGCCCGCCTGGTCGAAGTGCACGCCCTGGTCGTGGGCCGCATCGGTCATAAAGTCCAACGGCAAACCAAAAGTGTCGTAGAGCTTGAAGGCCTCGCGACCAGGCAGCGCGTTGTTCTCCGGGTTGTCGAGCAGTTCCTGCAGCTTGTTGAGACCGACAGCCACCGTCGTGGCGAACCTCGTCTCCTCCGTCTCAATCACCTTGGCCACGCGCGCCGCGCTCTCGTCCAGCTCCGGATAGGCGCCGTGCATCTCTCTGACTACGGCCTCCACCATCTTGTGCAGGAAAGGCTGCGTCTGGCCAAGCAGGCGTCCATGGCGAATGGCGCGGCGGATGATCTTGCGCAACACGTAGCCGCGACCTTCGTTGGCCGGCAGCACGCCGTCGCTGATAAGAAACGTCGCCGCGCGCGAGTGGTCGGCGATGACGCGCAGGCTGGCCGCCGTGTGCGATGCCGCAGTGCCCTTGCGCTGGCCTCCACCCACCAACTCCGCGGCACGCTCAATCAGCGGAGTGAACAGGTCGGTGTCGTAGTTGCTCACCACGTTTTGCAGCACGGCGGTCACGCGCTCCAGCCCGGCGCCGGTATCAATGCTGGGCTTGGGCAAGGGAGTCAGTACACCGTCGGCCGAACGGTCGAACTGCATGAAGACCAGGTTCCAGATCTCCACGTAGCGGCCGCACTCGCAGGGGAAGTTGCACTCTCCGGCCTTGCACTCGGGCAGCTTCAGGTCACTGCTGGCCACGCCCATGTCGTAATGAATCTCCGAGCAGGGGCCGCAGGGGCCGGTGTCGCCCATCTGCCAGAAGTTTTCCTTCATGCCCAGCTCAAAAATGCGCTCCGGCTTGACGCCGACATTGCGCCAGTAGCCGTAGGCCTCTTCGTCGCGCGCCACGCCGTTCTCGCCCTGGAAGATCGTGACGTAGAGCTTTTCGGGGTCCATGGCGAACCACTGCTTGCCGGTCACCAGCTCCCAGGCGTAGGCGATGGCGTCCTGCTTGAAGTAGTCGCCAAAGCTGAAGTTGCCCAGCATCTCAAAGAAGGTGTGGTGGCGGTTGGTGAAGCCGACGTTTTCCAGGTCGTTATGCTTGCCGCCGGCGCGGACGCACTTCTGGCTCGTCGTGGCCCGGCGGTAATCGCGCTTCTCCGCCCCCAGAAAGACGTCCTTGAACTGGTTCATCCCGGCGTTGGTAAACAGCAGGGTGGGGTCGTTGGCGGGAACCAGGCTGCTGCTGTGCACCTGGCGATGGCCTTTCTGGACGAAAAAGTCCAAAAACATGCGGCGAACGTCGTTTCCGGTAGGCATTGGGGTCTCTTTCACTCGGTCACATGGCCGCCGCGGGACAGCGCGCCCAGGGCGCGGCGAACCATTCAGGAGGCACGGTATGGTCAGATTTTACCATTCCGCCTTTACGCGGGCGATGGCGGTTCACCAGGCGGGTGACAGCTTCCTGTCGCAAAGTGAGTCATGGTTCACCGCAATGTGAAAAAAAGTTTCCCGGCCGGAGTATTATCAGAGACAATAGGCGCATTAAAGCCAGCCGTTGGGCAGGCGGTGCAGTGCGCCCGGAGTAGTGAGCGATCGTGGATTACACGGCCAAGACCGATGCAGCAGCAGTACCCATTGTTCCCAAGCGGCGAGAGGCGCGTCTGCCTGCGACGCTGAACGTCCGCGTGCTCGGCATTGACTCGCAGGGCAAGGCCTTCCACCAGGCGGCAACCACCTTGGATATCAGCCTCTCCGGCGGACGTATTGCGGGCATCACCGCGCACCTGAATCCCGGCGACATTGTGGGTTTGCAGAGCAGCGGCGACAAGTGCCGCTTCAAGGTGGCCTGGGTTCGCCCCAACGGCGCCGACGGCACCTTCCAAATGGGTCTGCAGTGCATGGAGAAGGGCAAGAGCCCTTGGCGCGAGAAGATTCAGCACTTTGCGCCGGGCGAGCGCCGCGGCAATGACCGCTTCCCCTGCAACGGCTCGGTCAGCCTGCGCTCGGCCAGCTATCCCACCCCCATCTGGGGTACCATGCGGGACATCAGCGAGGGCGGCTGCTACGTGCAGTGCGTCAACGTGGCGCCTCCGGGAGAGATCGTCAGCGGCCAGTTCATCCTGAACGGCGTGCAGATCAACGGCGTGGCCGAGGTGCGCACCAGCCGCTCCACGGTGGGCATGGGCCTGCTTTGGTGCGACCTTGGCTGGGACGGCCAGGAGAAGCTGCACAACATCCTGCGCGCCCTCAGCATGAACTACACGGAGACCAACTCCAGCAAGGTGAAGGCCCTGGGCCAGCTCGAAAAGCTCCATCAGCTCATCACCGCGCTGCGCGAGCGCATGGAGAGCAACCACACCCTGGTGGATCTGCAGACCATCGGGCGGCTGAGCGACGCCGAGGAAAAGCTCTCCACCGTGCTGAAGGGTATGCAGGGCTAGCCCGTCTGCGCTACTCTGTGCTCATGCGGAAAATCGTACTGACAACTTTGCTTCTTGTGTGCGGCGCGCTGGCAACGGCCTGCGTCGCGCAATCGTCCAACAACGCGGCCCCGAATCCGGCGGCCTCAACCTCGACGGCTTCGAGTCAAACGGCTGTGCCCCCTGCGGCTGCGAATCAAAACGTGGCGCCCACCGAGATCTCCGCCGAGCTTGGCCCATGCGCGGTGCTGTTCACCGTCAACGGCAAGGATGCCAAGCCCGTCTACAACGCCAAGATCGCCACCCGTGTGCGCTACGGAGTGGGCAGCCTCAAGCGCCTGGACCTGGAGGCCTACACCAACTCCAACGGACAGGCGAAGTTCACGCACCTGCCCAGCGCGCCAAAGAAACCCATCTACTTTTACATCAGCAAGGACGATGGACTGGAGATCGTCGAGTTCGCGCCCGACGTCCGCTGCCGGGATGAAAAGACCGTGGTGATGAAGTAACGCGTAGAGTTTTGCGCGCAGGAAGGCCGCCCGTCGAGGCGGCCTTTTTCCATGGCGTCCCTCCGGAAAGCTCACCTCCCGGCCGGTGATGCCTGATTCCGCTTACGTTTTCTGCGTATTCCGCTTCACCTTTTTCGCGGCTGCTTTCTTGCCCGCGGCGGCCTTCTTCACCAGTGTCTTCTTCGCAATCTTCTTCTTCGCGGACTTCGTCTTCGTGGACTTCTTTTTGGCCGCCTGCTTTTCCGCGGCCGCCGCCTGTTCGGACGCGCGCCACATGTACCAGCTCGCCACCGAACACCAGGGGTGCCACTTCCGCGCCTGCCGCCGCATCCTGTGCTTGTCCGGCAGCTCGCGCATGCGGTACAGCCGCTGCATCCCCTTACGCACGCCGTAGTCATCCACCGGCAGCACGTTGGGCCGGCCCAGGTCGAAGATCAGCATCATCTCCACCGTCCAGCGGCCGATGCCGCGCACCTGGCTGACGCGCTCGATGATCGACTCGTCGTCCATGCGCGCCATGGCCGCCACCGTGGGCACCGTGCCATCCAGACACTTGGCCGCCAGATCGCGCAACGCGGCCAATTTCGCCGCCGAAAGTCCTGCGCCGCGCAGAAGAGTCTCGTCCAGCTCCAGAAGACGCGCGGGCGTCATTTGGCGGCGCGGAAACAGGGCCTGCACCCGGCCCAGAATCGCCGCGGCGGCCGAGCCCGCCAACTGCTGATAGACGATGGAACTGGCCAGGGCCGGAAAGACCGGAAAGCGTTTTGGCGGACTGATGCGGCAGGGTCCTGCCTGAGCCATCAGTTCGGCCAATCGCGCATCGGCGGCCGTAAGGTGACGCTCGGCTTCGCTCCAACCAGGATGGCTGTTCATAGTTCGTCCTCCGGCAAGGGTGCGGTGTCGGCCATCTCGCGCTCCTGCTCCAGCGCGGAAAGGGTCTCGTCCTCCACCTTCCAGTTGCGCAGCAGCTCGCTGATGACCCGAGTGCTGAAGCCGGCGCGGGCCATCATGCGGAAGATGCGCGCCGCCTGCTTCTGATCGGCCGGAGCCTTCAGGCGCTTGCGCGCCGCAAAATCGCGCACCAGCTTGCGCTCGTCCACATCGCCATAGACCTCGCCAACGGTCTTGCCGATGACGTCCGCGTGCACGCCACGGGCTTTCAGCTCCTGCACCACGCGGATGCGTCCGAACTTTTCGTTGTCTCGCCGGTTGGCCGAATAGCTGGTGGCGTAGATGGTGTCGTTCAGGTAGCGCATCTCCTTCAGCCGCAGGGTCACGGCCTCCACCAGTTGCTCGGCCTCCGGTTGTGGCCCCGGCTTGGTGCGCATCAGGCGCTTGATCTCCGCCACGGTGCGCGCGCGGCGGCCCAGCGCGCCGATGGCGTAGTCGAACAGTTGTGCTTCGGTGTAGGTGCGGGGTGCCGTCTTGCGCTTGCCAAAGACCATGGTTCGAACAGTGTCTGCCGCGCAGGGCTGCCCGCGCAAGTGGCAGCCGGCGCTTGTCGCAAAAAACAAAGCGCCCCGCAATGGAGGCGCCTGCAAAACTCTCACTCAATTCTGCGTTAGAAGCGGCCCAGTTGGTGCGACAGTTGCTCGCGGGTGGATTCCGCCGTGCCGCTGATGCCCTGTACGCGCAGCTTGAAGTCGTCCGGGTTGCTGGCGTTTTCCAGAGCCGTGTCGTAGCTGATCAAGCCCTTCTGCAGCAGATCGTAGAGCGACTGGTCGAAGGTCTGCATGCCGTACTGGCTGACGCCCTGTTGCAAGGCTTCCTTGATATTGCGCGTCTTCTCCGGCGTCACAATGCACTCGCGGATGTAGGCCGTGGAGATCAGCACCTCGACGGCCGGCACGCGTCCAGCTCCGTCGCAGCGCTTGACCAGCCGCTGGCTGATGACGGCCTTGAGCGTGGCGGCCAACTGCAGGCGAATCTGCTTCTGCTCCGGCGGCGGAAAGACGCTGATGATGCGGTTGATCGTCTCCACCGCGTCCAGCGTGTGCAGGGTGCTGAAGACCATGTGGCCGGTCTCGGCCGCGTGCAGCGCCGTGCTGATGGTCTCCAAGTCGCGCATTTCGCCCACCAGGATGACATCCGGATCCTGGCGGAGGCTGGCCCTGAGCGCGCTGGCAAAGGTCGGCGTATCCACCTCCACCTCGCGCTGGTTGACGAAGCCTTTCTTGTCGCGATGCAGAAACTCGATGGGGTCTTCGATGGTGATGATGTGCTCGGGCCGGGAGCTGTTGATGCGGTCAATCATCGCGGCCAGCGTGGTGGACTTGCCTGAGCCGGTGACGCCGGTGACCAGAACCAGGCCGCGCGCCTCCTCGCAGATGCGTTCGGTCACGGCCGGCAGATGCAGCTCTTCCAGGGCTCGAATCTTGGTGGGGATGACGCGCAGAACGATGCCGACGTTGCCGCGCTGCTGGAAGACGTTGACGCGGAAGCGTCCCAGACCGGCTGCGCCGTACGCCAGATCAATCTCGGCGCACTCCTTGAACTTCTGTTTCTGGCGGTTGCTCATCATGCTGAAGGCCATGTTCAGCATGTCTTCACCGGTGATGCGCGGTTGATCAGTGAGCGGCACAAGTTCGCCATCCACGCGAATATGCGGGTAGTTGCCGACCTTCAGATGAAGATCGCTGGCTTTGCGGTCGGCGGCTATGCGCAACAGATCGTCAATGTTCATTGCTGACAGTCTCTTCCGAACGAAGTGCGATGCACGAAGCTACCACGTCAGGAACCTGGGCGCAACGCTGCAGGGCTCCGCGGTACCAGCAGTACCAATGGCTTCCTCGGAAGCGGGAGGTGCCACGCAATTTCGCGAATTTCACTTGACGTTAATTAATTATGGTATATAAATTAACACTGTTATCTTAACATTGTTAATGAAAGGACCGTCGTTATGGGACCCCGAGACCGCCGAGATCGCGAGCGCGCCGAGCTGCGGGAGCGCATCCTCAACGCCGCCCGCGAGCTCTTTGCCGAGTTCGGCTACGAAGGCGTCAGCATGCGCAAGATCGCCGAGCGCATCGAGTACTCGCCCACGGCCATCTACCTGCATTTCGCCGACAAGGAGACGCTCTTCCGCGAACTCTGCACCCAGGATTTTCTCCTGCTCTCCACTGAGTTTGCCGCCCTGGCCCGGGTCGCGGATCCCATGGAGCGCCTGTTTGGCATTGGCGAGGCCTACGTGCGTTTTGGCGTCACCCATCCCTTCCACTACCGCCTGATGTTCATGACCCCGCCGCCGGTGGCCAAGTGCGGAGGCGCGCCGTACGACGAGGAGCGCAAGGGCAATCCTGAGACCGACGCCTACGCCATGCTGCGCTGGACCGTCGAGAAGGCAATCGCCGGCGGCGCCTTCCGCGCGGAGTACAACGACCCCGAGCTGGTGGCGCAGACCCTGTGGGCGGCCGTGCACGGCGTCACCTCGATGCAAATCTCTCTTGGCGGCAATCCCTGGCTGCCCTGGTGTCCCATTGAGCAGCGCACCCGCGCCGCGTTGGACGCGGTGATGAACGGCCTGGGACGCCGCAAGGAGTAATCCACCATGCCACCGCTGGCACGACGCAATCTCTTCCACGACAAGATTCGCCTGATGGTGACGCTGACCGGCATCATCTTTGCCGTCGTGCTCATCGTCGTGCAGCTGGGGCTCTTCTTCGGCTTCACCACCTCCACCAAGAGCGTGCTGGACCACTCCCAGGCCGACCTCTGGATCACGGCGCGCAACACTCCCTACGTGGACGTGGCGGTGGGCTTCAACGAGCGCAAGTTCTACCGCGTACTGGCCACTCCGGGCGTGGCGGCGGCGGAAAAGTACATCGTGCGGTGGTCGCAGTGGAAGAACCAGAGCGGGCGCACCGAGTCGGTCGAAGTGGTGGGCGTGGACCCCAACAAGCTGATGGGGCTGCCATGGAACGTGGTCGAGGGTGACGCCAGCCAGCTCAAGCAGCCGCACGCCGTCATGGTGGATGAGATTTACAAGGAGAAGCTGGGCGTGCACAAGGTGGGCGAATGGTTCGAAGTGCGCGGCTATCGCGTCAAGGTGGTGGGCTTCACGCGCGGGATACGGGCCTTCACCACCGCTCCTTATGTCTTCACCTCGTTCAAAAACGCGCAGGACTTCTGCATCTTTGACGCCGACCAGACGAACTTCGTCCTGGTCAAGGCCGCCGCCGGTGTGGACCTGAAACAGTTGCAGGCCGAACTCCAGCGCCGACTGCCGGATAACGACGTCTACCGCACCCAGGAGTTCGCCGAGAAGACGAGCAACTACTGGATGTTCACCACCGGCGCCGGCATCAGCGTGCTGATGGGCGCCGTACTGGGCCTGGTCGTGGGGCTGGTCGTGGTGACGCAGACCATCTACGCGACCACCATGGACCACATCCGCGAGTTCGGCACCCTGAAGGCGATGGGCGCGCCGAACTCCTACGTCTATCGCGTCATCATCACGCAGGCTGCGATTGCGGCCGTCATGGGCTACTCCATGGCGCTGGTGGTGACCTTCTTTGTCACCTATGGAGGCAGCAGTTCGGGCGCGCCCATCATGGTGTCGTGGCGTCTGCTGGTGATCATGTTCTTTGTCACCGTGGGCATGTGCATCACCGCCGGAGTGGTCTCCATTAAGAAGGTGATGGGACTGGATCCGGCGATGGTCTTCCGGGGGTAGGGGAATGGAACACGAGATCGCAATTGCCGTCAGCGGCGTGACGAAGACCTACAGCGAGGGCTCCTCGGCCACCCTTGCGCTGAACGGTGTGGACCTTGTGGTGCGTCGCGGTGAACTGACGCTGATGATGGGGCCCTCCGGCAGTGGCAAGACCACCCTGCTCTCCATCATGGGATGCATTCTGCGCCCAACCTCCGGCACCATCCAGGTTGCCGGGCGCGATGTGACCGCCCTGAGCGAGCGCCAGATGCCGGCCGTGCGCCTGCGCCACATGGGATTCATCTTCCAGGGCTTCAACCTCTTCCCCACCCTTACGGCGGGAGAGAACGTCGAGCTATCACTGCAACTGAAGGGCACCACCGGCGCAGCCGGCAGGAAAGAAGCCCGCCGGCTGATGGAGCTAGTTGGCCTGGGCGAAAAGTACGACCAGTATCCGCGCAACCTGAGCGGCGGACAGCAGCAGCGCGTGGCCGTGGCCCGCGCCGTCGCCGGCTCGCCGGAGGTCATCCTCGCCGATGAACCAACCGCGGCGCTGGACTCCCACAGTGGGCGAAGCGTGATGGAGATTCTGCAATCGCTGGCCCACCAGCAGCAGCGCGCCGTGGTGGTGGTAACCCACGACAACCGCATATTGGACTTCGCCGACCGCACGGTGCACATGGAAGACGGAATGGTGACGCAGAGTTAAACGCTGAACGCAAGAGACGCAAAGCGGCAAGGCCGCGCGGCAGCGGCCAGGAGCAGAGACGATGGCAAGCAAAAAGACAACGTGGATTCTGGGCGCCGTGGTGGCCGCCCTGAGCATTCTGCTGGTGGCGCGCGCCATGCATGGCGAGAAGAAGTCCGCGCCCGCGGCAGAAGCCTCGCGGCTGATTGAGAAATACACCGTCGCCGGGCCGGGCCGCGTCGAGCCCGACTCCGAGGAGGTCAAGATTGGCAGCGAACTGGCCGGAAAGCTGCGCGAGGTCAAGGTGGAGGAGGGCGACATGGTGCGCAAGGGACAGGTGATGGCCATCCTCGTCAACGACGAGTACGCCGCCGCCGTCTCCGCCGCCGAGGCCGCCGTGCGCCAGAAGGATGCCGCGCTGCGCAAGGTGCTGAACGGCAGCCGCGGGCAGGAGCGTCGCGAGGCCGAGGCCAACCTGCGCCAGGCCGAAAGCACCGAAGCCAACGCGCGCAGTGAGATGGAGCGCCGCCAGCAGCTGTCCGAGGCCGGAGTCATCTCCCGCGAGGAGCGGGAGCGCTACGAGCGCGAATACAAGGTGGACCACGACCGCACCGAAGCCGCGCGCCAGCACTTCCGCCTGGTGGACGACGAACAGCGCGAGGAGGATCGCAGCGCCGCCCGCGCCGAGCTGGAATCCGCCCGCGCGCAACTGGAGCAGAGCCGCGCCATCTACGAGAAGACTTTTCTGCGCGCACCCTTTGACGGACGCGTGTTGCGCAAGCATCATCGCACCGGAGAGAGCATCACCAACTCCAGCGTCACCGCCGATCCGGTCTTCACCATCGGCGATGTCGGCGGGCTGCGCGTGCGCGTGGATGTGGATGAGAGCGATGTGAGCCGCGTGCATAACGGCCAGCCCGTCTGGGTGACGGCACAGGCCTACGGCGAGCAGCGCTTCTACGGCAAGGTCATCCGCGTCGGCGGCCAAATGGGGCCGAAGAACGTGCATACCGACGAGCCGAAGGAAAAGGTGGACACCAAGATTCTGGAGACGCTCGTGCAGATGGATCCCGGCACGCATCTTCCGGTCGGCCTGCGCGTGGACGCCTACATTGACACCACGCACTAGCCTTCAGTGGCCAGGCGGCCCCTGCACAAAATAAAGCGCGGACCTCGTCGGCCCGCGCTTTTCTAACTGAGAATGGTCTTCGCTTACTTCACCGGGACCGGCGTCAGCCACTTGTGCTTGTCCGGCTTCGACCCGTCGAAGAGGCCGAAGAGCTCGGCGCGAATCTTCTTGGTGACCGGACCCACCGCGCCATCGCCCACCGGCAGCTTGTCCACCGAGCGGATGGGCGTGATCTCCGCGGCCGTGCCGGTGAAGAAAACTTCGTCGCTCAGGTAAAGCATCTCGCGCGGAATCAACTGCTCCACCACCGTGATGCCCAGCTCGTGCGCAAGGGTCAGCACCGAGTCGCGGGTGATGCCGGCCAGCACGCTGATGCCGAGTGGCGGCGTGTACAGCTTGCCATCGCGCACCAGGAAGAGGTTCTCTCCCGAGCCTTCGGTGACGTAGCCATGGGTGTCCAGCGCAATGCCTTCGACGTAGCCGTTCTGCACGGCCTCCATCTTGATGAGCTGCGAGTTCATGTAGTTGGCGCCGGCCTTGGCCATACTGGGCAGGGTGTTCGGCGCCAGACGCGTCCAGCTGCTGACGCACACATCCACGCCCACATCCTCACTGCCGCCCAGGTACTTGCCCCAGGCATAGTTGGCAATGTAGCTCTCGGTGGGCACGCCCGTGGGGTTCACGCCCAGCTCGCCGTATCCGCGCACAATGAGCGGGCGGATGTAGCAGGGCCAGACCTTGTTGGCCGCGACGGTCTCCACCATGGCGTCCACCAGTTGCTGGCGGCTGTAGGCCACGGGGATGCGGTAGATCTTCGCCGAATCGAGCAGGCGCTGCATGTGCTCTTGCGCGCGGAAGATGGCCGGCTTGCCTGCCACTTCGTAACAGCGCACGCCTTCAAAGACGCTCGATCCGTAGTTGACCACGTGGGACATCACGTGAATCTGCGCGTCATTCCACGGGATCAGTTTTCCGTTGTGCCAGATGTTGGCGGTTGGTTGCAGAGGCATAAGTGTGTGACTCCTCATAAATTGCGAACCTTCATTATATGACAGCCCGCGGTCGTGGCGCTTCGCACCTATTTGGCTAGGACTGTGCCGCCTTCTCCTCGCCCGCCGCCAGCGCGTCCAGCGCCGAGGAAAGCTCACGCACAAACAGCTCGGCGTCCGTCACCAGCCCAAGAGCCTGGAAGGTGCCGCGGTCGGCCAGCTTGGTCACCACCGCCGGATTGATGTCCACGGCGACGACCTTGACCGAAGCCCTCAGCATGTTGCCCGTGGCAATCGAGTGCAGCATGGTGGCGATCATCAGCACCAGCTCCACGCCCTCGAGCGCCGCGCGCATCTTCACCTGCGACACCGCCGTGTCGGTAATCACGTCCGGCATGGGACCGTCGTCGCGCACGCTGCCCGCCAGCACCAGGTCCACGTTGTTGCGCACGCACTCGTACATGATGCCCTGCTTCAGTACGCCATTCTCCACCGCCTGCTGCAGCGAGCCCGCGGCGCGAATGGTGTTGATGGCCGCCATGTGGTTGCGATGCCCGCCCGAGACCGGCCGTCCATCCTTCAGCGCCACACCCAGCGACGTGCCGTAGAGAACGCTTTCCACGTCGTGCGTGCAAATGGCGTTGCCGCCGAACAGCACCTGCACGTAGCCTTCGCGAATCATCCGCGCCAGGTAGGGACCGGCGCCACTGTGCACAATCGCCGGCCCGGCCACAATCAGAATCTTGCCGCCGCGCGCGCGAATCTCGCGCATCTGCCGGGCAATCGCCTCAATCACCAAACGCTTGGGATGCTCCGAGCTGACGTTGCTGCCCATGAAGCTGAAGACCTCGCGCTCACGCGAGCGTTGCGGCGGCAGCACGCGAATGCCATCGTGGCCCACCACCACCAGTTCACCACGGCGCACTTGCGAGCTGGGCACCATGTGGGCGGCCGTGCGCTCCGGGTTGATGACGATCGCCAGGTCCATCTCCGTCTTCTGCACCTCCACCCAGCGGCCTTGCAGACGCACCTGCGTCGGCAGATGGGTGCTGCTGTAAAAGTGCTCGGGCAGCACGCCGTCACCGGGTGCGGGCTCGGCGGCCACGTCGGCACGGGAGGCCAGCACGGCGCCAATGTCCTGCAGCTCCAGCAAAATGGCCTCCAGCTTCTTCTCCGTGTCGGCCATCACTTTCAACTTCGCGTGCGAGACCTGGTCCTTGGCGCGGCCCACCTGGATCTCCAGCACGTCAAAGCTGCCGCCCATGTCCATGATGGTGTTCCAGACGCGCGGCAGGGTTAACGAGTCAATGATGTGTCCTTCCAGGCTGATCTCTTCGCTGAACGTCTTCATGTTTCCCTCGAGTCTTCCGCGCCCGCGGCCATCGCGTCAGCAATGCCCTGAACGGAAAAGGGCCCGCAACACGAAAGGGTGTGCGGGCCAGGAGAATAAGTGCTTTACGATTGTTGTTGCTACCGAAGCTCTCTCCAAGCGCACACGCCTGCCGTATACGGTCGCGGCAACGGGTGCGGATATGTAGCAAGGAGCTTCATGGTGCAAGCATTCTGCGGGATTTCCCCGGCGCTTGTCAACGGCACCGTTTGCCGCGCCACCAATCCTCAGCGCTATGCGCTCACTCTGCCGGCATCCTCAACATCGCTACTTCTTGAACCACATATTCACCGCGGCAATGATCATGAACGCGGCGAAGCCACGGCGCAGCGCCAGGCCGCTCAACTGCTGAGCCCAGTGCCCGCCCAGGTATCCGCCCAGCAGCACACCCACAAAGATCAGCATGCCCAGCTTCACATTTACGTGCCCGGCCTTGTAGTAGGCCAGAAAGGCGAAGAGCCCCGAAGGCGGCAGCAGCACCAGCAGACTGGTGCCCTGCGCCATGTGCTGGTCCATCTTGAAGAAGTACACCAGGGCCGGCACAATCACCAGGCCTCCGCCAATGCCCACCATTCCGGCCAGGATTCCGGCCGCCAGACCAATGCCCAACCCGCCAAGAAGAACCTTCATGCCTTCACCTCAGTTGCGGAATGGTGTTGCCGCGCCCACCGCCGCGCCGTCATCTAGGGTAACCCAAGCTAGGTTAACCCAGGCCGCGGCGCGTGCCTACCGCGCAGCCATGCCGGACGGGGGCTGCACACTCCCGCTCCGGTGCGGTATCCTAGTAGTGGACGGAGTGGAAATCTCTCCCGCCCGGGAGGGATCGGCCCGCCGGACTTTTGGGCGCCGCGCTCCGGTTAGTAGCAGGATATGTTTTCAACGCTCGACACCAAATTCAGTCTGCGCCGCCAGTGGCCCTTTGGGACCGCGCTGCTGACCCAGTGCGCGCTCCTCGCCCTCCTGCTGTTGCTGGGCGGCCTTGGCGGCGGACGTCACCGTGCACACATCGCGCGCGCCTCGGCGCATCCGCACGACATGACCGACATCTACTTCCAGCCGCCGGAGCAGCAGACTCCGCCGCCAGCGGCCGATAGTCAGGCTCCCGAGCTGGCCGAGCTGACACCCGCGCCGACGCCGGTGGCCAAGCCGGCGCCCGCGGCAGACGATGCCACCCGCACGGACGACGCCAAAGCCACCGACGAGGCAGCCAGCGGCGACGACATGACCGCCCAGTTGTGGGAGATTGACGCCGAGCCGGAGACGATGGTGGTGATGCAGCACACGGTGAGCACGGCGCAGCCCATCTTCACGCCGGAGCCGCCTATTCTGCGGCACAACCCTCCAGCCAGCGAACGCGGCAAGGACGTGGTGCTGGAGGTGCTGATCGCTCCCGATGGCAGCATTGCCACGCTGACGGTGGTGCAGGGAGTGGACTACGACGCGGTGGTGGCCATTGCGGAAACCCTGAAGAACTGGCGCTTTGAGCCCGCCAAGTTTGCCGGTCATGCGGTGCCTTCGCGCCGCCAGCTCAGCTTCCACTTCCCGGGATAAGACCGGGCTCCTCACGACTTTGGTAAAAGGCCCCGGAAGATTTCAGCAGAATATTTGCCCGTCCGCTGGCGTTGCCCCAAGGTTGGAGCAAGGCCAACTCTCGCCCATCCTTCCAACGCCAAAACTCGTCCACGCGGCAAGCGCCGGCGCGGGAGAAATTTCTCTCCGCTCAAATACCGCTCTGCGTCGGAAAACTCCCCTTCCTCCCGTTTGAACCGCCGGCGAATCAAATTGCCGGCCGAGCGCATCTGATGAGAGTTCCGCGGTTGTGGTCAATGTGACACAGCGTTGACGCGGTTCATTCTGCATTCTGTAAGCGCGACTGCAGAAAGGGAGAATGCCACCATGAGGATGATGGACGAGAGCGAAAGTGTGAATAGGGATGTCAATGTGATTGCATTGCAACATGCCGTGCTTTGCGCCGATTGCGAAGTCATCAGCGAAAGCATTCATGACGTCTGCCGCGTCTGCGGGAGCAGCTCTCTGCTGAGCCTGTCCGCCGTGCTGGGCGGCACGCTTCCCGTGCAGCGGGCGCAATTGGTGGAGGCTCCGGAAGCTGCTCCGGCGGCGGCGCCTACACCGCTGCGGCGCCGCATGCCCCACACGCGAGTACGAAGAGCCGCCGCATAAGCTCGAGGAAATGACGGCCCGTCTGTCCTAAGGACAGGCCAGGCATGGGCACCAATCTTCTCTACTTAGGAGAGACATGGGGCACCAGCCCAGCCCCCTGAAAACGCGCCTTCCGGCGCGCTTTGCCCGTCATCGTTTCTGTTTTCAACCAGTTACCCGGCGATAACTTTACGTTACCGCGCAGCAACCCTCCCAGGGGTGACGTATCCCCCCAACACACCCCATGCGAAGCATGGAACGGGACTTCAAACTTCATCATGAACCCGACCTTCTCGTGAGTCGCGAAATCAGGAAACCAAGACAAGCTCCAATCAAGACGCCCCAGATAACCGGCTCAAGTTCGAACCAACCCCGTTTGTTGGCGATTGAACCACAAACTACAACCATTCCTACGATCCACCACACATCGCGCTTTTCAATAGTCATTACCAGTCCACCAGAATTTCATTGTTGAGAGGATCCATATGGATAATTGGGGCTAGGACATTCTTTGGAATCGGCGGGTGGCCCACATCTGAAACCTCCAAGTTGACGGTGCCCCATGTCTGCCTTCGGTTGGCAGACGTGGGTGATCACACCAACGAAAATGCCTGTACAGTTCGGTGGCCCATACAAGCCTTCTTTTGGCTTGTATGGGTGCGGCGGGTGGCCCACATCTGACACCTCCAAGTTGACGGTGCCCCATGTCTGCCTTCGGTTGGCAGACGTGGGTGACCACACCGACGAAAATGCCTGCGTGGCTCGGTGGCCCATGCAAGCCTTCTTTTGGCTTGTGTGTGGGGGCGCATCCTCACACCGCAGTGTAGGCACCTGCGCCGCGCGGCCTCAAGCGCAAACCGCGCTGCACGGCAAAAACCTCCCGGATGGGAGGCTCTTCATGCTGAAAACTTGGGGAAGAAAATGGTCGGCTCTAGCGGACGATTTCAGAACTTATTGGCTGGAGGCTGGATAGCGCTGGCTCTCCGCGCTTTGCCCTCCCGCGATAGGGAATGTGCTGAATCCCACGTCTGGCCGATAGCAGGCCAGACATGGGGCACCAGGCATTCGCAAGTAAATCCCTCGCTCATCATAAGTGTATCGACGGCTATAAGCCTTAATGCGTGCTCTTTCGGCCTTCAATCACCTTTTCGATTTGTTCGACAATCACGAGCATTACAAAGAGTTCCACAACGCAAAATGTGGGGAAGGCAAAGAGCGAGATTCGGCTTAGATGGCCCGCAACTAACATGATGAGCGGCACATGTAGCGCGGCGAAGAGGAGCAGAGTGAGCCAGAACCAAAGTCGACCGCGCAAATTCCAGCACACTTTTAGGGTGATGAACCCTAACAGAATGATAAAGGCAGCCGGACGTCCGAACTCGGGCTTACCAAGGTGATCAAACAGGGGCACCATAGGAAAAGCGATAGCTGCTCCTAATACGCCCCATATGAGTGCTCCAATCTGACTAGTCTTCGGCGGGTGGCCCATCCTAACCGTCTGTTTCATCCAAACTCCTGAGGGTGCCCCATCCTAGCCGTTGTTGCTAGGGTGGGGGTGTTGACTTTTATCTTCGAGCTCGAGACTTCCTCACCCCGACAGTGTAGGTACCCCGCCGCACACCCTCAAGCGCAAACTGACAGGTGGCCCACATCTGAAACCTCCAAGTTGACGGTGCCCCATGTCTGCCTTCAGTTGGCAGACGTGGGTGACCACACCGACGAAAATACCTGCGTGGCTCGGTGGCCCATGCAAGCCTTCTTTTGGCTTGTGTGTGGGGGCGCATCCTCACACCGCAGTGTAGGCACCGTGCCGCACCGCCTCAAGCGTAAACTCCGCTGAACGGCAAAAAACCTCCCGGATGGGAGGCTCTTCATGCTGAAAAGTTGGGGAAGAAAATGGTCGGGGCGACTGGATTCGAACCAGCGACCCCCTGCGCCCAAGGCAGGTGCGCTACCAGGCTGCGCTACGCCCCGACATTGTGAATCCCGCGCCGATGGCGCAGACCTCACCTTCAAATCCTAGCACAGCCGGCGCTGTGGCCCGTGCGGCGGCCGCGTGGGCGTGCGAAATGGGCGCAGGCTTCATCGCAAACCTACTTGAGCAGAACCCTCCTGCGCACAAATATATCTGTTCACTAACCTGCCCGGTTACAGACCCAAAGGCCGCCCGCTGCGCCGCGGCGGAAGGCCTGCGCGTGCAATTTCTTCATCCCGGCCCGGGATTCGATTACAATTCCTCTTTCGCCTGGCAGTGTTTTCGGCGCACGCGTGGCCTCCGGGCCTGCTGCCTGCAAATTTTTTTGCGCACCACGGACCCCGATGATGAGCACTCTTCCTCTGCGGCTGGTTTATTCCGACAAGGCTCAGTTGCCGATTGGCGACCACGTCTTCCACTCCGGCAAGTACCGCGCCGTGCTGGAGGCGTTGCTGGCCAGCGGCGCCTACCGCCAGGAGGATGTGCTGAGCTCGCCCTGCGCGCGCGACGAGGACATGCTGCTGGTGCACACACGGCTGTGGGTGGATAAGCTGAAGCACGGCGCGCTGAGCACTCGCGAAGAGCTGGAGCTGGAGGTGCCGTACAGTCCCGAGCTGGTGCAGGCCTTTTGGCACATGGCAGGAGGCAGCATTCTGGCCGCGCAGCAGGCGTTGCGCAACAACTGCTGCGTGCACCTGGGCGGCGGATTCCACCACGCCTTTGCCGACCACGGCGAGGGCTTCTGCCTGATTAACGACATCGCCATCGCCATCCGCGTGCTGCAGCGCGATGGACACATTGCGCGCGCCATGGTGTTGGACTGCGACGTGCACCAGGGCAACGGCACGGCCACCATCTTCGGCACGGGCGACCCGGAGCCCTTCCCCGGCGCCAGTTGGGCGGCCTCGCTAACGGGTCCGCGGCGCGCGGCCAACGTGCGCACCAGCGCCGTGCGGGACATCTTCACCGTCAGCCTGCACCAGGAGAGCAATTATCCGCACTGGAAGCCTGCCAGCTCGATTGACGTGAACCTGCCCGACGGCACCACGGACGACGAGTACATGGAGTGGCTGGAGGTGGCGCTGAAAGGCTCTCTGGAGCGCTACGAGCCCGAGTTGTTGTGCTACGTCGCCGGCGCCGATCCCTACTTCGGCGACCAGCTCGGCGGACTGGCGATGACCATCGAGGGCCTGAAGCGGCGCGACCTGCGGGTATTCGAGTTCGCGCGCGACAACGGCATCCCCATCATGAGCACCTTCGCCGGCGGCTACGCGGAAAAGCCCGAAGACACGGTCGCCATCCACGTAAATACGGCGCTGGCGGCCAAGGAAGTCTTCGGCTGAGCCGCGTGCAGGCTCCCCGCCTGCCGCCTGATAGAATTGATGAGGAAGCAGTTCGCAATCACTTACTGAAAAGACAACTATGTTTGAGAATTTAACAGACAAACTACAGCGCGCCTTTAAGAACCTCCGCGGCCAGGGAACCCTCACGGCTGAAAACATGGAGGAGGCGCTCAAAGAAATTCGCCTCGCACTGCTCGAAGCCGACGTCAACTTCAAGGTCGTCAAGGACCTGATTGACCACATCCGCGAAAAGGCCACGGGCCAGGAAGTTCTCACCAGCCTGTCGCCCGCCGAGATGGTCATCAAGGTGGTGCGCGACGAGCTGGTCGAAACGCTCGGCAAGGACACGGCCAAGTTCAAGTTTGCCAGCCAGCCTCCAACGGTTGTGCTGATGGCCGGATTGCAGGGCTCGGGTAAAACGACGACCAGTGGCAAGCTGGCCGCGTGGTTCAAAAAGGGCGGACGCCGCCCCATGCTCGTCTCGGTGGACGTCTACCGTCCGGCCGCGCGCGAGCAGCTCAAGGTTGTCGCCACCGCCATCGGAGCCAAGCTCTACGAGGGCGCTGACGTAAAGAGCGACACCGAGAGCGTGGTTCGCCTGGCCAAGGAAGCGCGCCGCGAAGCCATCATCAACGGCTGCGACATCCTGATTGTTGACACCGCCGGCCGACTGCACATTGACGAGCAGTTGATGGACGAGATGCAGGCGCTGAAGAAATTGCTGACGCCGCAGGAAGTCCTCTTCGTCGCCGACGCCATGACCGGACAGGACGCGGTCAACAGCGCACGCGAGTTCCACGACAAGCTGCAGCTCACCGGCGTGGTGCTGACCAAGATGGACGGCGACGCACGAGGCGGCGCGGCGCTCAGCATCCGGGCCGTTACCGGACAGCCCATCAAGTTCCTGGGCACGGGCGAAAAGTACGACGCGCTGGAACCCTTCCACCCGGATCGCGTCGTCGGCCGCATCCTCGGCATGGGCGACATCCTCTCGCTCATCGAGCGCGCCGAAGAAAAGATTGATAAGAAGAAGAGCGACGAGTTCGCGCGCAAGGCATTGAGCGGCGACGGCTTCTCGCTCGAGGACTTCCGCGATCAGCTCCGCCAGGTGAAGAAGATGGGCTCGCTGCAATCCATCATGGGCATGCTGCCCAAGGTTGGACCGTTTGCGCAGATGCAGCAGGCGAGCAGCAAGGTGGACGACAAGCAGATCAACCGCGTCGAGGCCATCATCAACTCCATGACCTCCTACGAGCGCGAGCATCATGAGGCGATCAACGGCAGTCGCCGCAAGCGCATCGCGCGCGGCAGCGGAACCTCTGTTCCGGAGGTCAACAACCTGCTGCGCCAGTACGCGCAGATGCGCAAGATGTTCAAGAGCATGAGCAAGCCGAGCTTTGCCCGTCGGCTGGGCGGGATGAAACTGCCGGGGATGTAAGGTTTCCGGCCAATAAGTTTTCAAAGATGCAAAAGCCCCGCCAAGCGCGGGGTATTTTGCTGCGCGGTACCGATGGTTGAGACGCTCAACCGGATGATTTACCAGTCAACCATCTGCAAATTCGTCCTAGCGCAACCCGTCAAACAAATCGGTCTCCATGCGCAGCGGCGTGATCTCCCTGGTGGCCGCCAGGTGGAAGAGCTCTTCCGTCCCCGCCTGTTCCTGCGCGTGCTTGAAGATGGGCAGCAGCGGCCGTTGCGAGGTGTGCTTGGCGAAAGCCTCGTTCTTGCGCTCGAGGAAGGGCGTCACATCAATGCGCGCCGTCACCGGAGAGAGCGCCACGGCCGGCCGCTCCTTGAGCGAAAAGACGGTGGTGCAGTAGTAAAGCTTCTGCGCGGGCCACGGTGGCAGCCCTTCGGCGCGGCGCTCCGCGTAAGCCACGCTGCGCGCGGCAAACTGGAAGGCCGCCTGGGTGAAGAGTCCGGCCATGCCGTGGTCCGGATGCGCGGTGACGAAACCTTCGGCACCGAAGGTGATGACCACGTTGGGGCGAAAGCGGCGGATGAATCCCGCTATCCGCCCGGCGACCTCGGCGAAGTCCGCGCCAAACAGGTTGCCGTCCGCGTAGTCCCACAGCTCGCAGGTGGTCACGCCCAGGTGATGGCAGGAGTCGGCAAACTCGCGGCGGCGGATGGTCTTCAGCGCGGCATCATCGGAGGCGCCTCCGCGATTGGCCGCACGCTCGCCGCCGGTCAGGCAGACGACAGCGCACTCCACGCCCTCACCCGAATACTTTGACAGCACGCCGCCGAAGCATCCGGCCTCGTCGTCGGGATGCGCGGTGACCGCAAGCAGCTTCAACATTCCGTCTCCTCCGTAACTTCTATCGCCGCAAACTCCAGCGCCCGCTGCGCCGCCTCGCATACCTCCGCCACGGGGCGATAGCTGCGGCGATGCAGTGGCGTGGCGCCGTGCAGGGCGAGCGCGCGGCGATGCTCCTGCGTGGGATAGCCTTTGTGGCTGGCCAGTCCGTACTGCGGATACAACGCGTCGAGCTCGCATAGAAGGTGGTCGCGATGCACTTTGGCCAAGATGCTGGCCGCGGCAATAGAGGCCGAGAGCGCGTCGCCGTGGATGATGGCCTTCTGAGGGCAGTCGAGGTCCAGGGTGGTGGCATCCACCAGGAGGAAGTCCGCGGCGGGCTGGAGCTGCTGGACGGCCATCTTCATGGCCAGTCGGCTGGCCTGCAAAATATTGATGCGGTCAATAGTTGAGCTATCAACTTCCGCCACTGCCCATGCCAATGCGCGCTCGCGGATAAGGATGGCCAGCCGTTCGCGCTCGGCCTCGTCGAGGAGTTTTGAATCACGCAGTCCGCGAATGCGGTCTTTTGGATTGAGGATGCAGGCTCCCGCCACCACGGGTCCAAATAGGCATCCGCGCCCGGCCTCGTCCACTCCGGCAACGCGCTGCGCGCCTTGGCGGCGGGCGGATTGCTCCAAAAGGGTGGTGCAGCGCAGGGATTGCAGCAGGCGCAGCTTGGCCGCCGACGCCGAAATGGGCTTCGAGTCTTGCTGTGCGCCTGATTGGGAAATTAACCGTGCCACCGTGTTGCAAGCTTCGCACTTTGGCAAAGCTCCGCGCAAGGGGCAGGCGGCCCACAGAACTGGGTCGCCCGCCGATTATTTCCTGCGTACAGGCTGCGTCACATCCGCCGAGCGCTCCAGTTTGTCCCAGGCGAAGGGACGGCCGTCCATGGCGCGGATCAGCGTCTTGAAGAGCACGAGGCTGAACAACTGGCGGTAGGCGAAGCGCTGCAACCAGACATGGCCCAGCAGCCACCAGTCGCGACGGTCGCGTCCGTGACGCCGCTCCAGGCTGAAAGCCAGGGTGGAGGCGATGAAGTCAATCACCATGAACATCAGGAAGAAGAGCAGCAGCTTCTGGAAGCCCGCCGGGTCGGCTGTCTCAGGATGGAAGTGCTTGTCGTAGATCAGGTACTTCAGGGCTCCGAAGACGAACATGATGTCAATAAACGGAGAGACCAGGGGCAGCATGATCTGGAAGATGACGGTGTTGGGCAGCGCGATGTAGCCCAGCGCGCCCTTGCGGGCGAAGGCCGAGCGATGCTTCCAGACCGCCTGCAGGATGCCAAAGGACCAACGGAAGCGCTGACGCATCAGTCCATTGGCCGTGCTGGGAGCCTCGGTGTAGGCCAGCGAGCGGTCCTCGTACTCCACCTTGTAGCCGTTTTGCAGCAGCGCCATCGTCAGGTCGGCGTCTTCGGCGACGGTGTCCAGCTTGTAGCCGCCGGCATCGCGCACGGCCTGGGTGCGCCAGGCGCCAATGGCTCCCGGGACGACGCAGACGGCGCTGAAGGTGTTCAGCGCGCGGCGCTCGAAGTTCTGGCTGGTGATGTATTCCAGGGCCTGCCAGCGCGTCCACAGGTTGACCCTGTTGCCCACCTTGGCGTTGCCGGCCATGGCACCGACGCGCTCGTCCTGGAAGTGCGGCACCAGGTAGGCGATGGCGTCGTTGGCGATGATGGTGTCGGCGTCAATGCCGATGAAGATCTCCTCGGTCACCGCCTGCAACGCGTTGTTCAGCGCGCTGGCCTTGCCGCCGTTCTCCTGGCGGATGACGGTCAGGCGCCCGCGGGCAATCTCTTCGGCAAACTGCTCGCAGGCTATGTCGGCCGTGCGATCCTTGCTGCCATCGTCAATCACAATGACGCGCAGGTTGGGATAGGTGGAGGCCAGCACGCTGCTGATGGTGCGGACGATCACCTTCTCCTCGTTATAGGCCGGCACCAGCACGGCTACCTTGGGGTGGAAGACCGATTCGCCGGTGGCCATCTCCGTGCGATGGCGGCGCAGGCGGTCGAAGGTGGCAGCGGCGCCCACCAGCACCAGGCGTCCGCTCATCAGCACGTCGCCAACAAAGAAGACGAAGACGATGAAGCTGTTGGCGGCGCCGAAGAGCAGGAAGCCGGCGGAATCCACCACGGCCCACAGACGGTCGTTGCGGCTGATGGGCGGCATCACGTCGTCGCGCGTCTTGCCCAGCAACTCGTGCACGCTGATGAACTCATAGCCGCGCGCGCGCACCTGCGTGATGATCATGGGCAGGGCCTTGATCGTATTCGTGCGGTTGCCGCCGCCATCGTGCAGAAGAATGATGGAGCCCTTGCCGAGCTGATTCAGGATGGACTGCGTGATCTGCTCCGGCGTCGGCCGGGGATTGTCGCGCCAATCGTCGGGATCAATTTTGTCGCCCACGGTGATGTAGCCCATGCTCTGGGTCAGGGCAAGGGGGCGCACTTCGTCGGCGGTGTCGGGCTCCTGGTCAATGGAGTACGGCGGGCGGAAGAGCACGGGTTTGATGCCGAGCTTGGCGGCCAGCAGGCGCTCGGTCAGGTTCAGCTCAATGCGCGCGTACTCCGGACTGATGCTGCTGATGTCGGGATGCGTGAAGGTATGGTTGCCAATCTCGTGGCCTTCGCGGTAGGTGCGTTTGAGGATCGAGGGATACTTCTCCGCCTCGAGGCCAATGGTGAAGAAGACGCCCTTGACGTCGTACTGCTTCAGCACGTCGAGCACCTTCGGAGTCCACTCCGGATCGGGGCCGTCGTCAAAGCTGAGCACCACCTTCTTGGGCGGCGCGCCGTAGGCAACAATGCGATAGGGGCTGGGCAGTTCCTTGAAGGGCTCGTCTATGATCAGGCCGCTTGTGTCGGTCTTGATTTCACGTGTGCCGCTGGAGGGTTCACCCTCAATGCGCAGGATGTCGCCATCGCCTTCGATGTCCACGTCCTGTCCGGGATCCACCGCGCTCAGCTTGAGCGGCGCGTCCGGATACATCGGGTGCTCCCAGACCTTCCACAGCGAGCGGTCTTCCGAACCCAGACGCCAAAGCACAAAGGTCGAGATACCCAGCTCGCGGGCGGCGCGCATCTGGTTCAGGCTGGTGGCCGCGTCCAGGTACCAAACGTCGTGGCGGCGGTTGGCGTCGTCCAAATAGGTGAAGTGCGGATTCAGCGCTTCGGAGTCGAAGTCAATGTCGGTCTCCGAGTCGCGCGCCTCCAGCCATGCCTCCTGCACGCTGACGTTGTGCACGCCGAAAGCGCCGGGCTTGCTCTTCTTATCGGTCGTCCAGTCGTAGCCGTAGTTGCCAATGGCGCAGATGATCTTCTCGCGCGGGATGACCTTGAGCGCCTTCTGAAGATTGCCGACGAACCAGTCCTGCCCGGCGATGGCGCCCGGCGTTCCGCCCGGATAGTGCTGGTCGTAGTTCATCAGGATGAGGCCGTCGGCCACCTTTGCCAGGTACTGGTAGTCGAAGTCTGCGTTGGCGGCGGGCACACTGATGTAGAGCTTCTGATTCTTCTGGTGCAGGTCACCGGCCAGTTCGGCGATGAGCGCGCGAAAACCCGGCTGCGCGCTTTCGGCAAAGCCCTCGATGTCCACCGTAAGGCCCTTGTAGTTGTCGCTGGCCAGGAAGGTGGCAACCTCCTGGCGGAAGCGCTGCCGCGCCTCGGGCGAGTTCAGCATCAGGGCCACGTCGGTGCGCCACTCGTTCACAATGGGGTCAAAGTTATTGACCATGGGCATCACGTCCACCTGGGCGTTCTGCTGGTGGATGAGCGGCATCAGTTTCTGATCAATGTTGGCGGCGCGGCCGTTGTTGATGGCCGCATAGAGCGTGTTGTTCTCGCTGACCGCCTGCAGGTGCCCGTCCGCGCTGAGCACGTGCAGCCACTCCGGAAAGATGAAATCCAGCTGCGGCAGGGCCTCGCGCAGACTGCTGTAGCTGGCCGCGTCCCAGGTAACGTAGAAGGCTCCGCGAATGCCTTCCCCACTGTTCAACACCACCTGTGAGGGAGGCAGCTGCGACTTGCGGTGCAGATTCTTGCGCGGCGGCTTTTTCTCGTTTTGCTTCAGTGCGCGGTAGTTCTTCTTCTGGTCGGCCAGCAGAAGCTTGGGCATGGGCGTATGCCGCAGCACGGTGACGGCAAAAATCACCAGGATGACGCTGAGCAGGACCACCACAAGGTCGCTGGTGCGGCGAATACGCCTCCAGCGCCGCCGGTCGGGATCGAGAAAAACTGGTTTGGACATGGGGTTTTAGCCGTCCCTCCTATCGTATGGGGATGGCTGGGGCGCGTCAATGCCGCTCGAGTCTCCGGCCGCGTTGGCGGCGCCCTGCGCCGGAATGTCTGCTACATTTGGATATGCTCGCACTGCTGCGGAAGCACTGGTTGTGGTTTACGGCCATCGCCGTGACGGCCATCGCCCTGCGCCTCTTCCTGGTCACCCAGTCCTACATTATTGACGGCGACTCGCTGGTCTACGGCGAAATTGCCAAAGCCCTGGGCTGGCACCACATGTACGGCATGGAGCGCGCCACCGGCTGGGAACCCACCATGATCCGCATGCCGGGCTATCCGCTTCTGCTGGCCGCCACCTTCCGCCTCACCGCCCCGGACCGCTTCTTCTTCATCATGGCCATGCAGGCCTTTGTGGACGTGCTGACCGCCGTCTTCATCGGCGACCTGGCGCGGCGGGCCTTCGCATCGCTCAACCGCCCCGGCCTTTCCGACCGCGCCGCGCGTTCGGCCTTTCTGCTGGCGGCCACCTGCCCCTTCCTGATCTGCTACACCTACACGCCGCTCACGGAGTGCTTTGAGACCTTCTGCACCGCCGCCGCTTTTGACCTGGCCTTCATGGCCCTGGATAGGCGCCAGCTGCGCTGGTGGGCCTGGTGCGGCGCGGCCATCGCCGCGGCCATCCTGCTGCGTCCCGATGGCGGTCTGGTCCTGGGCTGCATCGGCTTGCCCGTGCTGTACCTCATCTGGCGCGAGGCCGCGCGCCGCCGCGAACTCATTCTCTCCATGCTGCTGCTTGGCGTTGTTTCGCTGGCGCCGCTGGTGCCGTGGACGGCGCGCAACTACCGTGTCTTCCATCAATTCCAGCCGCTGGTGGACGCCCACGCCGTGGATCCCGGCGAGTTCATTCCCGCGGGCTTTGAGAGCTGGTGGAAGACCTGGGGATTCGACTACGCCCACACCATGGACATCGGCTTCCCCGTGCCCGGCGAGGCCATCCACATGGAGGATGTGCCCGCCTACGCCTTCGATAGTCCTGCCCAGCGCGCACAGGTCGCCGCGCTCTTCACTGAATACAACTCCAATGGCTACGACATCGGCCCCGAGCTCGACCGCAAGTTCGGCGAGGTCGCCAACCAGATCTCGCGACGCCATCCCCTGCGCTGCCGCCTGGTGATGCCCCTGGCCCGCACCCTGGACATGTGGCTGCGCCCGCGCACCGAGATGTTTCCGCTCGACGTGCACTTCTGGCAGGTCAAGTTTGACCCGCGCGACTCCCGCCTTAGCATCTCTTTGGGTGTGCTGAACCTGTTTTACATGGCGGCCGCCGTAACCGGAGTGTGGATGTTGCGCCGCCAGCGCGTTACCCTGGCGCTGCTGCTCACCTTCCCCATCCTGCGCTCGCTGTTCTTGGCCACCACCGGCAACAGCGAGGATCGCTACACCATCGAGTGCTTCCCCATCGTGCTGGCGCTGGCCGGAGGCTGGATGGCCGCGCACATCCTCAGCCGGCAACAGAAGCGTTCCAGCGCCGCCGCTAACTGACGCAGCAGATTCGCCGAGAGATACACTTCCCACTAAATACAAAGGGCCGGAGCTGAGGCCCGGCCTGTCATTTTCTTTTCGATGGATGGATCAACGCAGGTCTCTACTTCTTGCCGCCTTCTTTCGCAACCCCATTCGCAACCTCATTCGCAACCCCATCCGCATCCCCGGCCACATCGCTCATGCGGAAGCTGGTGCGCACATGCTCCAGGATGAATTCGGCGGCGTCGCGGTTGGCCGCGCGATCGGTTTGCAGCAGGTGGCGGATGGCATCCATCAGTAGGCGCTGGCCCTCCACGTAGCGCGGATCAGGCTCCTGGGTGCGTGTGTGGCGCGTGGGGTCCGGCCGGGCCGGAATGATGACCACCTTCGACTTCTTCATGGGCCCTCCACTGCGCGCTACTACCTTACAGCGCGAGCCTGCTTCCGCCAACTTACATTTCAACCTGCTGATATCTTCAACACGTTATTTTTTCAGAACAAAGGCATCGGCCGGAAGCGCCTTGTTCAGTTCAATGTTCGCGTACTTCGCCAGCCGGTAATCGCCCTCGCCCTGGTCGAGCTTCTGCTGCACGCTCATTCCGGTCTGCTGGTTGATCCACAGCGTGATGAGCGGAAACATGTTGCGCGCCTGCTGGGTCTTGGGCACCAGTTCCAGCTTGTAGGTGGAAACGCCCATCGCGGTCTCCGTGCCGGCGCAGCGGACGGTAAAATTCTTCGGCAGGTCATGGCCGCGTCCGCCAAAGCCGAGGGCTAGAAAGTTTTCGAAGTTGGCCTGGTCCTTGCGCGCGTCTTTGGTGGTGATCTGCCCGGTGCGGCGGAAGAGGATCTGCAGCAGCCCGTCCTTGAAGAGCATCTTCTTCTGCGGCTCCCATGTGAGGAGCTTGTTGGTCTTCTTCTCGTAAACGGGAGCTTCCACGTCTGCGGCCACTTCAACGTTGGGGCCGACGCGGAGGAAGTACATGGTGCCGCGGTTGAGGTCGTGCTCGGCGACGACGGCCTGGTACTGGTCCCACTCAAAATTCGTCTTCACGCTCTTGAAGCCCTCGCTTGAACGGTCCAGCAGCGCCAGCGCAGCATCCAGGCTGCACCCCTTCTGCGCCACCGCGGGAGTGGCCATCATCGCGGCCGCCAGCAACACCATGCAAAACTTTCTCATCGCCATCCTTGTCTCACTTGCCTCTTAAATCTCTGGCTCAATTCCGGAGCGCCTAGCGCCGCACCCACACGTGGTAGCCCACCACGTTGCCGGAAAGATCCTTGTCGGCGGCCCAACGCTTGATCTTGACGTATCCGCTGATGGGCTCGATGATGCGCTGCAACTCGGCCTGGACTTCATCGGAGTTACTGGCCTTCACGTCCAGGGCATCCACGCGGAAGACCAGTCCGTTCTCGCCGTCGGGCAGCACCAGCACGCTGCGCGGCCGCGGACGCCGCTCCGCCGGCTTGTCCTTGAAGTTGACGAAGAACGGCGTCGCAAAGATGAACAACAGGATCAGCGTCACCATCACGTCGTAATGGAAGCTGCCGCGCTCGTGCGTCCACCAGATGTAGCCGCGAATGGTCTGCCAGATCTTTCTCATCGTTGATTCGTTTCCATGTTCACCAGTAAGCTCGCTCGCCAACAGTTCCGTTTACAGCTTGCGCGGCGTAATCCGGTCGGCGCCCACGTAGGGGCGCAGCGCCTCGGGAATCAGCACGCTGCCATCGGCCTGCTGATAATTTTCGACAATCGCCACCCACGTCCTGCCCACGGCCAGTCCGCTGCCGTTCAGCGTGTGCACCAGTTCGGTGCCCTTTTTGCCTTCCGTCTTGTAGCGGATGTTGGCCCGCCGCGCCTGGAAGCTTTCAAAGTTCGAACACGAGCTGATCTCGCGATACAACCCCTGCCCCGGCAGCCAGACCTCCAAATCGTAGGTCTTGGCCGAGCTGAAACCCATATCGCCCGTGCACAAAAGCACGCGGCGATAGTGCAGTCCGAGCTTTTCCAGCACGGCTTCGGCGTTGGCCGTCAGCTTCTCATGCTCGGCGTAGCTGTCCTCGGGCTTGGTGAACTTCACCATCTCCACCTTTTGGAACTGGTGCTGGCGAATGATGCCGCGCACGTCCTTGCCATAGCTGCCGGCCTCGCTGCGGAAGCACGGCGTGTAGGCCGTCAGAGAGATGGGCAGCCTTGCCGCCTCCAGCGTCTCGTCGCGGTAGATGTTCGTCACCGGAACCTCGGCCGTGGGAATCAGGTAATAAGGCCTCTCATAAGATAATCGGCTCCAAGGGACGCTATGAGAAGCCGAGCCACTGATGCCATTAACTTCCCGTTGGGGGCGCCTTTCCAGATCCATTAGCTGCGCGGTTCGATCACTCTCATTAACGCCGATAACCATGAAATTGCCGCTCTGCTTTCCCGCTTCGTCGAGTTCGGCGACGTTATCTCCTTCCATTGGAATTCGGCGTTCGTCGGGCGTAAAACGACCGGGAACCTTAAACAGGTCTTCCTCGAACTTGGGCAACTGCCCCGTGCCATACATGGATTCGGCGTTGACCAGGTACGGCGGCAGCACCTCGGTGTAGCCGTGCTCGCCGGTGTGCAGGTCGAGCATGAAGTTGGCCAGCGCCCGTTCCAGCTTTGCGCCAAGATCCCAGTAGAGAGCGAAGCGCGCGCCGGTAATCTTGCTGGCCCTGTTCAGGTCGAGAACGCCAAGCTGCTCACCCAGCTCCCAGTGCGGCTTGGGAGAGAAGTCAAACTCCGGCTTCGTCCCCCACTTTTTCACCTCGACGTTGGCCGCCTCATCGCGCCCCACCGGCACCGAATCGTGCGGCAGGTTGGGGATGGTGGCCAGAATGTCGTAGAGCTTTTTGTCGGCCGCGCGCTGCTGCTCCTCAAGGGCCGGTATGCCCTCTTTGAGCTTCATCACCTCGGTGGAGAGAGCCTCCAGTTCGCTCTTCTGCTCCGGGGTGAGCGCGCCTTTTTTCTCGGCGCCCATCAGCGGACCGATCTTCTTGCTCAGCTCGTTGCGGCGCGCCAGAGCCTTTTCCAGCTCCTGGGTCAGCGCGCGGCGGGTGGCGTCCACCTCTCGGAAGCCGCCAAGGAGCTGGCTGGGATCGGCTCCGCGGCTGCGCAGCTTCTCCTCCACCAGCGGCAAATTCTCACGGACATAGGCCAGATCAAGCATAGATGGCTCAAGGATATCAAGAACCTGCGGGCCAAGGCGAGAAGTCGGCTGCGGCCGGGGCCGGCAGCTACGCCCCGCGGGCTGCGGCCGCGCCTTTCCCATGTTGTTCCGGCCCGGATAAATATTCCACGAATCAGGAGTGTTTAGTCAGGATTCTGAGATATACTCCGTCCCCGGTTGCCTGCGCAAATGGCGCGAGCGGTTATCCAGAGAGTCAAAAATTCAATTCACCTGAATGAGGACGAAACGCACATGAAGAGACACGTGGGGTATCGCGTTCTATCAACCTTGATGGCGATAATGTTCATGGCTGCGGCCGTGGCGCAGGCGCAGCCGACAGATCATGATCAGCCGCCGAAGCTGCTCGTCATCTTCCGCGAGTGGGTCAAGCCCGGCAAAACCGACAGCGTGCACGAAAAGAGCGAAGCCGCCTACGTCCGCGCCATGGCCCAGGCCAAGGAGCCCAATCACTACCTGGCCCTCAAGTCCATGAGCGGACGCCAGCGCGCGCTGTTCATCACCGCCTACGACTCCTTCGAAGCCTGGGAGAAGGACATCCAGTGGATGGGCAAGAACAAGGCGCTGACCGCCGAGCTGGACCGCGTGATGCAGGGCGACGGCCAGTTGCTGGAGTACGGCGAACAGGGCGTCTTCCGCTACTCACCGGATTTGAGCTTCAACGTCAAAACCCCCACCGGCAAGACTCACTACTTTGAGATTGAATCCTTCGACGTGAAAGAGGGTCACTACGCCGAGTGGGAAGAGGCCGTGAAGATGGTGAAGGAGGCTTACGCCAAGAGCGTACCGGATGCCAACTGGATCACCTTCTACCAGGTGCTGGGGCCGGAGGGCCACTACCTCATGTTCATGCCCCTGGATTCGATGAAGGAGATTGACATCATGTTCGGCTGGGACAAGAAGTTCATGGATGCTCTCGGTCCCGAAGGCATGAAGAAGCTGGAAGCGCTCTCCGCCGCCTCCATCGCGCACTCGGAGATGCAACTCCACGCCATCAGTCCCGCCATGAGCTACATGGGCGAAGACTGGATGAAGCAGGACCCCGGCTTCTGGAAGACCAAGGCCGTGGCCCCCATGGCCAAAAAGCCCGAGGCCAAACCGTAACCTTCCACACGTCATGCACTTCCGGGAGGGACGCCGCGGCGTCCCTCTGTTTTTTTGCGCCGCACCCTTGAAAGAAAGACCACATCATTTCCTGAGGATCGAGAATGATAATGAGAAAACGAGCGAGCCTGCAAATGCAGAGTGGTATTAAGATGTTTGCGTGACGATCAACTTTCCAAGGAGCCCCGGTAAGCGCGGACAAAAAACCATTTTAGGGTTTGATACTAGCGCGTTGAACCGCTTGGCAAAAGATGCCGATGGTGGTGCATATGTGGCAGCGATCGTGTCCGGATTTGAGACCCGAATATCAGAGATGAATATCGGGGAGATATGCGCGACAAAAGATAAAGACCTTCGCACGAGTCTCAATGCTGTGTGTCGTAAATTAACACAGTCTGGGCATTGTCTACTTCCCGCCCATTACATCCTCGAATATCTGGTTCAAGGCTATCATCGGGTACCCGACATCTTTAACTGGCGAGCGCTTGATGTTAGCTTTCCCGGGTTGGAGAGGATATTAAGTGACCCTGCCTATAATGATGACGAAGAATTAGCTAAAGCACAAAGAATGGAAATGAGGGGACTACAGCGAGGTTTTGAAAAATTATTCGAACAACCTAAGACCCAATTGGAAGAGATATATGCAAGCGGCCTTTCAGTTAGGCCGAGAAGTTTCACTGAATGGCTAAGTAAAGCGAAAGATAACGATGGGCATTTCTGGCATACTGTACGGCTGTTGTATGAGACATCATTTGGCGAGAGCGCTGTTACCAGTCAAGTGAAGCTTGACCATTTACCAAGCGATCAAAAACTTCAAGAATTCATAGACAACTGCCCCCCATTCAGGGCTTTTGTCCATGCACTTGAACTCACATGGTATGACAGATGTATTAGAAAATCGGACGGAGAGCGATTCGACGCTGGGCGGAACGACCAGATGATGTCGATCTTTCTCCCATACTGCGATGAATTCATCACAGCAGAGGAATTCGGAATGCAGGAGAAATGTTTGCGGGCAATAGCCGAATCGGCTGGTATTCCTGTAAGAATTCTCTCTTATGATGCCTTCCGTGCCCGTATTGGAGTGATGCTTTAACGCGATACTTTCACCCCCAATTCACAAAGCCCTGGAATACACTATCTTCTGTATGCGCCAACTTCTGCGAAACCTTCTTGCCCTTGCCCTGCTTACTCTGTCGACTGTCGCCGCCTTTGCCTCGGCCTACGATGCCCAGCCCAGGCTGGTCGTCATCGTCGTGGTGGACCAGCTCCGCGGAGACCTTCTGGAGCGTCATCACGACGCCTTTGCCGAAGGTGGCTTCCGCCGCCTGATGGATCATGGCGCGTGGTTCACCAGTTGTTATTACAACTACGCCGCCACCAAGACCGCGCCCGGCCACTCCACCATTGGCACCGGAACCTACGCCCTCGGCCATGGCATCTTCGCCAACGAGTGGTGGGATCCTCGCGAGCGCCGCATCGTGAGCAGCGTCGAGGATGAGAACACCCACGTGCTCGGGCTGCCTGCCGGTGTCGAGGGCGAAAAGTGGAGCGCCTCGCCGCACAACCTGCAGACCGACACCATTGGCGACGAGTTGAAGCTGGCCACCGGCGGGCGCGCCCGCGTCTACGGCATCTCGCTCAAGGATCGCGCCGCCATTCTTCCCGTGGGCTTCAGCGCCGATGGCGCATTCTTTCTCGATCCCCAGAGCGGATACTTCGTCACCAGCAGCTACTACATGGCCCAGGCTCCGGAGTGGCTCACCCAGTTCAACGCCGGTCCCGCGCGCGAAAGCTACCTGAACCGCGAACTGAAGGATGCCGACGGCAACGTGTGGCGCAGCACCGTCCCCAAGAAAGATTCCAAGGGCCGGCCCACCAGCTACTACAACCTGGTCGGCCCCACGCCCTGGGGCAATGACTACCTGGTGGACGCCGCCAAGGCGCTCATCAGCAGCGAAAAGCTCGGCCACGGCCCCACCACCGATCTGCTGGAAGTCAGCTTCAGCTCGCCGGACATCCTGGGACACAAGGTTCGGACCAGACGCCGACGAAGACCGGAACATGCTCATCGCCCTTGACCGCACGCTGGCTGGCTTCTTCACCTACCTGGATGAAACGGTGGGCGCGGGCAACTGGGCCGTCGCCTTGACGGCCGATCACGGCGTGGCTCCCATGGCGGATTACGCCGGCAAACTGCGCATCCCGGCCTTCAACTTCAGTCCCGAGGATTTGCAGAACCAGTTGAACCACATGCTGAAGCTGCGCTACGCCAAACAACTGGCTGCCCTGCCGAAAACTGCGCCCGCCAAGTCGCTCACCAAGGCCGAGACAAAGCAGGCCACCGAGCTTCCCGACGATCCCACCCGCTTCGTCGTTTACATTGACTACCCGACGGTGCACTTGGACGCCGAGGCCTTTGAGCGCGTCAAGGTCAACGAGGCCGAGGCGGAAAAGACGGTTGGCGAGTTGATGCTGAAACTCGGCTTCCGCAGCTACTCCACCAAAACCGAGATGGCCGCCGGAGAGCTGCGCAACTCGATCTTCCGCCAGCAGACGCTCAATGCCTACTCGCCGCTGGGCGGCTGGTACGTCACCGGGCTCTATCCGCCATTCCAGGTGGGCTATGCCAGCGGCACCGGACACGCCCTGCCTTACAGCTACGATGCGCACGTTCCGCTGGCCTTCTACGGCACGGCCTTCCGCCCGGGCGTCTATCGCGAAAGCGTGGAGCCGATTGACCTTGCCGTCACCTTCAGCTCGCTGCTGCGCATCAACAAGCCCGCCAGCGCCGTGGGCCGCACCCTGCATGAGGCCTTCATGGATAATCCAGCGGGCAACATCCCAGCCGCAAAGTAGCTCTTCCGCAGCCGAACGCAACGCTGCGCGCTTCTCTGCACGAATAGAAAAAGGTGGCTGCCCCGGCAGTCACCTTTTTCTGTCCCTTCCCCAAACCGCTCACGCCGGATGCGCCGTGGCCGTGCGGCGAAGTAGAATAAACCTATGAGCACAGCGGATAGCAACTCCAAGGCGAAGAGCGCCGCCACTCCCGCGCCACCGGCCAAGGCCACCTCACCCGAGCCCGTCAAGAAGCCCGCGCGCGGCCCGCTCCACCTGGACATGACGGTCAACGTCGCCGGCATCCCCCTGCGCAATCCCATCATCGCCGCCAGCGGAACCTTCGGCTACGGAGTCGAGTTCGAGGACATCGTCTCGCTCGATAAGATCGGCGGCTTCGTCGTCAAAGGCCTCAGCAAGGAGCCGATGGCCGGCAACCCCCCGCCGCGACTGTTTGAGACCGCCGCCGGAATGTTGAACGCCATCGGTTTGCAAAACATCGGCGCCAGAGCGTTCATCGAAGAAAAACTTCCGCGCCTGCGCAAGGTCAAGGGCGCCGTGGTCATCGCCAACGTCTACGGCTACAGCCCGGAGGATTACGAGGAGACCATCCGCATCCTCAACGATGGCGAAGGCATCTCGGCCTACGAGCTCAACGTAAGCTGCCCCAACGTGCGCTACGGCGGCATCACCTTCGGACAGGACCCGTATCTTCTCAGCGAGGTCGTCGCCGGAGCCAAGGCGGCCGCCAAGCGCCCGCTCATCGTCAAGCTCTCGCCCAACGTCACCAGCATTGGCAAAATGGCGCGCGCCGCGGAAGATGCCGGAGCCGACGCCGTCTCGCTGGTCAACACCTTCCTCGCCATGGCCATTGATCCCCTGACCCGCCGCCCGCGCATCAGCAACATCACCGCGGGCTTGAGCGGCCCGGCCATCAAGCCCATCGCCCTGCGCATGGTCTACGAGGTGGCACAGAGCGTCAAGATTCCCGTCATCGGAATGGGCGGCATCAGCACGGCGGAAGATGTGGTGGAGTTTCTTCTGGCCGGCGCCACGGCCATCGAAGTCGGCACGGCCAACTTCTGGGACCCGAGGGCCTGCGAGCGCTTGGTGGACCAGCTGGAACGCTGGTGCCTGGAGCAGCACATCGAAAGCGTCGCCAGCCTGCGCGGCGGGTTGCTGCTGGGATAACGCTACATTTTTCGCGCAACACAATTTTTGCGTAAAAGAATTTTCGCACAACACAAAGCCCCTCCACCGGAGGGGCTTTTGCTTGATGACAACGTTGCACGAAAAGAAATGTCATCGAATGACATAGTTGAATGGAAGGAAACGTCATTGAACGACATAGTTGAGTAAAAGGAAATGTCATTGCGACCGAAGCGCCGCAGGCGCGTAGTGGAGCAACCTTTTGTTTTGCTCTGCCCCGGAAACAAAGGGTGGTTCGACTCCGCACCCGAACAGCGGGTGCTGCGCTCACCATGACATTCTCAAAAAAATTAGCTGTCCCAGGGTTTGTCAGCAGTTCGTAGCCCCTCCACCGGAGGGGCATTGTCATGGAAATCTAACCCAAATGAGAAGCTAAGGTGTCCTAATTTTCAGGGCGCCGCTCACTACCACTAATTTTTCATTCCCCATGAGAGGCCAGCCGAAGCGCGATAGCCCTATTCACCAAAGCTGATACGAACAGCAACAACGCGGCAACCACCAGGCCAATTTCCAGTCGATCAAGCGACAACGACACTGCTTTGAATAATGCCGTAAGCCCAGTAATTTTGGCATTGTTGAACATATCTCCCCATGTTGGGAACAATCCGTGAACGGCTACCACAAAGGATAGAAGTATTGTCAGGTATCCAAACCGTTCGATGAGTGCAACATCCGCAGCACACTTTCGTAAACGGTAATCCGTAGGTTGATCGCTCGCATCTGAGGTCTGCGCGACTTTGGGAGAGCGGGGTGCCAGGTACAAACTCCCCAATACTCTTCCGATCAGTGCCGCTGCAATCACCACTTCAACGACCAAGTAGATAGCGAACACCCTGTAATATACCGGCTCAGCCGCCCAACTTAGATGCACGTCGTACATAGCAATCCTCTTCTAGTGAATCAATGTACAGTAGAATTTGCAGCGGTTGTAAGATCCCCGTTTAGTGCGATCTTGCGCGTCATATTATCACTACATCACAACACAAAGCCCCTCCACCGGAGGGGCTTTCCACTTACAACACCCTCTCTACTCGCCGCCCAGCCGCGAGCGTAAATCCTCCGGCAATCGTTCCCGCACGGAATCCGGCAGGTGGTCGTGCAGGTTGCGCGCGCCCGTCAGTGCCGCGTCCTTCACCGTCGTCGGCGCGGGAGTCGCCACGGCCACCACCAGCCACACCAGGGCCGACAGGGCGAAGACGCCGAGGGCGATCACCTCCAGCCACAGCGCGTGCGGCGGGGAGAAATGCCGTATCACGACGAAGGCCAGCACTCCGGCCACCGCCGCCAGGGTCGCCATGATGAGCAGCGCCAGGTCCACCGCGCGATGCAGCCGCTGCCTTCCGTGGCAGTGCGTGCACTCCGCCAAATGAGCCTCGTAGTCGAGGCTCATCTCCGGTGCCAGTCCGCTGATGTCGTATCGCCAGCTTGCCAATATCTTGCCGACGAATGGATCAATACATTCACTCATATAAATTGATAGCGCGATCGCCTTATAACGTGATCGCCCCGAGCGGCCGGTCCTGCCGTGCCAGTTCCAGGCGAAATCCGCGTGCCAAGCGCGCTCCCAGGGCCTTTTCGGCCGCAATCCGCGCCAGGTCGGGATGATTGTTGTGCTCCGACAGGTGGGCGAGAATCAGGAACGCGGCTCCACCATCATAGTCCCCGGCCAGGAATTCAGCGAGGCTATCGTTCGACAGGTGGCCCACGCGGCTCATCACCCGCTGCTTCACCGCCCACGGATACGGCCCCGTGCGCAGCATCTCCAAATCGTGATTGCTTTCGAGCATCAGCCCGTCGCAGTGGCGAAGCTGGTCGCGCACGTTCTGCGGCATGAATCCGAGGTCCGTGGTGATGGCCACGCGCACTCCCTCGGCCGTAAAGCGGAAGCCCACCGGGTCGGCGGCGTCGTGCGGAATGGTGAAGGGCATCACCTCGATGTCGCCCACCGTGAAGCTGCGGCCGGGCTCGAAGTGCTCCAGCCGCTCGGCCTTCACACGCTCGCCGCGGCTGTCTTTGTATTGCTTTTGCCAGGCGCCGTGGGTTGCGGCCGTCATGTACACCGGCAGGCGGAACTTCTTGGCCATCACGTGCACACCGCTGACGTGGTCGCTGTGCTCGTGCGTAATCAGGATGCCGGCCAGCGACTCCGGCGCGATCTCCTGCTCACTCATGCGGCGGCAGATCTCGCGGCAGCTCAGGCCACAGTCCACCAGCAGGCGTGTGCGCCCACCGGCCAGAACCGTTGCGTTGCCTCCGCTGCCGGAGGATAAGACTGTAATGGATACGGCCACAGCAGATAGGATATCCCCCCCGGGCGGCACTTTCCAAACATGGCTTTCCAAACCCGGTTTCCAGTCTTATTCAAACCAGACTTTCCAGCCGCGGAGGCCATTCCGCGCTATCATGTCTACCCGGGAGGCCGACATGTGCAGCAACTTCGGACTCAACCTCCATCCCGACCGTCCGCCCTGCGCCGTGCAGTGGCAGTGGTATCGCATCGCCCTGCGGGTGCGTGACGCGCTCGTCCGCCGCTTTCCTTCGCTGGTGCGCCTGCTGGGCGTGCCTCCATTGGAGCCCCGCTAGTGAGCACGCTCGTGGTGCGCCCTTCGACCGTGGCAGACCTGGCGGCCATCACCGCCATTTACTCGCACTATGTGTTGCACACCACTTCGACCTTTGAGCTGAATCCGCCGGCGGTGGAGGAGATGGCGCGGCGCCGCGAGGCGGTACTCGCGCTGGGCATGCCCCATCTGGTCGCCGAATCCGAAGGCCGCGTCATTGGCTACGCCTACGCCGGGCAGTATCGTCCGCGCCCCGCCTACCGCTTCACCGTCGAGGACTCCATTTACATTGCGCACGACTCAACGGGCCGCGGCCACGGGCGCCTGCTGCTGGAGGAGTTGATCTCCGCCTGCGCTGCCACACCGGCGCGCCAGATGATTGCCGTCATCGCCGACACGGCCAACCTCTCCAGCATCGCCCTGCACGCCCGCTGCGGCTTCCGCATGGTGGGCACCCTGGAAGATGTCGGCCAGAAGTTCAACCGCTGGGTGGATACCGTGCTGATGCAGCGCGGGCTCGGCAACCGTGGCGAATAACGCTGTCGGGCTCTAACCTCTATTTTGCCGCGGCCGGTTTTTCAATTGGCGCTGCGGCCTTCGCCGCGGGTTTCAGCACGGCCGTGCTGCGCTCGTCGCCGGAGACGATCCGATAAAACTTCTTCAGCTCGTTGCTGCGCTCCACCGGAACCAGCAGCTCCTTCACCTCGTAGGTGCGGGTGTAGTGCAACTGGTTGCCCTCCAGCCTGGTGCGCGCGTGGTAGCTGGCAAAGCTGTACTCGGCATCCACCGGAGCCGGCAGGTCGTCCACCTCGTATCCCGGCGGAATGGTGATGGTGAAGTCGTCGGTGTGGCGCTCCGGTCCGTCAAAGACGATGGGGAAATGCCGCGCTTCCTTTTTCTCCAGCAGCGAGTTCGCCTTTGTGCCCAGCACGCGCGGCCGCACGGCCACCAGCTCGCCCAGCGGCTTGCCGTAGGCGGGCGCCACAAACCTGTAGCGGAAGCCGAATGCATGGTCCGTGGCCTCGGCGTTCAGCACCGAGGCGCTGCGGATGTGGTACTCCGAGATGGAATTCGAGAGCAGTGACTCGATGGGCTTGATGCGATCGCTATCCTTCGTCACCGAGCGCAGGCGATACCTCTGCGCATCCGCGAAGTCTCCGCTGCGGTACTCCTCCACTTCGCCTTCCAGGGTCCCGGCGGCGCTCAACGTAAAACTGCCGCGGCGCTGGAGGATGGCCGGCGCGTTCTTCAGGATGGGCAGCATCACCAGTTCGCCGCCATCGGGCGTCACCAGCAGGCCGTAATTTCCCTGCAGGTACCCGCCAATGCGTCCAAAGGGCGTTAGCGCGTTGGTGGGATCAAAAAACAACAGCCGCCCCAGCCGAGGATGACTGATGGTGGCCACCAGGCTCGGGTCGTCCACGCCTTCGGGCAGCCGGATGGCCAGCACCACGTGGTTGAAGTCGCCCACCGCCGCCGGAGTGTTTTCGCCCACGCTGCCGCGCTCGGTGTTGATGATCACGTAGTAGGAGTCCACGCCGATCTCTTTCAGCATGGCGCTCATCAGCGTGGCCTTGTCCTTGCAGTCGCCAAAGCGCTTCTCAAACACCTCGCTGGCGGGATGCGGCTGTTGGCCGCCAATGCCCAGCGTGATCGCCACGTAGCGCACTTCCTTCTGCAGGAAGGCGGCAATGGACTTCATCTTCTCCACGGGCGTCGCGGACTGGGCCGTCAACTCCGCCACCTTCTGCTTCATCGCCGGAGTGGCCTCGCGCCGTCCGGCGGTCAGATCCAGGTACCAGCGTCCCATCTCGCCCCAGTCGTTGATGGTGCGCCGGGAATGTCCGCCTGGAGGAATCATGGTCACGATCATGTGCGCGGCCACGCCCTCGTAGGGCGGCATGTCGGCCTCGTCGCGCACACCGGGCACGTCGCGCACCACCCACTCCCAGGTGTCGGGAGGTTGCGGCACGGGAGCCACCCCGGGAGTGTTCAGGAAGGTGGCCTTGTACTGCCATCCCGCCGGCAGATGCAGCACAAAGTGCTCCTCCCGCACCGGCGCCGTTCCCTGGATGCCCCACCACTGCTGCAGCACCAGGGGATTTTCGCGCCGCTCAATTTCATAACCCACCAGGTTGCCGACGTCGGCCGCCGGAATCTGCATCAGCCGCAACTTCACGTCGCTGATCAGCTCGCCGCCATCCACCTTGTTGTAGGCAACGTCGGCGGACTCCTTCTCCTTCACCTCGAAGTCCTTGCCGCTGGCCGGAATGCACCACGCCTTCATCGCGGTGATTTTTCTGCTCGGCGTAAACGACTGGCTGACGATGCCGTAGTCGCGCCCCTCGGGACGCAGGATTTTGTACACCCGCCGCTCGCGCACCCGCACCTCGTCCTCGCTCAGCACGGTCACCAGGGTCTCGCCGTACATCAGCACGGCGTTGGTCTTCTCGTCGTGCGCCGGAACCGGCTGATTCACCTGCGAACGCATCCAGTCCGGCGCGTCGGAGGCCCGGGCCATGCTGCCCGCACCCACGCACACCGCCAGGGTCAGCAGCGTGATACCCCATCCGTGTTTAATGGCCCGCACCCGGCTGCACCACGATCTGCTCTTCATCGGTCGTCCTCACCGTGTTGTAAAAGCTCCGCCACGCGCTGTAGGAACCGGGTGACACGCGATCCATGTCCACCGCCAGCCGACGCCTGACGTGCAATGTTTTCTCCTCCGCCCGCACCTCGCTGGCGTAGGCACTTACCTTCTGGTTCTGGTGGACCTCCGGAGGCAAGGCCGTCGCCATCCACCCCTCGGGCAGCTCCACCACAATGTCATCCACCCTGGCCTCCGGGAAGGGATACCACACCGGATAATGCCGTGTTTCCAGCCCGAAGAAATGCTTCTCTTCGGCGGAGAAAATTCCCGGCGCCAGCAGCAGACGCCGCCCCGCCCTCTGCCCCCACGATGGAATCCGGACTCGGAATTCCGCCGTCAGCCTGTCGCTGGTGCTGTTCCAGTCCGGCAGGTTCGTCAACTCCACCTCGGCGGAGATTGGAACCTGCTGCCGCATCTCTTCCTCCAGCGCGCGCTTGTGCTCCGCAACATCTTTCCACTGCTGCTGGCGGCGCCACCTGGCGGCCAGTATGCCCGTGTAGGTTGTGGTCACCGTGCCTTCCAGTTGGCCATCTTCGGGGTCCAGCTTCAACCGGGCCGTGTGCCGCACTTCGGTATTCTCACTGGGAGTAACAGGCGTCTCCAGCCACTCGCCTTTTTCCCTGCTCAGCACCAGGGCTTCCGTTCCGCTCTCGTGCCAGTCCAGCAGGCCATAGGGCAGGAAGGGAGTTCCCGGATCGCAGAAGACCTTGCGCTCGCCAAAACGCAGCAGCACCACCTGGTCATCCAATGGTCCGGCGTTCATGTTCGCGGGGTCAAAGTTGCCGTTGGCACGGTCGGAGAGCAGCAGCAACGAGGCATCCAACCCGGCCACGCGCGCCATGGTATAGAAGAGCGCGTTCAGATCAAATCCATTGCCATAGCCCTGCTTCCATACGTCGTCTATGGTGCGGATCCCTTTTTCCTTGCTGCGCCTCTGCTCTTGCCAGGTCTTCTCCTGCGCGTAGCTGACGTTGCGCAACTTCTGCACGGCTGCGTAAAGCTTGCGCGCCTTCTCCTCCGGAGTGTCGCCCGGCCCCACTAGTCCGGCCACCGCCTGTGAGGTTGCCTTGCGCTTTTCGGTGAAGTTCTCCACCCACTGGAACTCCCGCGCGCTCAGCTTCTGCCAGAACTTCTGCTCGTCCCGCTCGTTGTCGAAGCTGTAGATGAAGTCCACGCGGAGCTTGAACTCGTCCTCCGGCGGCATCTGCTCCTCACGCTCAAAGGCCGGAATGTCCACCACCGTCATCGCCACGGTGAAGTCGCTCTGCCGCGTGGGGCCACTCGCCAGGCCTTGCCACGTCCAGCGCAGCGCCAGCGGACGGGTGCTGTGCAGGTAAGGATGCAGACTGAAGTTGGCTCTCCGCGTGTACAGATCGGAGCTGATGACCCAGCGCGCGCTCATCATGCGCTCGTAAGGGAACCTTAAGGTATAGCTGTATTCAATGACGCTGCCCACGCGCACGTCCGGCAGTGCGATCACCTTGGCCATCACGCGCTCCGCGCGCGCGCGCAGCAGTTCCACCTGGTGCGGCGGACCGTCAAAATTTAACACCGTGCCATCCGGGCGGATGCTGCGCGCCGTAATGTTCAGCACCTCCTGGCCCTTCACCGGGACGTAGGGGATTTCAATGTTGGCGCGCGAAAGCCCTTCCGTGCTCAGCACCTTGATCCGCAGGTAGTGCTCCTCGCTGAACTCTCCCAATGTGTCGTAAACGTCCTCCTGCCTGTAGAGGATGACGGCCGCCGCGCCCGGAGCCTTGGGCTCGGCGGTCATCTTCAACTCGTCTTGGCTCACCGGCTGGAAGCCGATGCCCGCCCAAAGGGGTGACGATAGCGACAAGAGTACGGCCATCATGGCCACCCACAGACGGCAGCAGCTAGTTTGCCGCACCCGGCTGCACCACGATCTGCTCTTCATCGGTCGTCCTCACAAAGCGGTAGAAGTTCTGCAGTTGCGGATAGCTCTTGGCCGCGATCATGTAGATGTCCGTGGCGAACTTGCGGCTGATGTGCAGCGTGTTGCCCTTGCCTTCGCACTTGCTCAGGTAGGTGATGACCTTCTGCTCCACGGCCTCCGGCTTCGGCACCGAGCCCACGGTCCAGCCTTCGGGCAACTCAATGGAGATGTCGTCCGTCTGTGCCTCGGAGTATTCGTAGTAGATGGGATAGACGCGATTGGAGTGCTCGAAAATATGTTTCTGTTCGTTGCCGAAGATGCCCTGCGCCAGCAGCACGCGGCGGCCGGCCTGCTGCGCCCAGCCCGGAATCTTGATTTCGAACTCGGTCTCCAGCACCGGCGTGGAGCTCGTCCAGTCCACCTTGCTCTTCAGCTCCACCTCGCTCACCATTGACACCATCTGCTTGATGCCGTCTTCCATATACTTCTTGCGGGCCGCGTCGTCTTCCAGGTTCTCGGCGCGGCGCATGTAGCTGGCAACGACTCCCATGTAGCGGACCTTCAACGTCCCTTCCAGTCCGCCGGTCTCCTCGTTCAGCTTCAGCGTGGCCGTGCGCTGTACCCCGTTCCCATCGCTGCCGGGCAGTGGAGTATCCACCCACTCCACGTTGTTCTTCTCCACCACCAGGGCCTTCACCGCCGTCTCCGGCCAGGGCAGTTCGCCGTAGGGCAGGTAGGCCGTGCCGGGATCGCAAAACACCTTCTTGTCGCCAAAGCGCAGCAGCACCGCATTCTCATTCAGTTGCTTGGAGTTCATGCTGGCCGGGTTCATGAAGTAATTCTTGCGGTCGGCCATCAGCAGCGGCATGGCGTCAATGCCCGCGGCGCGCACCAGCGCCAGGTACAGCCAGGTAATCTGGACGCCATTGCCGCGGTCGGCCTTCCAGAGGTCCTCGACGTTGTTGATCGGCTTTTCCTTGTCGCGCTTGATCTCGGCCTCGGTGCGCTCTTTTTCGAAACTGGTGTTGCGCAGCTTCTGCACCGCCGCGTAGATCTTCTGCGCCTTCACCTCAGGCGAGTCACCGGCGTCTACCATGCCGGCCACCGCCTGCTCCATTGCCCTCTTGCGGTCCAGGAAATCTTCCAGGCGGCCACTGATGCGCTTGTTCGTGCTCTTCCAGAACTTTGCCGGCTCGCGCTCGGTGTCCTCGGTGTAGATGAAGTCCACCCTCGCCTTGTACTCGTTCTCCGGAGGCATGTAGTCCTCGGCCTCGAAGGCCGCAATGTCGCTCACGTCCAGGGTAATGCCGCGGTCGCGCTCGTCGTTGGGAGCGGTGTTGATGCCCTGCCAGGTCCAGCGCAGCCCCAGGGCTGACCACTGGCTGGTATACGGACGCAGCTTGAAGTGGGCGCGCTTGGTGTACAAATCCGCGCTGATGATCCAATGCGAATCGAAGACGCGGTTTTCCTGAAAGCTGATCGAGTACTGGTATTCGATGATGCTGCCCACCTGCACATCCGGCAGCGTGAGGGTCTTGGCCAGGTACTTCAGCCCCTTGGCCTTGACGATCGTCGTCTCAAAGGGCTTGCCCTCAAAGTTCGCAATCGTGCCATCCGGCCGGATGGTGCGCGCCTTGACGTTGTACACGCTCTGCCCGTCGGCCTTCGAAAAACGTATCTCCACGTCGGCGTACTTGCGACCCTCTTCCTTGAGGATCTTGATGCGATAGTACGAATCCTCGTGCGGATTGTTGCCCGTGTCGTCGCGCTCCACCTGGCGGAAGAGGATGATGGCCGCCGCGCCCGGAGCCTTGGGCTCCGCGGTCATCTTCAGCTCATCGGGATTCACCGGCTGGAAGCCGATGCCAGCCAGCGCCTGCGAGGCCAGCGTAAGGGTCAAAAAGAAAATGCCGCAAAAGAAAAATGCCGGTGCCAACCGCCGACGAGAAGACAGCATGGCCTGCTTCTCCCAATACGCATGGATTGTTCGCACTGATTCACAACGGGTGTGCGGCCGCGCAGGAAGACCGCATCTGCAGCAAGTCACTGCACCGTACAACACACCGGACGGGGGGAGTTCCGGTGTTTGCAACCTTCAATAGGATTACGCCAACATTCTAACCCGGTTTGGGCGGCCGAAAAAAGAATAGCCACTGAACATTTTCGGCCGCGCGCAGGCCTTTTCTCTTGACCCCAGCGCGGCAGATAATCGCGCTACTTGCCGCCGCGGTAACTGCCCAGGATGCGCAGTTCCACCGCGCGCGGCTCCAGCTCGGCCAACGCCTTCTGCATCCGCGCATCGTCTTCCGCCGCGGCCACCTCCAGAAAGAAGCGGTAATGCCACGGCTCGCCCACCAGCGGACGGCTGACCAGACTCATCAGGTCCACGTCGTTGGCGGCAAAGGGCTCCAGCAATCGAAAGAGCGAGCCCGGGCGATTCGCCACCGTCAGCACCAGCGCCGTCGCGTCAGCGCCCTCAATTTTTTCGGCCTTCGCCTCCGGCAGCAGCAGTCCAAATCGCGTGTAGTTCTTCGCATCATCTTCCACCGACGTGGCCAGCACCTCGGCGCCATACTCGCGCGCCGCGCTCTCGCCGGCAATGGCCGCCTCTGTCACGTCGCCCTTCTCCATCACCATGCGCACGGAGCCGGCCGTGTCCTCGGCCACCGCGCGCGCAATCTCGGAGTGCGTCGAAAAAAATCGTTCGCACTGCGCCAACGCCACCGGATGCGAATGAATCTTCTTCACCTTGTCCAGCCGCGCTCCCGGAACTCCAATCACGCAGTGTGCAATGCGCAGCACCACTTCGCCCACCATGCGCAGCTCGCTCTGGTACAGCAGGTCGTAGCAGCGCAGCACCGGCCCGGCCAATGTGTTTTCCAGCGGCGCAAGAATCACATCCGCGCGGCCTTCCGTGATGGCCGCAAACAGAGACTCGAAGGTCGCGCAGGCCACGGTCTTCACCTGCTCGCCCAGCAGCTTGCGAGCCGCAATCTGGCTAAAGGCTCCGGGCTCGCCCTGGAACGCAACGCGCGTGCCGTTCTCTGTCTTGTTCATTTCGCCCCCGCGCCCAGCGTGTGCTGCAAGCGCCGGCTCTCGGCCAGTATGGTGCCAAAGATGCGCCTGATGCTCGCCGCGTTCAACGGCCCCTGGTTGCGCTCTACCAGGTTGCGGAGCACCGCCGACTCGCGTGCCTCATCGCTTACGGGCAGCGCGTGCTGCTGCTTCAGGCGGGCAATTTCCGCCACGGTCTGCGCGCGCAGATTGATCAGCTTCAACAGTTCCGTGTCGAGCTGGTCAATCGCCGCGCGCTGCTGGTTCAATGCCGGATTCATCTCTGGTTCTCTCCTCGTCCACATCTGGGCTGCAGGCCCATATTTCCCTAAGTAATAAATACTGGTGCCCCATGTCTCGCGGGTGCCCCATTCAAGCCCTCTGTTGGCTTGAGTGGGGTTGTTATTGGGTGCCCCATCCTAGCCGCTGTTGCTAGGGTGGGGTAGTTGCTCTTGCTCTTAACCTCCGAAACTTTGAAACCTTGAAACCATAATCTCGCGGGTGCCCCATTCAAGCCCTCTGTTGGCTTGAGTGGGGTAGTTGTTGGGTGCCCCATCCTAGCCGCTGTTGCTAGGGTGGGGTAGTTGCTCTTGCTCTTAACCCCCGAAACTTTGAAACCTCTGAAACCTTAATCTCGCGGGTGCCCCATTCAAGCCCTCTGTTGGCTTGAGTGGGGTAGCTCCTGGGTGCCCTACCCCTCCAACATCTTCTGGCGGAGAGTGGGGTAGTTGTTCCTGCCGTCGTTAAGCGCTCACATCTCCCTACGTAAAACGATCGCTGCCCCATGTCTCGCCCGCATCTGGACAGACGTGGGAAGCAGTCAGTCACCCAATAGCCGTGTGCAATTAGCCTTCTCTTAAAAACACATCGCGCAAAAACACAAAGGCCGCGATTCGCGATCGCGGCCGGTTCAGAAACTGTGTGCGTAATCCCTTAGAGCCCGACTCCTGCTGCGCACACTGCCCTGCCCCGCCGCGCTGTAAATCCGCGGTAAGCAAAAAAGCCGAATGTAAATCGCTGATTGCGCATAAGCTCTGCAACAAACGTTAGCGTGAATCCCCGCCGGATGTCAATCGCCTGGACGAGGTTTCCTAGGTAGCTTCCCAGAGTTACAGCAGGCATTATGGGTATCAGACGAGGAGTTCGGATATTATTGTGGGCCGTGAGGCAATGATGCTAGAACGACTTAAGAAGCATTCTTTAGTGAGACTATCGGTTTCGATTGCTGCTGGCTGCGTAATTGCTCATTTTGCGATTCAACTGTGTGACTATATCTACGACTATTTCATTCGCGATAACCAAGACCTCGTTGTCGCGTGGATTGTGACAATCGCTGTGTTTGGTTGTATCTGCACAGGTATATTTTTTCTAGTGCGCTGGTTGCGTCGCGATAGTTGGGAAGTGGGAGGTCGAGGATGGTTACTTTTCCTTATTGCAAGTGCACTGGTAGCCAAGCTTGCCTGTACCCCAATCCTCGTTTGGTTGTTCCCACCCGAATCCTACATCGCGGTAGCAGGATATGATGGCAGGGAGTACGCTGCACGCTTAGCGGCGAACAGGGCTATGATAATTTACGCTGTGCTATATGTTTTCTTTCTTCTAGCCTTCTTATCCGCGGGTAAGTTGATCTGGGTTATGCGTGAGCGTCGCAGAAAACAGAGAATACTAGTCTAACCCTGAGCCCACGGGCAGTGTGGCCCACGCTCCACTTAAGAAGGAATGATTGGTGCCCCATGTCTGGCCTGCATTTGGCCAGACGTGGGAAGCAATCAATTCCGGGTGCCCCATCCTAGCCGTCGTTGCCAGGGTGGGGTAGTTGATGTTGATCTTAACCTCCGAAACCTCCTAAACTTTGAAACCTCTGAAACCTTAATCTCGGGGTGCCCCATTCAAGCCCTCTGTTGGCTTGAGTGGGGCAGTTGACTTCAACCTTCACTCACCAATCGGAGGAGTCCCTACCCTCCGATCTCCACCGTCACTTCCAGCTTCCCCCGCAGAGTGTTCATCATCACGCAGCCGCGCTCGGCAATCTCCACCAGCTTCTCAAACTCGGCGCGCTCGGCATACTTCGCCGACACATTGACATGTATGGATGCAAAGCGCGCCGGCGACTCCAGCAGCGTGCCCGTCACCTCGGCCTTCGCGTCGGTCACGGCGGCTCCGCGAGCCCGTATGGCCGCCAGCAGGTTGCTCATAAAGCATCCGCCAATGGAGGCCAAAAACAGCTCGCCGCCCATCGCCCCTTTGTCCTCGCCGCCCTTTGCCACGGGACGGTCAATCAGAACATTGTGCTGCCGAATCCTCGCCTCAGAGACCGAAGCCGAGCTCTGATGAATCTCCACCTTCATTGGACCCATGATGCCCTCTGTCGAACTTTCCCTGCTCTTCCACCGCCTTCGCATAGCAGGCCAGCGCCAGCAGCGGGAAGTAATCGCGGTACAGATGGTACTTGATGTAGAAGACGTTGGGGAAGCCCGTGCCCGTCGTTCCGTTCTCTTCCCACGTGCCGTCCTGGCGCTGATGTGTCTGCAGCCACTCGATGCCCTTGCGCGCGGCCTCGCTCTCGGCCTCTCCGGCCGACACCAATCCAATCACCGCCCAGGCCGTCTGCGACGGAGTGCTCGGGTGCGGCTCAAACTGCGACGTCTCATACCCTTTGCAGCTCTCACCCCAGCCGCCATCCTTGTTCTGCACCGTCTTCAGCCACTCCGCGCCGCGCGCAATCGCCGCCTCGGCCTGCGGAGCCCCGCTCGCACGCAATCCGCGGATCGCCAGAAACGTCCCATACACGTACAGCACGCCCCAGCGTCCCAGCCAGCTGCCATTCGGTTCCTGCTGCTGCAAAAGGTATTCCACGCCGCGCGCAATCGCCGGATGCTCAAAGGTGAATCCGCGCCGGCACAGGCACTCCAGCACGCGCCCCGTAATGTCGGCGCAGGTGGGGTCCAGCATGGCGTTGTGGTCGGCAAAGGGAACCTTGTTGAGGAACTGCCAGTTGTTGTCCACGTCAAAGGCCGCCCATCCGCCGTCGCTGCTCTGCATGCCCAGCAGCCACCGCACCGCGCGCGCCTCCGTCCTCTGCTGCTTGCCGGAATCGGTGGCCTTGGCGTGCATCAGCGCCAGCAGCACCATCGCCGTGTCGTCAATGTCAGGGTAAAACTCGTTGGCAAACTCAAATGCCCATCCGCTGGGAGTCAGGTCCGGCCGCTTCGCCGCCCAGTCTCCCTTGCGGCGTATCTCCTTTGTCAGCAACCAGTCAGCGGACTTCTGCAAGGCCGCCGTGGCCGCCGCATCCAGCTTGGCCGGGCCCTGCTCACCCAGGGCAAAAGCCGCAATGGCCGTGTCCCACACGGGACTTTTGCAGGGCTGAAAAACGGCTTTTCCGTCGCGCTCCAGGATGAGGTCTTCAAACTGCTGGATGGCCAGCACAAGCTCGGGATGGTCGCGCTCGTAACCCAATGAATCCATTGCCATTATGGCGTACATCATGGCCGGATAAATCGCTCCCAGGCCGTCGGTGTACTGCAAACGGTCCAGAACCCAGTGCTCCGCGGCCTTGACGGCCTTGTTGCGGATGGCCTGTAAACCCTTGCGCTCCCAACGTTTAAACAGCTTGTCGGCCTGGAGGAAGAGGTTTGCAATGCGGTCTTTGCGGGCCAAAGCCAGCTTGCGGTGCGGATGAAAGAGCTCGTCAATCTTCAGCCCGCCGGGCGTAAGTCTTGTGCCTCCAACGGCTTGCACCAGGCTGAGCGGAACGATAATCGTCCGCGTCCAGGAAGACATTTCGTACAGCACGTTGCCCGGAATAATGAGAATTTCCGGCGGGATGGTGGGCACGTACTTGCGCGGGAAAAGGTCGAATAATGAGTAGTTTAGCTTGGTGTAACTGTTGCAGGCCTGGATGCCGCCCATGCGCAGGATGAGCTCGCGGGCACGGCGCATGCGGGGGTCTTCCGGGTCCAGTCCGGTGAACTTGAGCATGGTGTAGGCCCGCACCGTGGCATTGATCTCAACTGGCCCATTTTCATAGATATTCCAGCCTCCGCCGGGGAGCTGCATGTCCAAAATTCCGGCCGTGGCCTGGCGAATTCGGGGCATGGTGGGAGGATCCCAGATGCCGTTTTCGGCCGCGGGGTAGAGCCACATCTGCAACAAAATATAGTCACTTAGGAGCGTCGAGTCGGCGGTGAGATCGCCACACCAATAGCCCGCGGGGTCCTGTTTTTCGAGCAGTGCAATCTCCGCGGCGTGGGCGTAGCCGGAGGCGGTAATTCCTTGAGCGATAAGGGCCTTGGCGCGGGCGATGGCGGGATGAGCGACTTCGGCGCGGGGGGCGGCAGCGGGGGCGCTGACGCGGGGAAATTCTCGTGTGGGCATGGGGAAAAACCTCCTGCGGCCGGCCGAAAAGGTGCCTGGGCGGGCCGCTTTCGCATGAAAACCTGTCGCCAGCGGCAGGTTTTCGGGGCGGGCGGCGGGAAAAGGCTCTCCGAGGGCGCCGGCGGCGAGAAAACCTGCATAGAAAACAGGAAAAATGTGTACTCGGTGAGTTTACGGGGGCGGAGGGGAGGATTTCAATCAAAACCGTAAATTAATACAGGTTTTGGCAAGAGGGGATTGGGGGAGGGGACAACTACCCCACCCTAGCAGCTACGGCTAGGATGGGGCACCCGCCAGGCATTTCTGTTGAAGAGCGACGGGGGCAGCCGAGCGGTTGGTGACCTGGGGCGGCACCGGTGACGTAAGCCGTACGGGGGTCCTTCGCTTCGCTCAGGATGACACCTACAAACAAAAGCAAGAGCAAAACCTCCTTGGGTGGAGAGTACTGGTTTCCACCTTAGCCGCAACGGCGGCGGCGAAGATGGGGCACCCGTGCGTGTGTGGAACAGATTGGATAGGGGTCCTTCGACTCCGCTGCGCTCCGCTCAGGATGACACCCAAGAACAAGAGCAAAGGCAAATCCAAAAACGAACACAAGAACAAGAGCAACAACAAAGACAACTACCCCACCCTAGCAACTACGGCTAGGATGGGGCACCCGCCAGGCATTTCTGTTGAAGAGAGACGTGGACCTCCGAGCGATTGGTGACCTGCGGCGGCACCGGTGACGTAAGCCGTACGGGGGTCCTTCGCTGCGCTCAGGATGACACTCAAAAACAAGAGCAAAGACAAAAGCAAAAACGAGGACAAGAACAAGAGCAACAACAAAGACAACTACCCCGCCCTGACAACTACGGCTAGGATGGGCACCCGTAAATCAAGATCAACAACTCCACCCTCCGCCCCAAAAAGGCGGAAGAGTGGGGCACCCGTACTTACGTTGTGGTGAAGGCAAAAAGAAAATGACCCACTCAAGCCGACAGAAGGCTTGTATGGGCCATTCGAGTTTCTTCTTTGTGAGCCGGAAGGCTGCCTGGTTTTGAGGTTAGACGGTTTTCTTTTTCTTCGGCTTCTTGACTTCGCGCTTCGGTGCGTTTTTGTTTGCCATGCTGAGAGTTTAACCCAATTCTGCGGAATGTCCGCAAAAACAAGAGCAAAAACTGACGGCCCCACATCCGGAACAAACGGCGACGGGGAGAGCACCCGGCCGCACTCGGTGGGTGACCTTGAGAGGAATCTGCGTGACAGATTGTACGGGGATCCTTCGCTGCGCTCAGGATGACACTTCGAGGGGAAAGACAAAATCAAGAGCAAGGTCAACTACCCCACCCTCCGCCAAAAGAGGGCGGAAGGGTAGGGCAGCCAGTTCTATTGGTGACCTTGAGCGGCGCGGCGATACCAACTGAGCGTGGGTCCTTCGCTCCGCTCAGGATGACACTTAAGATCAAAAACAAAATAAAGAGCAAATGCAAAACAAAGACAAATTCAAGGGCAAGGTCAACTGCCCCACCCTAGCAACTACGGCTAGGATGGGGCACCCGTAAATCAAGATCAACAACCCCACCCTCCGCCAAAAGAGGGCGGAAGGATGGGGCAGCCGTGCGTGTGGAGTTTACTGATTCCCACGTCTGGCCATATGCAGGCCAGACATGGGGCACCAAGCTTTCTACTTTGAGTGACGTGGAGCAACAGCAAAAGCAACAACCCCACCCTCCGCCAAAAGAAGGCGGAAGGGTGGGGCAGCCGATTCAAGTTTACTGATTCCCACGTCTGGCCAATGGCGGGCCAGACATGGGGCACCAAGCACGAACAAAGTCAAAGTCAAAACCAAGAACAAGAGCAAAAACAAAAGCAAAAGCGACTACCCCACTCAAGCCAAAGTCGGGCTTGAATGGGGCACCCAAATCAGAGATTGTCTGGTTGGAAGCTAGTACGGCTTTGGCCTGGCCTCGTAGGCCTGGATGGCCGATTCGTGCTGAAGGGTGATGCCGATCTGGTCGAGTCCGTTGAGCAGGCAATGCTGGCGGAAGGGGTCGAGCGGGAACTTCGCGCTGTAGCCCTGGTCGTCGGTGAGGGTGAGGGTTTCCACGTTGACGGTGAGCTGGTAGCCGGGGTGGGCGGCGGCGCGGGCGAAGAGTTCGGCGATCTTTTCTTCCGGCAGGGCGACGGTGAGCAGGCCGTTGTTGGCGGCGTTCTGGTGGAAGATGTCGGCGAAGCTGGGGGCGATGACGACGAGGATTCCGAAGTCGGTGAGCGCCCAGGCGGCGTGCTCGCGGGAGCTGCCGCAGCCGAAGTTGCGTCCGGCGAGGAGGATGGTGGCCCTGGTGTACGGCTCGCGGTTGAGAAGAAAATCCGGGCGCGGGTTGCCGGCGGCGTCGTAACGCCAGTCGTTAAAGAGGAACGGGCCGTAGCCGGTGCGCTCGATGCGCTTGAGGAACTGCTTGGGGATGATCTGATCGGTGTCCACGTTGGCGCGGTCGAGCGGCGCGACGATTCCGTGATGGATGCGCATGGGCTGCATGATTATTCTCCGGCCTTCCAGAGGCGAACGTCAGTGAAGTGACCGGCGACGGCGGCGGCGGCGGCCATGGATGGGCTGACGAGGTGCGTGCGGCCTCCGCGACCCTGACGGCCTTCAAAGTTACGGTTGCTGGTGCTGGCGCAACGCTCGCCGGGCTGGAGCGTATCGGGATTCATGCCGAGGCACATGGAGCAGCCGGGCTCGCGCCATTCGGCACCGGCCGAGAGGAAGATTTTGTCGAGGCCTTCGGCTTCCGCCTGCTGTTTGACCAGCTCGCTGCCGGGAACAACCATCATCTGCACCCGGGGGCTGACGTGATGTCCGCGAAGGACGCTGGCGGCGGCGCGAAGATCTTCCAGGCGTCCGTTGGTGCAACTGCCGACGAAGACGCGATCCACTTTGAGTTCGGCGATGGGCGTGCCACCCTTGATGTCCATGTACTCCAACGCACGAGAGATGCCAAGGCGCTCGACCTCGTCGCGGCCTTCTTCCGGAGTGGGCACGAGGCCGCTGATGGGCGCGCTCATGCCGGGCGAGGTGCCCCAGGTGACCCAGGGCTCGATGCGGGTGGCATCCACCTCGACGACGCGATCGAACTTGGCGCCGGGATCAGTGGGCAACGTGCGCCAGTAGGCGACGGCTTTGTTCCAGGCTTCACCCTGCGGAGCGTAGGGGCGGCCCTTGAGGTAGGCGAAGGTGGTCTCATCGGGGGCGACCATGCCGCTGCGCGCGCCGCTTTCAATGGCGAGGTTGCAGAGGGTCATGCGGCCTTCCATGCTGAGAGCGCGAATGGCCTCGCCGGAGTACTCGATGGCCGAGCCGGTGCCGCCGTCGGTGCCGATCTGATGGATGATGGCCAGGGCGAGATCCTTGGCGGTGACGCCCGCCGGCAGCGCGCCGTTGACGCGAACCAGCATGCTCTTGGGACGATTCTGCTGGAGGGTCTGCGTGGCCAGGACGTGTTCGACCTCGCTGGTGCCGATGCCGATGGCGAGTGCGCCGAAGGCTCCGTGCGTGCTGGTGTGGCTGTCTCCGCAGACGATGGTTTTGCCCGGAAGCGTGAGGCCGAGCTCGGGGCCGATGACGTGCACGATGCCCTGCTCGGCGTTACCGACATCAGCGAGATGGATGCCGAAGTCGGCGCAGTTTTTGCGCAAGGCTTCAATCTGCTGGCGGGCGACGGTATCGAGGATGTTGAAGCGATGCTCGCGCGTGGTGGGCACGTTGTGATCCACGGTGCCGAAGGTGAGGTCGGGACGGCGGACCTTGCGATTGGCCAGGCGGAGACCTTCAAAGGCCTGCGGGGTCGTCACCTCATGCACGAGATGGAGATCAATGTAGAGCAGAGTGGGCTGGCCTTCGGCCTGGTGGACGACGTGCGCCTGCCAGAGCTTGTCGAAGAGGCTGCGGGGTGCGTTGGTGCTGGCGTTATTCGACACAAGGCCATCCTTAGACTGCATGGTAGGCCATGCGGGTGTTGAGAGCTTCGACCGTGGCTTCGGCGATGCGGCGGCCCATCTCCTCGGTGGAGATGGCCTTGGAACGCTCGGCGGCGGGGAGAAGATCGGCCGTGCGGAAGCCGGCCTTGAGGACGGCCTCGATGGCGACCTCAACGCTATCGGCCTCGGCGAAGAGGCGGGCGGTGTGGCGCAGCAGCATGGCCACCGAGCCGATGGCGCCGATGGGATTGGCGATTCCCTTGCCCGCAATGTCCGGAGCAGAGCCGTGAATGGGCTCGTAGAGATCCACCTTGCCGCCGATGCTGGCCGAGGGCAACATGCCGAGCGAGCCGGCGATGACGGCGGTCTCGTCGCTGAGAATGTCTCCGAAGAGATTTTCGGTGAGGACGACATCGTAACGCGCGGGCCAGGTGATGACGTTCATGGCGAAGGAATCCACCAGCGCGTGTTCGAGGGTGACGTCGGGGAATTCCGCGGCGACGCGGGTGACCGTTTGACGCCAGTAGCGCGAGGTTTCCAGAACGTTGGCCTTGTCCACGGAGACGAGCGTCTTCTTGCGGCGCTCGGCGAGCCTGAAGGCGACGCGGGCGACGCGCTCGATCTCATGCTCGGTGTAGCGCATGGTGTTGAAGGCCTGATGGCCGTCCACGTCAATGGCGCGGGGCTCTCCAAAGTAGAGGCCGCCGAGCAGCTCGCGGACGATCATAATGTTGGCGCCGGCGATGCGCTCCGGCCGCAGGGGCGAGCAGGACGCGATGGACGGAAAGGCGATGGCGGGACGCAGGTTGGCGAAGCATCCCAGGGTGTGGCGCAGCTCCAGCAGACCGGCTTCGGGACGGCGCTCGCCGGTGAGGTGATCGAACTGCGGACCGCCGACGGCACCGAGCAGCACGGCCGAGGAGTTCAGGCAGCGCTCGCGGGTGTGCGGCGGAAAGGGCTGGCCGAATTCCAGCGAGGCGCCGCCGCCGATGGGAGCTTCCTCAAAGCGAAAGTCGTAACCACAGAAGTCGGAGACCGCACGAAGGACGCGCACCGCCTCACGCGTAACCTCCGGCCCAACCCCGTCACCGGGGAGTACTGCAACATTCAATTTCATTTTTGTTATTGCGCCGCCACATTCGCCGATTTCCCCAACGGCCCACGATGGGTGAGGACCATGGAGATCAAGTCCTGATCGTAAACCTTTTTCTTGCGGTCAGCCAAGTGGGTAAAGCGGGTGTAGAGCTCGTCAATCTCATGGGTGGCGACGTCGAGACCGAGCTCGTTGAAGCGGTGGACGAGGGCGTGGCGGCCGCTGTGTTTGCCCAGAACGAGGCGATCCTGCGGCATTCCGACGGATTCGGGGGTCATGATCTCATAGCAAAGCGGGTTGCTGAGAACGCCATGCTGGTGGATTCCCGCCTCGTGGGCAAAGGCGTTGCGCCCGACGATGGCCTTGTTGGGCTGCACGTTGAAGCCCAGGGTCTGGCTGAGCAACTGGCTGGAGGGATAGAGCTCGGCACGCTCCACGGAGCAGGTGGCGGCGAAGAGATCCTGGCGGACATGCATGGCCATGACCAGCTCTTCCAGGGCGGCGTTGCCGGCGCGCTCGCCAATGCCGTTGATGGTGCATTCGACCTGGCGGGCACCGTTGGTGACGGCGGCCAGAGAATTGGCGACGGCGAGACCGAGATCGTTATGGCAATGCGCGGAGAGCGTGTAATTGCCCTTCACGGTTTGGCGGATGCGGCGGAAGAGCCGGCCGTACTCGTCGGGAGCGGTGTAGCCGACGGTATCCGGAATATTGAGCGTGGTGGCGCCGGCTTCGACCACGGCCTGCAGGACTTCGCAGAGAAAATCGGGGTCGGAGCGGGTGGCGTCTTCCGGCGAGAACTGGATGTCATCGCAGAAGCTGCGCGCGTAGGCGACGGATTCGGCGGCCGAGCGCAGGGCGTCTGAGCGCGAAATTTTGAGCTTGTAGGCGAGGTGAATGTCACTGGTGGCGAGGAAGGTGTGGATGCGGCTGCGGCGGGCGGGAGCGAGGGCGCGGGCGGCGGTCTCAATGTCATGGGGGACGCAGCGGGCCAGGGCGGCGATGCGCGGGCGATGAACCTCGTGGGCGATGCGCTGGACGGCCTCGAAATCTCCGATGGAGGCAATGGGGAAACCGGCCTCGATTATGTCAACGCCGAGACGCTCCAACTGACGGGCGATGATGAGCTTTTCGGTGGTGTTCATGCTGCAACCGGGCGACTGCTCGCCATCGCGGAGAGTGGTGTCAAAGACGAGGACGCGGGCGGCGGAAGGGTTTACGTCGGTTTCCATGCTGGATAGTGTCCGGGCTAAGTCCACATTAGTCAAACTTCTTTTATTATCACAGGCATTAGTGAATGTGATTTAATAAGCGTGTCTACTTTTGTCGCATGGGAGGCTAATCCATGGACCTGTACCAACTTGAGGCGTTTCTTGCAGTTGCACAGGAGCGGAGCTTTTCGAGAGCGGCGCTCAGGTTGCATCGCACGCAGAGCGCGGTGAGCCAGACGATTGGCAAACTGGAAGAACAGCTGGGTGAGAAGGTGTTTGAGCGCAGCAGCCGCGACGGCACGCTGACCGCCGCAGGCAAGGTGCTGCTGGCCTACGCGGAAGAGCTGCTGAACCTGCGCGAACGGGCGCACGAGGCGATTACCGAGCTGCGCAGTCTGCACGAGGGCAAGCTGACGGTGGCGGCCAACGAGTTCACCAGCCTGTGTCTGCTGCCGGCGCTGCACCTGTACCACCATATGCACCCGCTGATCAAAATCCAGGTGCAAAGGTCGCTGAGCGGAGACATTCCGCGGCAGATTTTGAATCACCAGGTGGAGTTCGGCGTGCTGAGCTTTAAGCCCGAGGATGAGCAACTGCACTCGACGGTGATCTACCGCGACGAGGTGGTGTTTGTGGTTTATCCCGGACACGCGCTGGCAACGGCCGAGAAGGTGAGCATTCACGACCTGGGCGCGGAGAGCTTTGTGGCGCACAACGTCACATCGCCGCTGCGCATCAAGGTGATTGACGCCTTCAAGCGCAACAATATCACTCTGCATATGAACGTGGACCTGCCGACGCTGACGAGCATCAAGGAGTTTGTGCGCATGGGCAACGGCGTGGCCCTGATGCCGCGGATGTGCGTGGCCGACGAGCTGGCACGCGGCGAACTGGTGGCGGTGAAGGTCCAGGAGCTGCAACTGGAGCGCACATTAAGGCTGGTGAGCCGCAAGGGGGCGACGCTGAGCCACGCGGGCACGGCGTTTTTGAACGTGTGCCGCAGCATGGCCGCCGATCCGAAGTACAGCTCGGTGTGGGAGGAAGACGCGGGCGAGCCGAGGCGGCGCGGACGGCAAGCGGCCGGCGCGCGGACGGAAGAGTAAGAGCGAGAGCCTCACGCGAGAAAAAAGAAGGGCGGACGCCAATGGCATCCGCCCTTTTGTATTTTGCCGCGCCGGGTGCTAAATCCCCCGTGCGGGTTAGTGCTTGAAGGTGAAGCTGAGGCCGGTGGTGAAGACCGTGTCGTTCTGCTTTTTGCCGGCCGGCGGATTGGTTACGTAGATATCGCCGAAGGCCGCCTGCCAACCCAGCCACTTGTTGAGTTTGCTGACGGCGCCGACATCGAAGGTGGCGCGGTACTGGCCGAGGTCGCCGAAGTCCGGGAAGATGTAAGCCTTCTCGGTGAAGGTGGTGTTGGGCTTCCACTTGAAGGCGATTTCTTCGCCGAGCGTGGCGGCCGGGAAGCTGCGCGAGAAGGTGTCGTAAGTCTCATGCGTGTAGTTGATGCCGCCGAGGATGTTGAGCGTGGTGCGCTTGGTGGCCATGGCGTGGTAGCCGAAGCCTCCGGTGAGGACCGAGCGCAGGTCGAGCGACTGCAGGGCGTCGGACTGGAAGTCGGCGGCGCCGAAGGCGAAGAGCTTGGGATTGACGTTGCGGTCGTAACGGGCTCCGCCCTGCTGCGCGTTGGCCGTGGTGGTGGAGGTGCCGGAGAGATCGTTGGATGAGTAGATGGAATTGGCGTAGAGGCTGATCTGGTCGCGGCTGGTTTTGCGCGCCGCGTTGAAGGCCACTCCGAAGCTCCTGGTGGAGCTGTTGCCGCCGGTCATGGCAAAGCTCACGTTCAAGCCTCCGGCCCATCCCTGGGTGAGGCTGGGATGAAGCTGACGGATGTAGGCGGCCTGGTCGGCGTCATTGCGAATGGCGGTGACCTCGGCCTTGGCGGCGGTGACGGGCGCGGGCGTGGCGGCGACGGTGACGCTATCGGCGGTGGCGCTGAGCTTGCCTTCCACGGTCTTGCCGCTCTTGAGTGCGATGTGAAGATTCTGCGTGGAGGTGAGTTCCGTAATGGCGTCGAGCGGGATGGAGACCTCGCCGGCAAGGTCGGACTTGAACACGACCACCTTGCCATCACTGCGCAGAACGGTGCCGGTAAGGCGGTCTCCATTTTTGAGCACCACCTGGTCGGCAAGGGCGGGGAGAGTGATCAACAGCAGGACTCCGAGGGTAAGCAGAAAGTTCTTCATCGTTGGTCGTTCCTCTTTCAATTGCACCATCGCGCTGGGGGTGGCGCTGGTGATTTAACAAATACGGAGATACACAAAAATAACCCATGAGGGGGCGTGGACGGTCAAGAAAAACGCGGCGGGAGGGAGTGGGCGGCGCGCCGGATTTGAGTGGACGCTATTCGGGCTCCTTGCTAAAGCCGGTGACGAAGTTTTTATACAAGGCCACGGCCGAGAGGGCGGAGAGCGCGAGCAGGATGGCTCCGAGCGTGGGCTGGCCGAGCAGGAGTTTGCCGGTGCCGAAGAGGCAGAGGTAGACCATGGCGCAACCGAGCAGCCAGGCTTGCAGATTGCGTCCGAGGTCGCGCGTGGGTGCGGGGGCCGCAGGGCCATCGGTGGCGGCGATGGCGCGGGCGACCGGCTGCCAGCCTCGGACATCGGGACGCACCTGGCGGTAGAAGCTCTCCAGTATCTGCGGCGGCTCGGGCGGCGTGAGAAGCGTTACCGAGAGCCAAACGAGCGACGTGATGATGGTCGTAGTCAAGGCCGTGAGGGCGAAGACCACGGGCGAGCTGCCGTGGAAGGGATGCGCGAAGTGCAGGGCCAGGGCCACGGCGAGCGAGGTGGCCATGGCACTGATCTCCGACCAGGCGTTGATGCGCCACCAGTACCAGCGCAGCAGGTAGACGGCTCCGGTTCCGGCGCCAACCTCCATGACAACCTGCCAGCCTCCGGCGATGGAGTCGAGATGAACGCTGACCCAGGCGGAGGCGACGACGAGCAGCACGGTGGCCGCGCGAGAGATGCGGACGTAATGCGCGTTCGTGGCCGTGGGATGCAGGAAGCGGCGATAGAAATCGCTGACGAGATAACTGGCACCCCAGTTGAGCTGCGTGGCCACGGTGGACATGAAGGCCGCGAGGAAGCCGGCGATGGCCAGGCCGCGCAGGGCGGGCGGCAGAGTGTGGTTCATCACCAGCATGTAACCCTGCTCGGGATGCTGGAGGCCGGGATAAAGGACGATGACGCAGAGGCCGGTGAGGATCCACGGCCAGGGGCGCATGGCGTAATGCGCCACGTTGAACCAGAGAACACTGAGCAGGCCCTGACGCTCGTCGCGGGCACTGAAGATGCGCTGCGCGATGTAGCCTCCGCCACCGGGCTCGGCGCCGGGATACCAGACGGCCCACCACTGCATTCCAATGTTGACGAGGAAGGTGATGAGCGGGACGGTCCACAGCATTTCCGTGGTGAGTCCGTGGCCAAGCGAGGGGAAGAACGCGAGCGGGTTGCCGGCTGGGTGCGCGGGCGACGATGCGTTTGTGGATGATTCCAGGCCCTGCATGACCGTGAGCTTGGCGAGAAGGACATCCATGCCGCCGACGGCGCGGACGGCGTAGTAGGCGACGGCGATGACGATGCCCATCTTGAGGACGAACTGGAAAAGATCGGTCCAGAGAACGCCCCAGAGTCCTCCGAGCGAGACGTAGAGGCCGGTGAACGGAATGAGGAAGAAGACGCAGACGGCGAGGGCCGCGCCATCCGGACCTGCCCAGGGCCCGCCGAGCGGGGCAACGTGGCGCGCGATGGTGAGCATCATGGGCGAGCCGCCGAGCGTGGTGCCGACGATGCTGGTCATGGCCTTGGTGACCCAGCCGAGGATGACGCAATTCATCAGCAGTCCGAGATAGACGGCGCGGAAGCCGCGAAGAAAAGCCGCGGGGCGCCCCGAGTAACGCAGCTCGGCAAACTGCACGTCGGTGAGAAGTCCGCTGCGGCGCCAGAGGCGCGCGAAGAGGAAGACAGTCATCATGCCACTGAGAAGCGAAGCCCACCAGAGCCAGTTGCCGCTGATGCCCTGGGTGTAGACGAGAAACGTCACGGCCAGTGGCGTGTCGGCGGCAAAGGTGGTGGCCACCATGCTGGTTCCGGCGAGCCACCAGTTGACGTTGCGGCCGCTGACGAAATAGTCGTCCACACTGCGCGACGAACGCTTGCGGAACCAGAAGCCAAGCAGGATGGTGATGGCCAGGTAACCGAAGATGGCAGACCAGTCTAAGAGGGTGAGAGTCATGGGCTGAAGAGAGTGTAGGGGTGGGGGCGGGAAGGGTCAAGGTGGGAGGTTTCGGAGGTTGCGGAGGTGTCGGAAGTTGCGGAGGTTAAGAGCAAAGGCAACTACCCCACCCTCCGCCAACAGCGGGCGGAAGGGTGGGGCACCCGGGAAGACAGATTGAAATTTTTCTCCTATATAGGGGTCCTTCGACTTCGCAGGCGCTGGCGCGCCTGCTTCGCTCAGGATGACACTTGAAGAGCAACAGCAACAACAAAGACAAGAACAACTACAGATACAAAGCAAGAGCAACGTCAAAGACAAGGTCAACTCCCCCACTCAAGCCAAAGGAGGCCTTGAACGGGCCACCCACCAAGGTGGGAGGTGTCGGAGGTGTCGGAAGTTTCGGAGGTTAAGAGCAAGGGCAACTACCCCACCCTCCGCCAACTGCGGGCGGAAGGATGGGGCACCCGCTGACGTTCGGCACTCCGAATGACAGCGAGAACATCACACGCAAAAACGCCCCGGGGCCTAAAGACGCTAGTCAGAATAGGCCGCCGGGGCAGGGTGGGAGCAAGGCGAGCGTGTTACTGGATGGTGGCGCCGATCTCTTCCTGGTTCATCAGGCGTTCGAGGTCGAGCATGAGCAGCAGCCGCGAGTCGAGTTTGCCGACGCCGCTGATGTATTCGCGCTCGACCTGGCCGATGCGCGGCGTGGCTTCCACGGTGTCACTGCTGATGCGCAGAACCTCGCTGACTGCGTCCACGATGAAGCCGATGGTTTGGCCGTGGACCTCGACGACGACGATGCGCGTGTTCTTGTCGCTGGCCACCGCCTCCAGGCCAAGGCGGCGGCGCAGGGCCACCACGGGGATGACCTTGCCGCGCAGGTTGATGACGCCTTCGACGTAGTCCGGCAGGTTGGGGACGCGGGTGAGTTGCTGGGTGCGGATGATCTCCTGCACGCGGAGAATGTCCAGGCCATACTCTTCGGCGGCGACGCTGAAGCTGACGAGCTGAAGCAGTTGCGCCGAGGAAGCGGCATCGCCGGTGGCGGTGGTGGTGTTTTCCATTGCAATCTCCTGGGCGCGATGCGCCTTCAAATGGCATATCGGATGGAAGGCGCGCGGGCTTGAGAGCCGCACGGGCGAAGACGGTTGAACAAGGTGCGCGGCGGGTTCCAAAGCTGCAAGGCGGTTGGGGATGAGGCGTGCGTCGCCCAAAACGGGATGATGAACGGCCCACCTCGGGTACACTAGGCACTGGTTGTTTCCAGCGACCAGGAGCGCCGGCCTTGCACATTCCCGACGGATATTTGAGCCCTTCGACCTGCGCCACGATGTATGTGGCCAGCGCCGGATTCTGGTGGCAGGCCTTGCGCCGCACACGCCGCCAGATGCTGGGCCGGGCCTTGCCCCGTTTGGCTCTGATGGCCGCCTTCTGCTTTGTGGTGATGCTGTTCAATCTGCCGCTGCCGGGCGGGACGACGGGCCACGCGCTGGGCGTGGGGATTGCGGCGATTGTGCTGGGTCCGTGGGGCGGGATGATGGCCGTCTCACTGGCGCTGGCGATTCAGGCATTGTTCTTTGGCGATGGCGGCATTACCACCTTGGGCGCGAACTGCTTCAACATGGCGATTGCGGGCTCGCTGGCGGCGTGGGGGATTTATCACCTGCTGAGCATGGGCTCGGCGGCGATGTCTCGGCGGCGACTGGTGGCGGCGGCGCTGGCCGGCTACGGCAGCATCAATTTGGCGGCGTTGCTGGCAGCCATCGAGCTGGGCATTCAGCCAATGTTGTTCCACGACGCGAGTGGCGTGCCGCTGTATGCGCCGTATCCGCTGCGTGTGGCGATTCCGGCGATGATGCTCGGGCACCTGACGATAGCGGGAGTGGCCGAGGCGTTGATGACCGCCGGACTGTTTGGCTATCTGCGCCGCAACGAGCCGGGGCTGGTGGGATTAACTCCGTCAGGATTGAAAAAGGATGGGTTGGCCTTGGATGCCACGCCGAAGACTCCGCGCAGTTTGTGGGGCGGGCTGGCGTTGCTGATGCTGCTGGCTCCGCTGGGAATCCTGGCGGGAGGCGCGGCGTGGGGCGAATGGGCTCCCAGGGATTTTGCCGACCAGGCGGCACGGGCGCAGATTGCGGCGGCGAGCGGAAATGTGGCGGCTCCGATGGTGGCGCCGAAGGGGCTGAGCCGGCTGGCGGGAGTGTGGACGGCGCCGCTGCCGGATTACGCTCCGCGATTTGTGAAGAGCGCGGGCTTCGGATACTTTCTGTCGGCCATCTTCGGCGTGGGAATCATCCTGGGCGTGGTGTGGCTGGCGCAGATTTTTTCGGGGCGCAGAAACGAGGACGCGGCGGAAGGCATTTCGACCATTCCAGAGGAGCGTGAGCGGTGAGCGCGCATCCGGTGGCGAGCACGCTGCGCGGTTTCAGCCAGGCGCTGGCGCGAACGCTTGGTGAGCGAAGACGCGGCGCACTCCGGCGGACTGCTGCAAGGGATTGATCCGCGGGCGAAGCTGGTGGGAATGCTGGCGCTGGTGGTGGCCTCGGCTTTGGCGCACCGGGTACCCACCTTGCTTGCGCTGCTGGCGGTGGGAGTGGGACTGGCGGTGGCGTCGCGGGTAAATGTGTGGTCGCTGGCGCGGAGGGTGTGGCTGGTGGCCTTCGCCTTTACGTTCATGATCGCCGCGCCGGCGATGTTTCTGACTCCGGGCATTGCGCTGTGGCAGTGGGGCGGTGTGGTGATGACCGCGAATGGCGTGCACACGGCCGTGTTGCTGGTGCTGCGCGTGGAGGCCGCGGTGACCTTGAGCACGCTGCTGGTGCTGACCACTCCGTGGATGTGGCTGCTGAAGGCATTGCGGACCTTGGGAGTTCCGGTGGAGGTGATTGCGCTGCTGGCGATGACCCACCGCTACCTGGTGCTGCTGGCAGAGACGGCGAACCAGATGTTCGAGTCCCGGCAGAGCCGCGTGGTGGGCAAGCTGAAGGGCCACGAGCAGCGCCACATGATGATCAACACCGGCGGTGTGTTGCTGAGCAAGACCATGGCGATGGGCGACGAGGTGTACATGGCGATGCTGGCCAGGGGCTTCCGCGGCGAGGTGCGGCTGCTGGCGGATTTCCGCATAAGAGGCCGCGACTGGCTGGCGGTGACCATGCTGCTGGCGGTGGCCGCCGGAGCGGTTGTGGCGGGGCGGTAAAGCGGGAGTCGCGGTTCGGCCGTGGCTCCAAAAGAAAAGTTCAGGGAGCCGGGCAACGAGGGACTGGAGCCAATGCACGACATACAGCACAACCCGGAATCGAAGACGCAGCGCATGACAGAGTTTGAGGCCCACGGTCTGCACTTTGCCTACGAGGGCGTGGCGGCCTTGCGTGGACTCTCACTGACGGTAGGTGAGGGCGAGCGCATTGCCCTGCTGGGCGCCAACGGCAGCGGCAAAAGCACGTTGCTGCGCATGATGGACGGATTGCTGTTTGCCAACTCCGGCACGTTGAAGTTCCGCGGGATGGAGTTGAACGAAGCCGCGCTGGGCGACGACAAGTTTGCGCTGGGCTTTCATCGCCAGGTGGGAATGGTGTTTCAGAATCCCGACGTGCAGCTGTTCAATCCCACGGTGTTTGACGAAGTGGCCTTCGGGCCGCTGCAGATGGGATGGAGCCGCGACGAAGTGCTGGAGCGGGTGCACAAGGCGCTGGAGTGGATCGGCGCCAGCCATTTGAAGGATCGCGCGCCGTACCGGCTGAGCGGCGGCGAAAAAAAGCGCGTGGCGCTGGCCAGCGTGGTGGTGCTGGAGCCGGACGTTCTGCTGCTGGATGAGCCGACGGCGGCCCTGGACCCGCGGAGCCAGAGCCAGGTGATCGAGCTGCTGGGCTCGTGGAACGACGGGCGCAAGACGATCATCACGGCGACGCATCAGTTGGAAGTGCTGGGCGAGATCTGCGAGCGCGCGGTGGTGCTGGAGGGCGGCGAGGTGGTGGCCGACGCCCGTCCGCAGGAGATATTGAACGACACGGCGCTGTTGCAGCGGGCGAACCTGGTGCACGTGCATCGCCACGTCCACGACGGCGTGCCGCACCGGCACAGCTCACCTTACCTGCATCACGAACATCAATAAACTTAGTCGACCTTGCGAAGGCTGCCATTGGGGCTGGCGGCTGTGTTGTTCCTGACCTGAAGGCGCGAAGCCTCTTCCACCACGATGCGCAGGGCTTCCAGGGCCAGAAGGCGCTTATCATCCGTGAAGCGCGAAACGGGACCGACGACCGCAATCGCGGCCGGAGAGTTGGCATCGGCCAGGCGGAAGGGCAAGGCGATGGAACGGAAGCCCTCCACGAATTCCTCGTCGCTGAGGGCGTAGCCGCGCTGGCGGGTAACGGCGACCTCGGCGAGGAACTCGGCCTCGGTGCGGATGCTGTTGGGCGTTGCCGGCGCCATGCCATGGCGACGCAGGATTCGGCTGATCACCTCATCGGGAAAATGCGAGAGCACGGCCTTGCCGGCCGCGGTGCAATGCGCGCTGAAGCGGCTGCCCAAGGGGCGCAGGATGCTCGGGGAGCGCGGCGGCTCGGTGAAATCAAGGCACAGCACCTCTCCGCGATCAAAGAGTCCCAGGTAGACGCTCTCTCCGGTCTGGTGGGTAAGCCACTCCAGTTGCGGGCGGATGCGCTCATGCAGGTTGAGGCGGCTGACGGAGGCGCCACCCAGTTCGAAGAGCTTGAGGCCGAGGCGGTAGTGGCCGTTGATGGGACTCTTCTCCACCAGGCGATGGGCTTCCAGCACCATGAGAAGACGATGGACGGTGCTTTTGTGCAGACCGACAGCCGTGGTCAGCTCTCCGAGACTCATTTCTGACGGACTGAGGGAGAGGATCTCAAGCAGGGCCACGGCCCTGTCTAGTACTTGGACTTTATAAGGGCCTGAGAGGTGTGCAACGGGTGTTTTTCGTTCCTTGCTCACGTGATCTATCCACGAGTTGTTGATTACTGATCGTCAAACTCGAATAGGGGTACCCTACCAAAAACACGGCAGGAAACCGGAGAAAAAAGCGCTTTGACCCAAAGAAAGTGAAGATTCCGGCAATTTTAGGTCCACAATGTCGCAATATGGGAAATTAACTGCAATATAACCCCCGCCAGCCCTCGGGAGCGGGGGATGGCCCCGCCTTTTCCGCCAGGAGGAAGCCGGGCAGGAACTTGTTCATCGTTCTGTCATCCACGGCGGTAAGGTCTTGGCATTACACTGGTATGCCATGCCTCCCCGCACGCTTGCCAACCCGGAGTACTACCTGAACCGCAGCCTGAGCTGGCTGGCCTTCAACCGCCGCGTGCTGGAAGAGGCGGAGGATGCGAGCAATCCACTGCTGGAGCGGGTGAAGTTCCTGGCCATCACGGCGAGCAACCTGGATGAGTTCTTTGAGATAAGGGTGGCCGGGCTGTTGCAGCACCTGGAAGAGGGCGCGGTGGACGCCAGTCCCGACGGGCTGACGCCGCAGAGAGAGCGCGAGAAGCTGGACGAGGCCACGCACCGCTTTGTGCGCGATCAGTACGAGTGCTGGAACCGGCGGCTGCTGCCGGCCCTGGACGCCGAGGGCATCCACATCCACTCGCTGAAGGACTTGAACGGCGAACAGAACCAGGTGGCGGACGATTACTGCCGCAACGAGTTGGACGCACTGCTGACGCCGGTGACGGTGGACCCGGCGCATCCGTTTCCGCGGGTGATCCACAAGGCGCTGTGCCAGGCGCTGCTGATGCGGCGGAAACGGCACACGGCGGCCAACCATGCGGGCTACATGGGAGTGGTGACCGTGCCACGCTCACTGCCGCGGCTGATCCGGCTGCCGGACGAGGATGGAATCTCCTTTATTGCGCTGGCGGATTTGGTGGCCCTGCACGCGGGGCGGATGTATCGCGGGTATGAGATCGTCAGCGAAGGCGCCTTCCGCATTACGCGCAACAGCAATCTGTACTTGCAGGAAGAGGAATCGCGCTCGGTGCTGGAAAGCGTGCGCACCGAGCTGCACAACCGCCGCAAGGGCGATGCCGTGCGTTTGGAGCTGGAGACCGGAGCGAGCGAAGAGATTGCCAGCCGCTTGCAGACCGTGTTTGAACTCGAGGACTGGCAGGTGTATCGCACGCCGGGGCCGGTGAACCTGAGCCGGCTGATGCATTTGTACAGCGCGGTGCCGCGTCCGGACTTGAAGTTCAAGCCATTCCAGGCGCGGGAGTGGTCGCTGCCCAAGGGATCGAAAGACATCTGGGAGGCTCTGCGCAAGCGCGACGTGCTGCTGCATCATCCCTTTGACAGCTACAACAGCGTGGTCAGCTTCATCGAGACGGCGGCCTCCGACCCTTCGGTGCTGAGCATCAAGCAGACCTTGTACCGGACGAACGACAACTCTCCGATTGTGGAGGCGCTGGTGCAGGCGGCGGCGACGAAGGAAGTCACGGTGGTCGTCGAGGTGAAGGCGCGCTTCGACGAGGCCAGCAACATTCGCTGGGCTCGCGAGCTGGAAGACGCCGGAGTGCAGGTCTTCCACGGGCTGGTGGGGCTGAAGACGCACTGCAAGCTGAGCCTGGCGGTGCGTAAGGAAGCCGATGGCTCCATCCGGCGCTACGCGCACCTGGGCACGGGCAACTACAACCCCACGACGGCGGCGTTTTACACCGACCTGAGCCTGTTGACGGCGAACCAGGAGATGACGCTGGCGGTGCATCACGTCTTCAACTATTTGACGGCCTACAGCGAGCAGCCGAATTACGATCCGCTGCTGGTGGCGCCGGTGGATTTGGCCGAGCGCGTGGCCAATCTGATTGCCCGCGAGGCCGACCACGCGCGGGCGGGCAAGCCGGCGCGGATCGTGGCCAAGGTGAACTCCCTGCTGGACCAGAACGTGGTGCAGGAGCTGTATCGCGCCAGCCAGGCAGGCGTGGAGATTGAGCTGATCGTGCGCGGCATCTGCTCGCTGAATCCCGGGATACGCGGGGTGAGCGACGGCATAAACGTGCGCAGCATCGTGGGACGATTCCTGGAGCACAGCCGCATCTATTACTTCCAGAACGGCGGCGACGAGGAGATTTACCTGGGCAGCGCCGACTGGATGCCGCGCAACCTGCACGAGCGGGTCGAAGTGGTCTTTCCGGTGCGCGACGCGCTGCTGCGCGAGCGGGTGAAGAACGAGATTCTGGCGGCCTACCTGGCAGATAACGTGAAGAGCCGGACGCTGCTCAAAGGCGGCCAGTACACGGTTCCCAAGGCGGCGGCCAAGGGCGTGGCCTTCAGCGCGCAGGATTTCCTGGTTGACGTGGCGGAAGGACGGCGCGATGCCAGCTCGATTCCGGCGGCGGCCATGGAGAAGCCCGTACGGAAGACGGCAAAGCGCACGGCAGAGGCAGGTGCGGCGAAAGCGCGCACCGCAAGACCGCGCAAGGCAGGATCAACCACGGTGGAGACCATCGCGGCGGAGGCTTCCACAGGCAATCCACGCGCGAGCAGACCACGGGCGAGCAAACCACGTTCGACCAAGCCACGCACGACAAAGCATGGTACGCGCTCCGCGGCCCCCAAACGCACGGCAAAGCCCCGCAAGGGTTAGAATGTCCGCATGATCGTTTACTTTCTACGCCACGCCAGCGCCGGACAACGGCGGCAGAGCCCCGTGCAGGATGAACGCCGTCCGCTGGACAAGGAAGGCATTGAACAATGCCGCTGGGTGGGCAGGCTGCTAAGTTCGATGGACGTGCACGTGGACCTGATCTTCTCCAGCCCCCTGAAGCGCGCCACGCAATCGGCCAGCATGGTGGGCAACGAGATTGCCTACGAGCAGCGCATTGAACGCACGCCGGCGTTGGGACCCGCGGCCAGCTTTGAGAGCTTTCGCATGCTGCTGAACCAGGTGCGCGAGCTGGAAGCCGTGATGGTGGTGGGGCACAATCCGAACATGAGCCGCTTTCTGTCGCTGCTGGTCAGCGGCGGCATCAGCGAGCGCGCGGTGGAGATGAAGAAAGGCTCGGTGGCCCGGGTGGAGTTGGGCCCGAAGCGCGCCGTGCTGCAGTGGCTGGTATCGCCCCGGGTGCTGAAGACGGCTTACACCTCCACGACGGAGAGCGTGCGGCCGAAGACCTCCAAGAAGTAACCAATCTCCCTTTCCAAAGCCCACAGTTCCAGCTCGGCGCCATTGGGGCGCGTCACCAGGGTGAGCCGCACCTTGCGCGGCTCGGCCTTGACGCGCAGGTCGAGCACGGCGCCACGGCGGCCCTGTTCCATGGCACGGGCCAGGCGCAGCAGCACGACGGCCCTCGGCAATAGCACGCGGTCCGCCGGGGAGAGCAGGCGCAGGGCCGGGCTCTGCGGAGTGATGCGCGACTTGCCGAGGTAGCGGGCCAGGGCGGCGATGAAGTGGCGCTCGGGAGTGGTGAAGCCCAGCAGCTCCGAGTGAATGAGGATGTAGAAGGCGTGGCGGCGGCGTCCGGCGCGGCTGATGAACGAGCCGACCTCGTGCAGGGTGGCGGCGGCCTGCAACAGGCCGGAGTACTGCGGCGGCAGAAGGTGCACGGGCGCCAGCAGCTTGAAGAGTCGGGCGGCGTGTTCGGCGACGCGGGTGGCAAAGCGCAGATCCAACTGGTAGTGGGCGGCCATCTGCATGAGCGAGTTGTTGCGCTCGCCCTCCAGGCGGCGGCGCAGGCCAAGGCCGTCGAGCTCGGCGGCCATCTGCGCCAGCACTCCATCGCGCAATCCAAAGGGAAGATAGCGGAAGCTGGTGAGCTCGAGTTCGCTGAAGAGCTCGGCGAAGACCTGCGAGCCGGCGATGATGATCTCCGCGCGGCGCGGGCCGATGCCGGTGAGCACCCGCCGGCGCGCCAGGTTGAGCGAGGCGAGGCGGCTGGAAAGGCGCAGGACTCCGGCGCGGGGCACGGTGCTGGTGCTGCGGGGCGTGGATTTCTGCGAGGCGGCGCGGGCGGCGGACGCGCGCTTGACCGTGGCGGCCCAGAGCTCGCTGAGCGCGGCCGGCGTGCCGCTGGTTGCCACCGTCAGGTTGATCTTGTGCTCGGTGAGCTTGCGGCGCAGGCGTCCGACTTCCTCGCGAATGTAGCTGCGCATCTGTTCGAGCTCGGTGGCCGTTGGCGGATCGTGCTTGAGGAATTCGCGGGTCAGGCGCACGGCACCGAGCGGCAGAGAGTAGACGTGCTCGATCTGACCCTTGTTGGAGAGCGTCAGCTCGCAACTGCCGCCGCCGAGATCAATGAGCAGGACGCGGCCCGCGCCGATGCGCGTGTTGGCCATGACGCCGAGGTGGATGAGGCGGCCTTCTTCCACGCCGCTGATGACCTCCACCCGCCAGCCGACGGCGGCCTGCACCCACTGCAGGAACGCGGCGGAGTTGTTGGCGTCGCGCAGGGCGCTGGTGGCCACCACGCGGACGGAGGTTGCCTGGTGCGCCTGTGCCGACTTTTGAAAGCGGCGCAGCACGCGCACCGTGTGCTCCATGGCCGCGGGGTCGAGCGAGCCGGTGCGGAAGACCGCTTCGCCCAGGCGCACGACTTCGCGATCCTCATGCAAAAGTTGCAGGCGCTTGCGCACAACGCGAACGATCTTGAGCCGGACCGAGTTTGCACCGATGTCTACGGCCGCTAAAACTGCCATTCGTTATCCCGCCTTGATTAGGGTCTGTTGCTGCACCGGGTTGGACGGCAAAGGAATCTCTTCGTCCATGGCGATTATACGGAGGCGCGCTTTGTGTACCGCACGGCAGGCGCCAGTGAATTCACGCGCGACGCGCCGCTCGAGGAGCGCCAGGAACTGCCTGGAGGCTTCGGTCAGAAGATCCTCGGTGAAGGTGCTCAGCGCCAGCTCGTGCAGGGTCGCCCAGTCGTGCCACTCTCCGATGGCCTGCTGCACCTTGCGCAACTGGGCCAGCAGGCGCTCGGCTTCGACAAACCCATCATAAGGCTCCAGTCCGTAGCGCAGGTGCTTGGCGTCAATGCGCAGGCGATGCAGGCGCGCGCCATCCTCCGGAATGGGATGGCTCAACTCCAGGAAGCGCCGCCGCACCTGGGTGGAAAGACGGACGGCCTCCGCATGGCCGCCAGAAATTTCGACCGGCGTGACAAGCTCCGGCAGCTTTCGCTCGAGCCTCGGCCGCACACGCCGTGCACACTCACGCAAGGCTTCCAGATGGGTGACGCGCTCGGCGCGCAGGCGGCGAGCGAGCGGCGCGCGCAACCGGCGGGCATCCCGGGAGGCAAAGAACGGATCGGAGAGCAGTGCGAGGTGCACATCCACATCGCGGACACGCCCGGCCTTCCTGCGCAGCGAGCGCAGGGCTCCCGCCACCTTGGGCGGGCAGCGGAAAAGCCCGGCGTCCGCTCCTGCTCGCGGCATCTCCAACTGCGCCTCCAGGCGGCGCACGCTGGTGCGCAGGCGGTGAATCACATCCACTCCGGCCTGGCGCGGCAGGTTGCGCAACAGCCCCAGCAGCCGCTGGCACCAGGCGGAGGGATTCGATGAGCCTGCACGCGGGGAGCCTGCCAACCCAGTCGCCATGGCAGGTGCGGAAGATGAAAGTGGCGGCCTCACGGCGCAACGATACGCCACCGCCGGCGCCATCGGCAACCGCACCCCGGGGCTAACGCGCGGGGGTTGCGCCGGTATCGCGGGGGGCAACGGTGACGCCGTGGCGGGCGAGGAAGTCAGCCGCGCCCTGCTTGCCCAGGTAGCGGGCCAGCAGCTCGGGACGAGCTTCGCGCAGATCCACCAGCAGAAGGCCGTCGAGGACGTTGCTGAACTTGGCGTCCACGTTGAAGCCGAGGAACTTGCCGCCGAGCTTCATGTAATGGCGGACGAGGACGGGCACGCCCTTACCATCGCTTTCAAACATGCTGACCCAGTCGCTGATGTCATCCACGCTGAAGACGCGGGCGAAGAGTTCGGGCTCCTGCACGTCGTCGTGGCCCTCACGCGGAGGGTTCTTGGGGCGCAGCAGGCTGAGCAGCTCGGCGCTGACGGTGTGCGCGCCGAGGAAGTTCTTCATCACCTCGCGCGAGGCCATGGAGTAGTCGGCGCTGATGCTGACGGCTCCGAACAAGACCGGCATGTGCGGATGGCGCAGCAGATAGCTGCCAATGCCCTTCCACAGCACAAGCAGCGGCGCGTACTGGCGCTGGTAGTCAAGGTGAATGAAGCTGCGGCCAAGCTCGAGTGCCGGGCCAACCTTGGCGAAGAACCTGGGCTGGAAGCGGAAGAGCGAGGCCGTGTAGAGCCCCCGCATGCCGTAGCGCTGCAACACGTACTGCACGTCGCAGACGCGGTAGGCGCCGACGATCTCCTGGCGCTCGTCGTTCCACAAAACGAGGTGGGTGTAGTAGGCGTCAAAGCGATCGAGGTCGCGAGCCTTGCCCGTGCCTTCGCCGCTGGCGCGGAAGGTCATCTCACGCAGGCGGCCGATTTCGCGGACGACGTGTGGCGCCTGGCGGGAGCTGAGCGCGTAGACACTCATCTTGCCGACGGATTCCAGCAATGCGTCGGCGGGAAGTGCCTGCAGCTCGCGCAGAAGCTGGACGGGATCCTCGGCCGGGGCCACGGCGTGGCGGGGCTGCCAGCGCGGCGGAAACAGGCGCGTGCGCGGCGAGCCAATGCGATCGCGCAGGCTGAGCAAGGAACTGTTCCAGCGCAGAAGATCAATGGCCTTGTCGTCATCCTCAATGGCCTTGAGCGTTTCGCCAAGGACGGGCGCGCCGAGACGGACCTCCATGCTGCGGCCGCGCTTGTTGAGCAGCTCGTGCGGCAGGAACAAGGTGCGCAGCTTGGGATTGATGATGCCGGCCAGGTGGAAGCCCACGCTGTTGGTGCCGCTGATGAAGGCCGGGATGCTGGTGGCCTGGGTCATGCGGGCGATGCGCGCCATGTTGCGGTTCCACTGCGGATCGGCGACACGGAGGTGATGACGGCTCCAACTGGCGACCTCGCCGGCCGGGAAGACGATGAGCAGATGACCCTGGCGCACCCAGTCGAGCGCCTCGCGAATGCCCTTGCGGTTGGCCGCCTCGTGGCCTTCGCCCATCATGTTGTCCACCAGGATGCAGTGCTCGCTGATGGCTTCCATGCAGGCGAGCAACTGGTTGGCCAGCAGCTTGACGTCGGGACGCACACGCATCAGCAGAGAGGCCATCAGGATGCCATCCAGCATGCCAAAGGGATGGTTGGAGAAGACGACCACGGGACCCGAGGCTGGCACGTGCTCGAGGTCGGCGTCCGGCACGGTGTATTCCACCGCAAGCTGGCGCAGCACGGCGTCAAAGACATTGCCGACAGGATCGTTCAGCACGCCCTCGTACATGCGGTCCAGGCGCTTGGCGGGGATGAAGGGGCGCGCCCAGGGAATCTGCTTGCCGAGCTTGGCGAACGGAAGGTCGGAGTCGTGCTTCATGGCTCTGCGGACACTCATGGTTACATCCTGCCTACAGGCGCTTGCGGCAGGGTGAACCCAAGGTAAAAGTTCGATGAATCGCCCGTCTGCGGAGACCGTACCGAACTCCGTCCCCCGGGCAAACGGGTTCTGCGGAATACAAGGTAGCGTGGCGGAGCGGGGGAATGCAATCTGAGCTTGTTGCTGAGACTTGCGGAATCCTACGGCGGAGGACTTCCCCGCTCCGGAGGCGCCCGATGGGGTGACCAGCCCGGCACGGGCCGGGATTTTCACCCAACATTCATCCCCACTTGACTGTCGCGTAACCGCTTTCCTCCATGATAGATACGTTATGGCAGAGGCAACGCTGGACACCCTGATCCTGAGCGACCTGCACCTTGGCAGCGAGGTGAGCCGCGCACGCGAGGCGACGCAACTGTTGAGCAACGTCAACTTCCGGAGGCTAGTGCTGCTGGGCGATATCTTCAGCGACCTCAACTTCAGCCGGCTGACCAGCGAGCACTGGAAGTTCCTGTCACGCATTCGCAAGTTGAGCAATCCAAAGCGCAAGGTGGAAGTTGTGTGGGTGGAAGGCAACCACGACAAGGGACTGTCGCAGATGATGAGTCACCTGGTGGGCGTGCCGGTGTACCAGCGCTATGTGTGGGAGTTCGAAGGGCGGCGCCACGTGGCGGTGCACGGACACCAGTTCGACCCTTTCTGCCTGAAGAACGAATCGCTGAGCCGCTTTGGCGAACGGCTGTTCTACCAGATTCAAAAGCTGGAGGGCGGCAGCAAGCCGGTCTCACGCTGGATTGACCGGGTGAACTCTCGCTGGCTGCGCATGGAGAGCCGCGTGGCGGAAGGCGCGCTGCTGTGGGCGCGGGCGGCACGGGTGGAGCGCATCTTCTGCGGACATACCCACGTGGCCGGGCACATTAACCGCAACGGCGTGGACTACTACAACAGCGGAAGCTGGATTGACTCGAACCCCACCTACATCACCGTGGCGGAAGAGGGCGTGGAGATTCGCAAGTACGACGGGCCGAGGTTTAGTCCCGAGCCGGTGGCGGAAACGGAAGCCACGCAGGAACAGCTACCGCTGGGCGAGCTGCTGGACCCGATGACGGCCTTCGCGGAGTTGGAGAGCTTGCGCTGCTAGGCGCGGGCTGAAACAAATCAGGGTTCAAGCGCCGGAGACTCCGGCTCCTTCTCATACATCTTTACGGTTTCGCGGCGGATGCCTTTGTCGGCGATGATCTGCCGGTAGAGTTCGGCGCTGGGGCGCGCGGTGCGTTGCTGCGTCTGCTCGTCCAAGGCGTAAAGGCCGAAGCGCAGGCGCCAGCCCTCCGTCCACTCGTAGTTATCCACCAGGCTCCAATGGAAGTATCCGCGGACGTCGTAGCCCTGCTGCCACATGCGGCGCAGCTCGATGAGCGATTGCACCATGAGCCACGGGCGCAGGCGGTCGTCGCGGTCCGGCACGCCGTTTTCCGTGACGTAGAGGGGAACGCCGAGCGGCGCCCAGGCTTTGACGGCCGCGCTGACGACCTTGGGGTAGGCCTCGCCGTAGGGAGAGATGTGTCCGTGGTCGCCCTGCGGAACATGCGGCGGAACGTGCAGGCCGCCGGGGCCGAATTTTTCGCCCAGCGGGGCGCGGACGTGCAGGCGGTTGTAAAGGTTGAGGCCGATGAAGTCGGCCTTGCCCGCCACCTCCGGCACCGCGGTGGCCATCATGGCAAAGGGCAATGGCAGCGGCTCGCCCATCAGGTAGCTGAGGGCTCCGCGATTGAAGAGTCCGTCGTAGACCTCGGCCAACTGGCGGTCCAGAGGATTGTCGCGCGCGGGCTCAAAGGCCGTGTAGTGCAGGGCCATGCCGACCTGGGCCCCGGGCTGCTCGCGGTGGAGCACGTCGTAGGCGGCGGCGTGCGAGCGCATGATGCCGCCAAAGGCGGTGAGCGCGGCGTTGAGTTCATTCAATCGGCCGGGAGGAAACTCCGCGAAGACGTAGCCGAAGGCGGCGTAGACGTTGGGCTCGTTGAAGGTGACCCAGTCGGTGACCAGATCGCCGAGCGAGCGCACGGCGCGCTTGGCGTAGTGGCGGAAGAGCTCCGGGGCCTGGGCGTCGAGAAAGCCTCCGCGGGCCTCAAACCAGCGCGGATGAGTGAAGTGATGGAGGGTGACGAAGACCCTCATGCCGCGGCTGCGGGCGGCGCGCAAAAGCTCGCGGTAACGGACGACCGCCGTGTCGCTCCAGTGGGCGAAGGCCGGCTCCATGCGGCTCCACTCGAGTGAGATGCGGATGGCGTTGAGGCCCAGGGAGGCGCAGAGGTCGAGATCGCGTTCGGCGTTGCTCCACCAGTCGCAGGCAGCACCGCTCAGGCCTCCGCGGACGTGGCCGCTGCGCTCCCAGTCATGCCACTGGTTTGCGGTGTTGCCACCTTCGAACTGGTGCGAACTGGTGGAGACGCCCCAGAGAAAATCTTTGGGGAACGATACGGGGATGACCTGCATGGCTGCTCACTCGGCGGAAAAGCCCAGACTAGCACGCGCAGCGCGGCTTACGGACGGACGGCGCAAGCAATTCATCCTGCTGTAACAAAGGCCGTGGAGGCCAAAACAAAAAGCCCCCGTCTGGATGCGCTCGGCGGAGCGCAAAGGACGGGGGCCGGAAACGCTCGCGTGCTAGTAGCGCGCCACGACCAGGTTGTTGTCCACGGCGAAGGTGCCGGGGACACCGTTGGCGCGCATGTAGGCCAACTGCTTGTCCTCCTTGGAGTCCACCATGCCCTCCAGGCGCACGTGGCCCATGTTGACGATGATGTGGATGCGCGTATCCGTGGGCCAGGAGTAGCGGCCGAGGTTGCTGAAGCTGAAGACGGCCTGTGCGACCTCGCGGCGGATGCGCTCGTCGTTGGGCGAGGGCGGAAGCTCCTCGATGTGATTGACGACCTTGCCGACGCCCTTGATGTGCTTGACGGCGCGCTCGGCGTCGCGGCTGAGCCCGAGGCTGTGGGTGTACCCCTTCAGCTCGACCTTGTCGCCATCCACGCGGAAGGTAAGCCAGTCGAAGACGTTGTAATAGGGCAGCATCAGCAGCTCATGCAGTACGGCGCGCGCCAGCCGCTCCTGCTCGTTGGCGGGCGGCATATTGTCCTTGGCCACATGCAGCCCGGGAATAAAGGGCGTGGGCCCCATGGCCGCGGGCGGCGCGGCGGGCGGGGTTGATAGCTGCGCGGCATTCGGGGACGGCACAGGCGACTGCTGGGCGGCCACAAAGACCGGCAGCGCCAGCATGCAGGCAACGACACTCAAACTCAAAATTTTCGTCTTCATAATCCAACTCCTGCCCTCAGTTAGACACGATTCCGGGGCAACGGGATTTATTCCATTATGCCAAAGTGGGTGCCATGCCACACCGGCGGAGAAAGTTGGCGAGGATCGTCATTCCGCCCGAGGTCAGCACCGACTCAGGATGAAATTGTACCCCCTCGACGGGCAGGGTGCGGTGGCGCACGCCCATGATGATGCCATCACTGGTGCGGGCGGTCACTTCCAGCTCCGCGGGGCAGGTGGCGGGGTCAATCACCAGCGAGTGGTAGCGCGCCACGTCAAGCTCGGCGGGGACATTGACGAAGAGGCCTCGGCCATCGTGTTGCACGCGGCTGGCCTTGCCGTGGATGGGCCGCGGAGCGCGCACGATGCGTCCGCCATAGGCTTCTCCGATGGCCTGGTGGCCGAGGCAGACGCCAAGGATGGGCAGACGGCCACCGAGGCGGCGAATGGCATCGAGGGTGATGCCCGCGCCCTTGGGCTCGCCGGGACCGGGCGAGATGACCAGGCCGGCATAACCGGCGGCGGCAATCTCCTCCACCGTGATCTGGTCGTTGCGGCGGACGACGGGTTCGGCACCAAGCTCACCGAGATACTGCACGAGGTTGTAGGTGAAGGAATCGTAGTTATCAATGACGAGCAGCATGATTACTCCTCCGCCTGATGTGCGATGGATGCGGATGCTTCGGCCAGGGCGACGGCGCGGCGCAGAGCGCGGGACTTGTTGACCGTCTCCTCCCACTCGGTGGCCGGAACGGAGTCGGCGACGATGCCGGCTCCGGCCTGCACGGCCAACTCGTGGCCATCGAGCTCCATGGTGCGGATGGTGATGCAGGAGTCGAGGTTGCCGGCGTAGTCGGCGTACAGGACGCAGCCGCTATAGGCAAGGCGCGCGCCGCGTTCGAGCTCGGCGATGGCCTGCATGGCGCGAATCTTGGGAGCACCACTGACGGTTCCGGCCGGGAAACAGGCACCGAGGGCATCAAAGCGATCGAGCTCGGCGCGGAGTTCGGCCGTGAGCTCGGTGACCAGGTGCATGACGTGCGAATACTTCTCGACGATGAGCAGACGCTGCACTTTGACCGTGCCGTAACGGGCGACGCGGCCAAGATCGTTGCGGCCAAGGTCCACCAGCATCATGTGCTCGGCGCGCTCTTTTTCGTCGGCCAGGAGTTCGGCGGCCAGCGCGGCATCTTCGGCGGCGTTGCGGCCGCGCGGACGGGTTCCGGCAATGGGGCGATAGGTAAGCTCACGCTGACGGCAGCGCACCAGCATCTCCGGCGAGGCGCCGATGAGCGCGCGGCGTCCACCACCATCGGCTGCACCGAAGTCCAGCAGGAACATGTAGGGCGAAGGATTGGTGGCGCGCAGGGCGCGGTAGAGGGCGACGGCATCTGCCGTGGTGCGGCGGCGGAAGCGCTGCGAGAGGACGATCTGGAAACACTCGCCGGCGAAGATGAGTTCTTTGCCTTCGGCGACGGCGCGCTCAAACTCCGCGCGCTCGAAGTTGGATTCGAACTCGACCTCGCCGGCATCGGCGGCCACACCCTGGCGCAAGGGCAGGTCCATGGCCGCGCCCAGCTTGCGGACGATTCCGGCGTTGCGCGCGGCGGCCGCGTCGTAGGCCTGGCGCAGAGTGGGCTCCGCGGCGTTGGCTTCGACCTCGGCGAGAGTGCGAATCTGAATCTGCTGGCGGGCGTGGTCGAAGGCCAGCACGGTGCGGAAGATGAGGAAGCAGGCGTCGTCGCCCTCGCCCTCGACGGCCTGCATGGCGGGATCGAACCAACGGGCCGCCGCGTAACCAAGATAGCCCACGCAGCCTCCGGCCATGGGCGCCGTGCCCTCGGCGGCCGAAAGAGTGCCGCGCGCGAACTCCTGGCGAAGAACGTCCACGGTGGTGCCGGGCACCTGGCGGATGCCGCTGGCGTCTTCGATGGTCGTCACGCCGTGACGGCTGCGCACAACCATCTCCGGGGCCGAGCCGAGAAAGCTGTAACGGGCAAGCTGCTCGCCACCTTCGACCGACTCCAACAGAAAGCTGCGCTCGGCGCCCTGGGCGATGCGCAGGTAGGCCGAGAGCGGCGTCAGCAGATCGGCGGCGACGGTCTCCGTCACCGCGACCAGTCCGCCTGGGGCGGCGAGGCGGCGGAATTCCGCAAACGAGGATGGAGCGCTCATCGCGCGGCCTCCGCCACGTGCGGCTGGTGCATGGTGCGGCCCACCAGCGGAGCGATGCCGCGCAGGTTCGCCGCCATCTGATCAAATTGCGCGGGCGTCAGTGACTGTGCGCCGTCGCTGAGGGCGCGGTCGGGATCGCAGTGCACCTCGACGATGAGGCCATCGGCTCCGGCGGCAACGGCGGCGCGGGCGAGCGGCGCAACGTTATCGCGGCGTCCGGCGGCGTGCGAGGGGTCGGCGATGATGGGCAGATGCGTGAGGCGCTTGGCCGACGGGATGAGGCTGACGTCGAGCGTGTTGCGCGAGTGATCGGCAAAGGTGCGGATGCCGCGCTCGCAGAGAATGACGTTGTAGTTGCCCTCGCTCATGATGTATTCGGCGGCCATGAGCAATTCGTCGAGGGTGGCGGCCATGCCGCGCTTGAGCACCACGGGCAGATGCGAGCGGCCGGCCAGCTTGAGCAGGCGAAGTTCTGCATGTTGCGCGCGCCAATCTGAATGAGGTCGGCGTACTGCTCGATGAGGGCGAGCGAGAGGTGGTCAATGGCCTCGGTGACGACCAGCAGTCCGAAGGCATCACGCGCCTGGGCCAGCAGCTTCAGGCCTTCTTCGCCGAGCCCCTGGAAGGCGTAAGGCGAGGTGCGCGGCTTGAAGGCTCCGCCGCGGAGGAAACGCGCGCCGCTCTTGGCGACGGCCTCGGCCGAACGCATCAGCTGGTCGCGGCTTTCGACGCCGCAGGGCCCGGCCATCAATGCCAGCTCCGGGCCGCCGATGGTGGCCGCGCTGTTGGCAAAGCGCACGACCGTGTTCTCAGCCTTCATGTCCCGGCTGACCAGCTTGTAGGGCTTGCTGACGGCGATGACTTCGGCGACGCCGGGAAGCTGGCTGAGGGAATCGGCCTCCACAGCGCCCTTGTTGCCGGTGATGCCGATGGCGCAGCGCGTGGCTCCGGGGAGCGGATGTGGACGGTAGCCGAGCTCCTCCACGCGATGACAGGCGCCCTGGATCTCTTCTTCTGTTGCATTCACTTTCATCAATATAAGCATGGATTATTTCCCTCCACTTTGTGCCGAGACCAGCTCGCGCACGAATCTCTCCACCAGCGCGGGACTCTTGCTGCCCGCTTCTTCAATCTGCCGAACGATGGCCGAGCCGACGATGACGGCGTCCGCGCCCTGCGCCCAGGCTTCGCGAGCCTGCTGCGGCGTGCTGATGCCAAAGCCCACGGCCACGGGAAGCTGTGTGACCTGGCGGATGCGGGCGAGCAACTCTGTTGCGTCGTTGCTGAGCTGCTGGCGCGCGCCGGTGACTCCGGTGACGCTGATGGCGTAAAGAAAGCCGGTGGCGTGCGCCGCAATCTGCGCGATGCGCTCGACCGACGAGGTGGGCGCGACGAGCGAGACCAGGTCGAGTCCGCGATGTTGCAGCGCCTGCGAAAAAGCTGCGGCGGATTCTGCGGGAAGGTCGGTGACCAACACGCCCGCCAGACCTGCGGCGGCAGCGTCATCGGTCAACTTCTGCAATCCGTGGCGCAGCAGCGGATTGAGGTAGCTGAAGAGCACGATGGGAACATCGGTCTGCTTACTGGCGCGGGCGGCCACCTGCAACACATCGTCAAGGCGGACGCGGCGGGCAAGCGCACGCTCGCAGGCGCGCTGGATGACCGGACCGTCGGCCGCGGGATCGCTGAAGGGGACGCCCAGCTCGATGGCCGTGGCTCCGCCGCGCGCCATGGCCAACAACAGCTCGTAGGTCGTGTCGAGATCGGGATCGCCGGCGGTGAGGTAAGGCACCACGCCCTTGCGGCCTTCAGCACGGAGCGTGGCAAAGGCCTGCTGCAAACGAGTGCTCATTGGGCACCGCCTTCTGCGGCCTTAAGGCGCGCCACGGTTTCCACGTCCTTGTCGCCGCGGCCACTTAGATTGACGATCATCAATCCATCGCGGCCAAGCTCGCGGGCGAGCTTTACGGCGTGGGCGATGGCGTGCGCGCTTTCCAATGCGGGCAGAATTCCTTCGCGCTGCGAAAGCAGATCGAAGGCCGCCAGGGCCTCGCCGTCATCGGCGCTGACGTATTCGGCGCGTCCCAGCTCGCGCAGGTGGGCGTGCTCGGGTCCAACGCTCGCGTAATCGAGACCCGCGCTGACGGAATGCGTGGGAGCGATCTGGCCGTCGTCATCCTGCAGGACGTAGCTGTACGTACCCTGCAAGACGCCGGGCAATCCGCCACGGAAGCGCGCGGCGTGTTCGCCGAGAGTTTCTCCGCGGCCGCCGGCTTCGACGCCGACGAGTCGAACCTTTTCATCGCCGAGGAAGGCCGTGAAGGCTCCGATGGCGTTGGAGCCGCCGCCGACGCAGGCGACCACAGCATCCGGCAGGCGATGCTCGCTGGCGAGCACCTGGGCGCGCGCCTCGTCGCCAATGACGCGCTGAAACTCTCGCACCATGGTCGGATAAGGATGCGGGCCGAGGGCGGAGCCGAGCAGGTAATAGGTGTCTCGCACGTTGGTGACCCAGTCGCGCAGAGCCTCGTTGATGGCGTCTTTCAGCGTCTTCGAGCCGGCCTCGACGCCGCGCACCTCGGCGCCCATCAGGCGCATGCGGAAGACGTTGAGCGCCTGGCGCTGCATATCCTCGGCACCCATGTAGACGATGCACTCCAGTCCAAAGCGCGCGCAGACCGTTGCGGTGGCGACGCCGTGCTGGCCCGCGCCGGTTTCTGCGATGATGCGGCGCTTGCCCATGCGGCGCGCCAGCAGAACCTGTCCGAGGGCGTTGTTGATTTTGTGCGAGCCGGTGTGGCCGAGGTCTTCGCGCTTGAGCAGAATCTTCGCGCCGCCGGCGTACTCGGTGAGGCGCTCGGCAAAGTAGAGCGGCGTGGGGCGTCCGCTGAAGTCGGCAAGCAGGCCGCTGAGTTCGCGCTGAAAACTCGGGTCGCGGCGCGCGACGTCAAAGGCCGCGGCCAGCTCGTCGAGCGGAGCGATGAGCGTTTCGGCCACAAAGCGTCCGCCGTAGTTGCCAAAGTATCCATCGCCGGAGGCCTGCAACAGGCTCTCCAACACTGCTTCGTCTTTCATCGCACTTCCCTCCCGGCGGCCAGGACAGCCGCGGCGAACGCGCGCATCTTGATTGCGCTCTTGATCCCCTTTGATTCCTCTATTCCGCTGGCCACGTCCACCACGTCGGGGTGGGCGATGCCAATGGCCTCGGCGACATTTTCCGCCGTCAGGCCACCGGCCAGATACAGCGCGGCCCACGGCGCGGCCTCGCGAATGGCAGTCCAGTTCACGCTGCGCCAATCGAAACTTTGTCCGCTGCCGCCATGCAGCGGGCTGGGTGTATCGAGCAACAGCCCCTGGCAGCAGGTGTGGGCCGCAAGATCATCGGGGAGAAACTGCGGCGTCACCTTGATGGCGCGGATGACCTCGAAGTCGCCAGCCAGTTCAGCGCTCTCCTCGCGCAGCTCTTCGCCGTGGAGCTGGATGCAATCGAGCGGCACGGCGCGGGCGACTTGACGCACGCCGGATAGATTCATATTTACGAATACTCCTACCAGCCGCACGCGGCCCGCGACGGCGTCGGCAATCTGCTGTGCTTGCTCGAGCGTGATGTGGCGCGGACTGCCCGGGTAGAAGTTAAGGCCCAGCAGCGAGGCGCCGCAGGCGATGGCCGCCTCGGCGTCTTCCGGGCGGGTGATGCCGCAGAACTTCATTCGCACGGTGTTCGCCTGCGTGGAGGTCATAGCGCGGCCTCCAGCCCTTGCAACTCGCGCAAGGTTGCCAGTGGATTGCCCGCGCGCATCAAGGTCTCTCCGATGAGGAAGGCGCGGTAGCCGGCGGATTGCAGGCGCGTGATGTCTTCGCGGGTGCGCAGACCGCTCTCACTGATGAGGGTGGCCGCGGCGGGCGCGAGCGGGGCGAGGTGGAGCGAGGTCTCAATATCCGTGGTGAGGGTCTTGAGGTTGCGGTTGTTTACGCCGATGAAGGTTGCGCCGATCGCGGCGGCGCGGCGCATCTCTTCGGCGGTGTGCACCTCGACAAGCGCGTCGAGCTTGGCGACATGCGCGGCATCCATGAGCTTGAGGGCCTCGGCATCGGTGAGTCCGGCGAGGATGATGAGGATGGCCTCGGCGCCGTGGGCGGCGGCCTCGAAGACCTGGTGACGGTCCACCATGAAGTCCTTGCGCAACAGCGGCAGGCTGACGGCGGAGGAGACGGCATCGAGATCGGCGAGCGAGCCGTGGAAGTGCTCCGGCTCGGTGAGTACGCTCATGGCCGCGGCACCGCCTGCGGCGTAGAGCTTTGCGACGGCAACGGGATTGGCCGCGCCCTGAATCATTCCCGCCGAGGGTGAGCGGCGCTTGAACTCGGCGATGATGGCCGTGGGGTGGCCGGCGAGCGCCTGCGCAAACCGTGGTTGGCGGTTCTTGCGCGCGGCGAGAGCCAGTTCGCGCACTCGCTCGCGCTCCGCCTCGCCAACCTCGGAGAGCCGGTGGCGCTGGGCGTTCATCACCTGCTGGAGGAACTCGGCGCTCATTCGGCGGCTCCAAGATTGGTCAGGCGGATGAGTTCATGCAGCTTGCCGAGGGCGGAACCATCGTCAATGGAACGCGCGGCTCGGTGGGCGCAGTCCATCAAGCCTTCTCCGGTGCGCACGTGCAGGGCGGCGGCGGCGTTGAGTACCACGAGATCGCGGGCAACGTCGCGGCGCTGACCGCTGAGAACTTCTCGCACGGTGGCGGCGTTCTCCTCCACCGAACCGGCGCGGGCGGCGGCGGTGGGCTGCGAATGCAAACCGAAGTCCGCGGGCGAAACGTGCAACTCGCGCACGGCACCGCCATCGCTGACCTCCAACACGCGCGATGCGCCGGAGGTGGTGATCTCATCGAGGCCATCGCCTCCGCGCAGAACCCAGGCGCGACGCACTCCAAGCAGCGCGAGCGCCCCGGCGACGGTCTCCATGCGCGCGGCGTCGGCCACGCCCAGCAGGCGGAACTCAGCGCGGCAGGGATTCACCAGGGGGCCGACGAGGTTGAAGCTGGTGCGCATGCCGAGAGCCCGGCGAATGGGCGCCACGCGGGCCAGCGCCGGATGATAACGCGGCGCGAAGAGGAAGCAGAGGCCAAGCTCGGTGAGACAGCGCTCGGCAATGCCCTGTTCGCAGTCAATGTTGACGCCGAGGGCGGTGAGCACGTCGGCGCTGCCGCTGCGGCTGGTGGCCGCGCGTGCGCCGTGCTTGGCAATCTGCGCTCCAGCTCCGGCAATCACGAAGGCCGCGGCCGTGCTGACGTTGAAGGTCTTGGCCACGCTGGCGCCGGTGCCGGCCGTATCCAGCACGTTGCTGGGCAGCGCGATGGGCAGCACGCGGCGGTAAAGAGCGTCGGCGAAACCGGCCAACTCGCTGGAGGTCTCGCCGCGCGCGGCCAATAGCGCGAGGGCGGCGGCAATCTGCGCGTCAGAGGAGTCGGGAGCCAGCATGGCCTCCACCAGTTGGGCGGCCTCGGCGCGGGTCAGCTCCCGCAGAGCCACCAGCGTTCGCAACAACTCACCCAATGTGTTACCCGCCTTGTTGCCCGACACGGCGCTGCTGAAAGGTTGTTCTTTGCCTGCACTCATGCAATTCATCCTGATGGGCGCAATACGCAATGCGCCGGGGAAACCATCAAAAATTCAGAGAGGACGTACGGAGATCGTGCCCGGACTAGAGGCACACGACGGTGTAGGACCACCATCGACGGGAGGAGCAGGCAACCGGTGTTGTGCTGGCGTAGCTCACAGTAAAAAGATTACGCCCGCGGGGCGCGGCGGGTCAAATCAAAACGCGCGCGGGTGAGATAGAGACAGCGAAGGCTAGCGCAGCGACCACAAATAGGCGGCGATGTCCCGCGCATCCTGCTCGCTGAGGCCGAGTTCCGGCATCTTGGTGCGCGGCAGAATGGCGTGCGGCGCGCGAATCCAGCCGAGGACGTTTTCCGGCGTGTTGGGCAGGTTGCCGCTGATGTAGGGCTCGCGGGCAAGATGCTCGAGCGAGGGTCCACTTTTGCCTGCCGCGCCCGCGACGCCAGGGATGCGATGGCAGCCGCCGCAGCCGTAACGCTGGATGAGCTGCGGCGCGCGCGAGGGGTCACCGCCAAGGCGCGCCACCGCCTGCTGCTGCGGGTCGTTGCCATGGCAGCCGCCGGCGAGGAGCAGGGCCAGCAGGATTCCGGCGATGGCGGCACGGCGCATGGTTCGACTTTCTTCAATCGGCATGACGCATCTACAGGACAAAAGGGGGAAAAGTTGGAGGCGCGGGGCGGAATCGAACCGCCGAATAAAGGCTTTGCAGGCCTCTGCCTTACCACTTGGCTACCGCGCCGTGGTGCCGCACAGCCGTGCGTGCAGCAACCCGAACTAGGATGCTACGCTGCCGGTTCGGGACGCGCAACCAGGCTCGCGATGGGCGATCAGATGCCGGCGCCGAAGTCGGCGAAGTTGCTCCTGTCGAACTCGCTGCGGTAGTCCTTGCGGAGCTGCTCCTCGCCTTCGAGTCCGGCGACGACGGCGTCTTTGGGAGCGGAGGCCTCCAGGTGCGAGAGCCGGTCGAGGCGGCCGCGCAGCTCGCTCACGTCCTTGCTGAGCGCGATCAGCGCGTCGCTCAATGGGTCCTTGATGTCGCGCGGGTCGGTGATGAGGACGCGCTCACCGTCGCGATAGACGATGTGCGCCGGGACGCCGACGACGGTGGAGTTGGACGGCACGTCGCGCAGCACGACCGAGCCGGCGCCGACGCGCGAGTTGTCTCCCACGACGATGTCGCCCAGCACGCTGGAGGTGTTGCCCACCACGACGCCGTTGCCCAGGGTGGGATGGCGCTTCTTCTTTTCCAGGCTGGTGCCGCCCAGGGTGACGCCGTGGTAGAGCGTGACGTCGTCGCCGATGACGGCGGTCTCTCCGATGACCACGCCCATGCCGTGATCAATAAAAAGCCTGCGGCCAATGGTGGCTCCGGGATGAATCTCAATACCGGTCCAGAAGCGCGCGAGCTGTGAAAAGTAGCGCGCCAGGAGCTTGAAGCCCCTGCGCCACAGAAAGTGGTTGAGGTGATGCACCCACACGGCGTGCAGTCCGGGATACAACAACACGACCAGGCGGCTGGAGGCAGCCGGATCGCGGTCGAGCACGGATTGAATGTCCTCGCGGATTGTACGAAACATGTCTTCGATTCACCCCGGCGCGGCTGTGGACCTTATGGTATCAAACTACCGTTGAAGAAGGCGGGCACCCGGCGCGGCCTGCCATAATAGAAGGCGTATGAAGCTGATTCACCTTGGCACCGTCTTCTTCGTTGTGGAATACCTTGGCGTCGTGGCCGGCGCCTTGAGCGGCGGACTGTCGGCCATCCGCAACACGCGCTACAAATACGACCTGGTTGGCGTCTACGTACTCGCACTGGTCACCGCCATGGGCGGCGGCATCACGCGCGACGTCATTATCCAGAACGGACCGCCGCTGGCCTTCCAGCATCCTTCGTACATCCTGATCGCCCTGGGCGGAGCCACGGTGGCCGCCTTGTTTGAGCATCGCATGGGCCCCGGAATGGACCGCGCCATTGACCTGAGCGACGCCGCGGCCTTGGGATTTTTCGCCATCGCCGGAACCACGCGCGCACTGCACGCCGGACTGACCGTGCTGCCGGGAATCCTGTTGGGACTGGTGACGGCCGTCGGCGGCGGCTCGCTGCGCGATGTGCTGAGCGGACGCACACCGCGGGTCTTTGAGCGCGGACAGTTTTACGCCATCGCCGCGCTCTTTGGCTCGGCCACGTTTCTGCTCAGTGACGCCCTGGGTTACAGCCGCACCACCAGCACCGTCATCGGCACGGTCAGCTGCTTCCTGCTGCGCACCCTGAGCATTCGCTACAACTGGCGCACCACGCCCATCCGCAGCGCGCGGGAAGAATAAATCCGCCGAAACAATTTGGGATGTAGATAGAGCGCGCGGCAGAGACAAGCAGTGCTGCTGGTCTCTGCCGCGCGGATATTCTTGTCGCGCCAAGAAATTCTTGCGCCGCTATTTACTTCTGCTGGCGCTCGATGGCCGCGGCCAGGCGCAGCACCGTCGCCTCATCAAAGTGCTTGCCCAGCACCTGGATGCCGAGGGGCAATCCCTGCTGATTATTTCCGCAGGGCAGGCTGATGCCGGGCACTCCAACCAGGTTGGCCGTGACCGTGTAGATGTCGCTGAGGTACATCTCCATGGGATCGCCGGTTTTTTCGCCCAGCTTGAAGGCCGGGGTCGGCGTGACCGGAGTGACGATGGCATCCACCTGTGTGAAGGCCTGCTGGAAGTCACGCAACAACAGCGCGCGCACCTGCTGCGCCTTGCGATAGTAGGCGTCGTAGTAGCCTGCGCTGAGCACGTAGGTGCCCAGCAGGATGCGGCGCTTGACCTCCGCGCCGAAGCCCTCGTCGCGACTTTTGCGATACATGTCGGCCAGGGTCTTTCCCTGCGCGGAGCGCGAGGTGTAGCGCACGCCGTCAAAGCGCGCCAGGTTGGCACTGGCCTCGGCGGTGGCGACAATGTAGTACACCGGGATGGCGTATTCGGTGTGCGGCAGCGTGATCTCGACGATCTGGCAGCCGGCTTTACGCAGGCCATCCACCTGGCGCTCGATTGCCGCGCGCGTTTCGTCGTCGAGGCCGGGAGCAAAGTATTCTTTCGGCAAGCCGACGCGCAGGCCTTTGACCTCGCGTCCACATTCGGCGGCAAAACTTGGCACCGGAGCGGCAACCGAGGTCGAATCCAGAGGGTCGCGCCCGGAGATGACCTCAAGCACGGTCGCAGCATCCTCCACCGTGTTCGCCAGGGGGCCAACGTGATCGAGCGAGCTGGCAAAGGCGATGAGGCCGTAGCGCGAGACGCGTCCGTAGGTGGGCAGCACGCCGACCACTCCGCAGAAGGACGCCGGCTGGCGGATGGAGCCGCCGGTATCGGAACCGAGTGTGGCCACGGCGAAGCCCGCCGCGACGCCGGCCGCCGAACCTCCGCTGCTGCCGCCCGGAACACGGGTGGTGTCTCGCGGATTGTGGACAGGATAGAACGCCGAGTTCTCATTCGACGAACCCATGGCGAACTCGTCGCAGTTGAGCTTGCCCAGGCAGACGGCGCCCGCGGCTTCCAGGCGCGCGACGCTGGTGGCGTCGTAGGGGGCGATAAATTTATCCAGAAACTTTGAGCCCGCCGTGGTGCGCTCGCCCGCGGTCATCAGCACATCCTTGATGCCCACCGGAACGCCCGCCAGGGGAGGCAAGGGATCGCCTTTTTCGACGAGGCGGTCAATCTGTGCGGCCTTGGCCAACGCGCGCTCGCGGGTCACGGTGAGGAAGCTGCCAATCTCGCCGTCGCCCGCGGCAATGGCCGCAAGGTGCGCTTCGGCCAGGGCGGTTGCCGTGGTGCGGCCTTCACGCAGGGTGCTCTGGACTTCGCCGATGGTCAATGCTTCATTCGTCATCTTTTTCTCGCTCATCGCCGCATCCTCTCCGTTAGCGCTCAATCACCTTGGGCACGCGGAAGCAGGTGCCGTCGGTGTCGGGAGCGTTGGCCAGCGCAGCCTCGCGCGTAAGACCGGGGCGCACTTCGTCGGCGCGCTGCGCGTAGGCAAAGTCTTCGCCGCCCGCGGGCGCAAAGCTGGAGACAATCTCTGCCAGCGGCTCGACGCCCGTGGTGTCCAGCCGGTTGAGCTGGTCCATGTGGCCGAGGATGGAGTTGAGATCGGCCACCATGTGCTGGCTCTCTTCCGGCGTCAGCTCCAGGTTGGCGAGATCGGCGACGTAGGTGACGTCCTTTTCAGTGACCTTCATGCGTTCCTTCTTTTAAATTGCGTGGACTTGTTGCGCAGAGGGTTGCGTTCGGGCTCGGCGCCACCCTTGACGGCAAACTCAATGCGCTCAACCTTGACCAGCTCCGCCATGCGGCTGAGAAACTGCGGCGCCATGGACTGCAACTGCGCGCGCCAGCGCACGTCCGGAACCTCGACGGTGAGAATGCCCTCGGCGCAGCCGACGACGCGCGTCTTCTCCGCCACCTTCTGCCCGGCGGCAAAGTCCCACGCAGCGGAGGGCAACTCCGCGGCGGGCATGCGGCGCAGGGCGTCCAGCATAATGCGCTGCAATGTGTGGGAGGCCTTCTCCATCGAACGATTATAGCGGAGGCGCGCCCGGTGGATGCGGAGGCAATTCGCCCTCGGCCAGCAGGCGGCCGGCCAAGGCCAGCGCCTCCTCGCGCGTGTGGACCGTGCCATCGAGCTGCGCGTCTTCCACGGCGGCCAGCACGGGAGCAAAGCGCGGACCAGGCGGATAACCCGCGGCGATCAGGTCATGCCCGCTGAGCAAAGGTTGCGGGCGCACGGCCTCGGCTGGTAGCGAGTTGAGACGCTCCCGCGTGTAGTCGTAGAGGTCGAGTTGGCCGTGGCTGGCAAGGCAATCCAGGCGATGCAGCGCCAGGTGCTCGTCGAAATCCTCCAGCCGCACAAAGCGCTTGAAGGTGGAGTCCTTCATCTTCTTCACGTCGGCAAAGCGCATGTGGTTCTCAATCAAGGCCAGCACCTGCGCACGCTCACGATTGCTGAAGCGCAGCCGCGTCATCAGCTCGGCGGCAATGGCCGAGCCGATCTCCACGTGGCCGTCGAAACGGATGCGCGTAGGGTACGCTCCAACCGATGGAGCTCCGGCCTCCGGCGGCACGGCTGGCGCCGCGATGCGAATTCTGTCAGGCGCAACACGGAAGGTCGCCGGCTTGCCCGCATCGTGCAGCAACGCGCCCCAGGCGAGTGTGGAAGAAACTCCGGCGGGAAGACCCTCCAGCAGCATCAGGGTGTGGGTAAACACATCGCCTTCAGGATGAAACTGCGGCGGCTGCTCGACGCCCTTCATGCGAGCGATCTCCGGCAGCACCTCGGCCAGCAGGCCAAGCTCGTCCAGCAGTTCAAAGGCACGGCGGGCGCTGCCCTCGGTCAGCATCTTGGTCAGCTCGTCGCGCACCCGCTCCTGGCTCACCTGGTGGATGTTGGCGGCGTGGACGCGAATGGCCTCGGCCGTCTGCTCTTCGATCCGGTATCCAAAGCGCGCGGCGAAACGGGCGGCGCGCAACATGCGCAGCTTGTCTTCCGCAAAGCGCCGGGCGGGCTCGCCGATGGCGCGGATAATGCCGCGTTCGAGATCCTCTCGCCCGCCGACAAAGTCGTGCAGCTCGCCGTGCGCGGTGTTGGGATGGGAGCTCAAAGGGTCGAGCAGCAGGCCGTTGATGGTGAAGTCGCGGCGCTCGACATCCATGTGCGCGCTGTTGGTGTAGAGCACGCTCTCCGGATGGCGGCCGTCGAGGTAGGCTCCGTCGGCGCGAAAGGTGGCGACCTCGATGTGGCCGCGAAGGTCGGGCTGGCCCAGGGACTGGAATGGCACCAGCACCACGCCGAACTGCGCGCCCACGGCACTGGTCCCGGCAAAAAGGGCCATCACCTCGTCGGGACGCGCCGAGGTGGCCACGTCGTAGTCGGCAGGCTCGCGGCCCAGCAGAAGATCGCGCACCGAGCCGCCCGCCCACAGGGCCTGGTGCCCCGCCGCACGCAACCTCTCCACCGCAACCATGGCCGCCTGCCGCTGCATGAGGACATTGTAGAGCTTAACTCGCAGATGCGAACGCGCTATGCTGGATGCATGACCACGCGCGCCACCATTCTGGGCTTGGAGAGCAGTTGCGATGAGACGGCCGCGGCCATTGTGCGCGGCGGAGATGAACTCGTCAGCTCGGTGGTCGCCAGCCAGATTGCCACCCATTCGCCCTACGGCGGCGTGGTGCCGGAGCTGGCCAGCCGCGAGCATCTGCGCAACCTGTTGCCCGTCACGCGGGCGGCCCTGGAGCAGGCCGGCATCCAACAGGAAGAGCTCGACGCCATTGCCGTCACCAGCGGCCCGGGGCTGGCCGGAGCCCTGCTGACCGGCGTCAGCTTTGCCAAGGCCCTGGCCTGGGCGCTCCACAAGCCGCTCATCGCCGTCAATCACATTGAAGGCCACATCCACGCCGTGCTGCTGGAGCACAGCCGCAGGGAGAAGGTTGACTTCCCGCTGCTGGCGCTGGTGGTCAGCGGCGGCCACACCCATCTCTTCCTGGCCGAGCAGAAGGACACGCAGTGGAGCTACCGCAACGTGGGCCACACCCGCGACGACGCCGCCGGCGAGGCCTTTGACAAGACGGCCAAGCTGCTGGGACTGGGCTATCCCGGCGGTCCGCTGATTGACCGCCTGGCCCGCCACGGCAACCCGAAGGCCGTGCCCTTCACCTTTGCGCAGCTCAAGCACCACGCGCGCCAGCCCTCCAAGCGTGGCGGAGATTCGGAAGACAACGGCCCGCGCTTTGACTTCAGCTACAGCGGCATCAAAACGGCGGTGCTGCGTTACGTGGAAACGCACCAGATGTTCGACGCGATTGAAGGCCGCCGCCCGGCCCTGATGGCCCTGGAGAAAGCAACCGACGACCAGTTGCTGGCACACTGCGACCGCCAGACGCTCGACCTGATCGCCAGCTTCCAGGCCGCCATGGTTGGCGACCTGACGCGCCGCACGCTGGCCGCCTGCGAGGAGTTTGGCGTGCGCACTCTGCTGGTGACCGGAGGCGTGGCGGCCAACAGCGCGCTGCGCGAAAGCTTCGAGCGCCATGCTCCGAGGCAGGGCGTTGTCGTCAGATTCCCGTCGCGCGCGATGTCCACCGATAACGCCGCCATGGTGGCCGCCGCGGCGCACTCCAAGTGGCTGGCCGGGGACTTTGCGCCGCTCGATCTGACGGCCGAAGCCAATCTCATCCTGCGCTAGAAATTTCTTAGAAGTGCTTTCGCACCAGCCTGGAATGCGGCTCAGACGAAACAAGGGCAGCCTTTGCGGGCTGCCCTTGAAATCACTTCGATGCTTTCGAGGCCCACTGGAAGATTCTGTGCTCCTCCCCCCGGAGGCAAACCCTTCTGCGGGCCCTGAAAGCGATAGTAGGGTGGCGAAGACGGGCTGAACACCCCCCAAATGGGAGGTTTTTTGAGCCTTTTTGGAAATCAATATCGAAGTGAGAAATTCTGTAAAAGTTCAAACATATTTGAGTGATTACAGTCGCGAGGAGGGCAGGCGGGTGAGCAGGCGCAGCAGCGGGCCCTGTCCGCGCGCGCCCGTCTTGCGGTAAATGGACTTCTGGTAGTAGCGCACGGTATCCACCTTGATGCGGATGGAGTCGCTGATTTCGTTGGCTTCGAGGCCCTGCTTCATCATCTCCGCCACGCGGCATTCTGCGGGGCTCAGTCCGAACATCTTGTGCCACAGGCGATGCTCACCCTGTCCCTGCTCTTCGGGAGTGGTGAGAAAAAGCAGGGCGGCGGCGCGGGCATCCAGCGGCGCGCTCGACGAGTGATAGGGCAGCACGGAAAGGTAGAGGGTTCTTCCCTGCGGAGACTCCAGCACCATCGCTCCATCGCCGGGATCGCTGGACTTGCCGGCGCCGCAGGCGCAGGCCTTCAGCAGGCAGTTGTCCAGCGCACGCTGCTGCGCGCGGCTGGGCACCAGCAGGCGGCGGTCTTCCAGGCGCAGCAAGGCGGCATCGGCAATCAGCGCCTGCGCCCGGCGGTTGATGTTGAGAACGCGGCCCACACCGTCCAGCGTGAGCGAGGCGGCGCCCATCAGATCCAATGCGTGCTGTCCGGCCTCGCTGCGCTCGCGCAGGGAGAGATATTCGTGCTGAATGCGGAAGGCCCTGCCCAGGTGCGGCACCAGTTCGCGCAGCCGGGCCTTGTCGGCGGCGCTGAACGGGGTGGAGCCACGCGGGCGGCCCAGGGCCAGTCCCGGCATGCCGCCTTCGTCGGTAAAGACAATGGCGGCGGCGGCCCACTCGATGCCATGCTTCTGGTAAAAATCGTGAAAGACGCGGGAGCGCCGGAACTGTTCAATCGGCATCTCGTCTTCCGGCGAGCCGCAGTAAAAGCCGCGGCGCTGGTGCTTCATGATCTCGTGGACCCAGGGATCAATGCGGCTGAGCTGTTCGGCGGCCAGTACCGCTTCGGCACCCATTCCGATATCGGCACGCACCATCGTGCTCACATTCTTGGGAGCATGTTTGATGATCGCTGCTTTGTCTGCATGAAAAAGCTGGCCGGCGCCGCGCAGAAACTCTGGCCACAATTCAGGCTGGGTCGCCGCGTCGTAGAGCGAACCCAGCAAGGCCGACGTATCGGAGGCGTGAGATGGCACGGTCGCACCCGGGACAATCGAAAGCAAACAACTATGACAATTCAGCATAGCAATTCCCCGGCGGGGCGGGAATCCCCATGGGAAGCTTATCTTCTGTTTGGAAAGGGTACCGAAGGTCCTAAACTGGACCGAAGATGGCAGGATTATGCCGGCAGGGTGGCAGTGGAGAGCGCGGCTCAACTGCAGTTCGATGTCAATGTCCTTGAAGATGACGGCGGCGGTGCCGGAGGGCAGTTCGCTGGCCAACTGGCCGGCGCTGCGGCGGGCGGCCAGCACCAGGATGGGGGTACTGGCAAAAACCTCCATCTGGCGGATGCGCTCGACCAACTCCATGCCGCCCATGCGGGGCATGCTGAGGTCGGTGAGGACGATGTCCGGGACGAAGTTGGAGAGCACTTCGAGGGCTTCCACGCCGTTGGTGGCCGATTCCACAATGAACCCGCGCTCTTCCAGAAAGCGGCAGACGCTATGCCGTATCAGCATGGAGTCATCCACTACGAGCGCGGTTTTCGGCACGGTTGACATCACGAATCAAACCCTGGGCGCAAACTCTTACCCGAGGGTGATGATATCCCAAGGCGATGCTTCTACTCGCATTTTGTTATAGATAGAAAAACTCAAGTAACCTTGCCGAAGGACCGGTGTGGGAGGTTGTATCCAAATTGGGAGGCGGTCATTCCTCCGGGAAGGCCTGGTCTTCGATCTCCATGTCCTTGAACTCGCTGCTTTCAAACACCTCGCGGCAGTCCAGGCATTCGACAAATTCGGAGTCCTCTTCGCGGGCCACAATCTGGACTCGGGGATGACGGCATGGGCCAGCGGTGCCACCGTTGGGCGGCAGTGGATTGGCAGAGTTTTGTTGCAATGGCATAGGTAAGTAACGCCCGCCATGGTGGCGGGTGAAGGTTATTCTAGCGTGACCATATGGGAAGTCAAGCGGTGAGGCGGGGAATTCGCAAACTCCGACAGGCGGGCGATCCTGCACGGCGTCCCCGATACAGGGTAGAATCCTCGCAACGGTCAGGCGGTTGCTCGACCGGATCGTCAGGACTTGGGACCCGGAATTGGAAATGACTCTATGATCTTCAAATCAGGCGGATTGGCGCACCGCGCACAGCTTCTTCTGGCACTGCTGGTGGCCGCCTGCGGGCTGGCAGTGGTAACGGCTGCCGCGGATGCTCCCAGGACCGATTCGCCCAAAACCAATTCCGCAAAGTCCAACGCCAGGAAAGCCCAGGCGGTGAAAACCACGCCCCGGCCCAGTGCGCATCGCCGCAAACCGGCGCCCCATGCCGTGGCCAAGGTACAGCCCGTACCCGCGCAACAACTTCCGCCGGTGCCCGCCTGGCTGATGAACGAGCCCGCGGTGAAGCCTCATGTGACCTTTGCCAATGGGCAGTTGACCATTGACGCGCCGAACTCCACGCTGAGCGACGTGCTGAGCGGCGTACACCAGGCCACGGGCGCAATGCTCGATGGCCCGACGCCAACCGAGCGTGTCGCCATACGCCTGGGCCCCGGAACTCCGGGCGATGTGATTACCGCCCTGCTGGAGGGCACGGCCTACGACTACATCATCCTTGGCGAAACCGGCCACCCGGATGTCATCAGCCGCATTGTGCTGAACCCGGCGGGCGCGGAGAGCAGGAACGCCGTTGCGAGGCCCGCCCAGGAGCCGACGGTCGTCCGTCCCATGGCAAGGCCGCCCATGAACTATCCTGCGCCCAAGCCTGCCGATGAGGCAGCCGATGCGGATGCGCCGGAGCAGGAGGACACTCCCGCGCACGACGTGAACCCGATGCGTCCGGAGCTGAGCCAGCCCGCGCAGAAGAGCGGCAGCGGTACAGGCGGCCCCCCAAGCGGCGAGCCGGGCAGCAATCCAAACAACAACCCGGGCGGACCGATCTAATCCGCAGTCCACAATCCACGATCAAGAATGCCGTTTTGCCGGGTCACAGAATCCGGCCGAATCGTATTTAGCCGCTACAACTGACACGCGCCGGATCATCAGCGTTCAATGCTCAGCCTTGAATGCTCAGCGTTGGGATGTTTGGATTGCGGGAAGATTTTTTCAGCGGGCACGATTACAGCGGGCAAGCTTACAGCAGGCACGATTACAGAAAGAAACGTTGCCGCCGTGCGCCCAGTCGAGCGACCCTCCCCAAGCGCGAGCGGGGTCTAGTTGCTGCCGGCGGACTGGCTGAGCACTCCGGGGTTGGAGACGGTGGCCGAGCGGCGGCTGCGGTCGAAGACATCCAGGATTCCGAAGATGATGGCGTAGCCCAGGATGACTCCAAAGGCCAGCGAAAGCACAACGACGGAAATCATTACCAGCGACATGAACAACGAAAGCACGGACTTGGCCCTGTTCCTTCCCTCGCCGAGGCCAAAAAAGCCCGGCGCATGGGCGAAATCTTCCGCCCCCTGTGTAGTTCAATCCTACATCGGCAGCGGCCCTTGTGTTGTGAGCTGGCGCACTCCGAAGCTGAAAATTCCCGCACCGGCACATGCTTCGCGCCGTCCACTCCACTATTGCCCGGATTGACCCCGGCCGCTATTGCCAAATAAGATACATCGGTTGAACTGTCTTCTCTGCCCTGTATGGGTGACCGTTGGCACCGCGCGGCTTTCGGCGCAACCGCGGCACCGGGGCCGGAGAGCGGTTCAGCGGAAACCGAAGCCAATGGGCATCCGCAACATCACGGTGCGCGGCGCGCGCCAGCACAACCTGAAGAACATTGACGTTGCCATCCCGCGCAATACGCTGACGGTGATCACCGGGCTGAGCGGCAGCGGCAAAAGCTCGCTCGCCTTTGACACCATCTACGCCGAGGGCCAGCGCCGCTACGTGGAAACGCTCTCGGCCTACGCCCGGCAGTTCCTGGACCAGATGGAACGTCCCGACGTGGACGCCATTGACGGCCTCAGCCCGGCCATCAGCATCGAGCAGAAGACCACCTCGCGCAGTCCGCGCTCGACGGTTGGCACCATCACGGAGATCTACGACTACCTGCGCCTGCTGTACAGCTCCATCGGCATCCCCCATTGCCCGCAGTGCGGAAAGGCCATCAGCCGCCAGTCGGCGGAGCAGATCACCACGCGCATTCTCGACCTGGCGCGCCACAGCGAGGCCGGCAGCGAGCCCCGCGTGATGCTGCTGGCGCCGATCGTGCGCGGCCGCAAGGGCGAGTTCACCCGCGAGTTGGAAAAGCTCGCCGCACACGGCTTTACCCGCGCCCGCATTGACGGCGAACTGCGCTCGATTGAAGAAGAGATCAAGCTGGACAAGCGCCGCAACCACACCATTGAGATCGTGGTGGACCGCCTGCTGGTAAAACCCGGCATTGAGAAGCGCCTGGGCAACAGCGTGGACGTGGCCATGAAGCTGGGCGGCGGACTGGTGGTGGTGAGCGTGGTGGGCGGCGAAGAGCATCTCTACAGCTCGCGCCTGGCCTGCCCGGAGTGCGGCATCAGCGTGGCGCAACTGGAGCCCCGCTCGTTCAGCTTCAACTCCACCTACGGCGCCTGCCCGGAGTGCGCGGGCCTGGGCTCGCGTTATGACTTCGACGTCGCTCGTAGCTGCCGTCTACGAACATACTGCCCCGGCTCGCTCGTTCAACCGGACGGTGGCATGCGCTCTCCACTCGTGGATGTCGCATCGCCGATCCGATCAACCAGTGCGTATTCTCGAAGCTGGCGCGGGAATCGGCGGCACAACTGCAGAGATACTGAAGCAAGTTGGTCAGCTTCCGGTCAACTACACGTTCACTGACATTTCGGCGGCGTTCCTCGAGCGGGCGAAGACAAAGTTCGCGCAATACGAATGCATGCAGTACCGCCGGCTCGACATCGAAGCTGACCCCGCAGCCCAGGGATTCTCCGAGGACTCGTTTGACGTCGTTGTCGCGGCAAACGTTCTTCACGCCACGGTTTCGATCTCCGATGCGCTGCATCGGCTGCGCCAACTGCTGGCGCCCGGCGGTCTGCTGGTTCTGCTTGAAATCACGCGGCCGGCTGCCTGGCTCGATCTGACCTTCGGCCTGTCTGACGGGTGGACGCGGGC
>CAVRDQ010000154.1:0-3903 GCA_963719655.1 uncultured Acidobacteriota bacterium | reverse complement strand
TGGCAATGTCTCCGGCACCTTGCAAAGTTCCGCCCAGAATATTGCTCAAAAATTGAGGGCCATGAACTAAAGCTTGGTCCGCACCAGGAACCGTCCAAGAAGCCAATAAAGGCGGCGTCAAAGAAATAGCCGATCTCTCGCCACTTAAAAGTCCTTTTACAAAAGGCACTTCTTTTCCTGCCATTTCAGCGGCACGGCCAGCATCAGTCATTTCTCCGATTCCGAGCCAGTTTAAAGGGTCGGCTGGATTCAATACATTTAAAGCAAATCCGCCAACTGCTTGCGCCACTTTCCCTAAAGTAGTATCCGGATCACCACCCCCACGAATAGCCTGAATAACGTCCCCGCCTGTTGGTTGATAAGTATTATTGGCGGAAACAAGATTATTTAAGTTTCCAAAAAGACCTTGATCCGGATTCCACCCAAATATATCCGATACGCCTTGTGTAGCTGGTTGGCCATTGAGCAATAACGACCGACGAAGTGGTACAACCCGGCGGCAACAACCTGTTCTTCGCGCGGGCGGCCAACGAGGAGCCGAAGGACATGGTCATGCAATGTATCGGCTTGCAGCTGGAGATCGTCATCGGTTTGATTGCCGACGGAAATCGCCCCTTCCAGCGGCGCCACGGACCCACACCCTGCCACGATTACCGGCTGCACGCACTCCAGGGCGAGATTGCGGAAATCGAGGATCGCGATCGCGACGCGCTTCAGGATTACACGGCATCTTTGTTTAATTTGCCCGAGATCTGTGAAGCCTCAGCGAAATGACGGCATCGAACTCCACATGGATCTCGCGCTCTGGATCGCAGCCTGGCGATGAGCAGGTGCTCCGACGATTGGCGAAGTCACAGGCCTGAAATCGGCGCTGTCGATGGCAGCAATACGCAACTGAACCAGTAAAGGCACCATAAAGGAAGAACACCCGTATGCGTTCTTCCGCCAGCTTCGCCTGCTTCGTACCGGGGATTTTCTCGCGCAATTGTTTCATCACTTCCAACGCTCGCGCCGGGTCCTGCAATTCATGCTGGTAGAAATCGGCCAGGCGACCCGCCGCCAGCGCCGTGGAATCCACCCCTTTGGCTTTCCCGAGCGCTGAGAGCAATTCGAGTTCGGCCAGTTTCAAATCCTTCAAGTGTTTCACGGCGAATTCCGCAATGCGCAAATGCGGATAAATGTCAGCAATACGTAACGGAACCAGTAGGCACCACCCTTCAGGCGGAAGGTGACGGTGGCTTTGCCGAAGCCGTTTTTCTCGGCGTGGGCGGCCATCTGCCGCTGCGCCTCCGTGCAGCTCAGTCCGGTGAACGGTCCGCCATCGGAAACCGATGCGCCTTCATCGGCGCAGAAGGGCAGCTCCGGCATCTCGGCCACGCCATCCGGCTTGATGACCCCTCGGATTGCAATGCCGTACTTTTGCGCAAACTCGAAGTCACGCTCGTCGTGCGCGGGAACTGACATGATGGCGCCCGTGCCGTAGTCCATCAGGATGTAGTTGCCCACCCAGATGGGAACCTGCTCGCCGTTGTAGGGGTTCACCGCGTAGTGGCCGGTGAAGAATCCCTTCTTCTCCATGCTGCCAATTTCGCCGTTCTCACGCGCGCGCTTCTGGTCGGCCAGCATCTCGTTGAGGCTGGCCTGCCGTGCGGCATCGGTGCCGATCAATTCCTTCACCAGCGGATGCTGCGGCGCAAGCTGCACGCTGGTGGCGCCGTAGATGGTGTCCACGCGGGTGGTGAAGACCGTGATCTTTGCCTTCGAGCCATCGGCCAGCGTGAAGTCCACGTTGGTGCCTTCGCTGCGGCCAATCCAGTTGCGCTGCATGGTGCGGACCTTCTCCGGCCAGCCCTCCATGCTGTCAAGGCCTTGCAGCAGCTCGTCGCTGTAGTCGGTAATGCGCAGCGACCACTGCTCCAACTCGCGCAGCTCCACCTGAATATTCTCGTGACGCCAGCAGCAGCCATCCACCACCTGCTCATTGGCCAGCACGGTGGCACACTCAGGACACCAGTTGACCTTGCTCTTTTTGCGGTAGGCCAGGCCCTTCTCATACAGCTTCAGGAAGAACCACTGGTTCCAGCGGTAGTACTCCGGCAGGCAGGTGGTCACCTCGCGCGACCAGTCGTAGCTGAAGCCCAGGCGCTTCATCTGCGCCTTCATGGCCGCAATGTTGTTCAGCGTCCATTCTTTCGGCTGGCGCTTGTTCTTGATGGCGGCGTTCTCCGCCGGAAGGCCGAAGCTGTCCCATCCCATGGGGTGCAGCACGTTGTGGCCGCTCATCCACATGTAGCGGGCCAGGGCATCGCCAATGGCGTAGTTGCGCACGTGTCCCATGTGCAGAGCGCCCGAAGGATAGGGCAGCATCTCCACCACGTAATACTTCGGCTTGCCGCAGGTGATCGGCTCAGGAGCGTAGCGCGCCGGGTCGTTCTCCCAGGCGGCGGCCCACTTCTGCTCCACTGGAGAAGGGTCGTAACGGGTGTCGTCTTCGGCGCGTGCGGCGCGCTGCGGCGCTTCGTTATTCTGGAGTGCGTTGGCCGGAACTGCGTTTGTTGGATCTGCCATGACTGTGATTTGCCCTTAAAAGATGGCGCTGGATGCGCGACAATCACGCACATAAGCTCCACTGGCAAGGCTGCCACCAAGGCTTATCGCGTAAAGATTGATTGTACAACCTTGCCCACGCCCGCCCGAAGTCCACCGCGCTACGGAACCGTCCGGCCCCGCCCGCCGTACATTCCCCTGTAAGCTGGCCTATGGAAGCCAAGCCCAAGCCTGTTTTCAGGAGAGCCCATTGAATTACATCTACGACTACCTATTCTTCGCCCTGTGGGGAGGCTTCTGCGTTTACTGGTGGGCCATGGGCCTCAAGGTCAAAGCGGCCGAGCGGCAGGAATCCTACGCCAGCCGCAAGCTGCGCCTGCTGATGATGACCCTGGGCACGGTGCTGCTCTGCTGGGGTGGCATCCCTGTGCCGCTGCTACGCCTGCGCCTGTACCCGCAAGGCGAGTGGAGTTTCTGGGTGGGAGCCATCGTCACCGCCGCCGGAATCGGCTACTCGATTTGGGCTCGGCGTTATTTGGGCAGCAACTGGAGCCGGGCCGTCACGGTAAAGAAAGACCACGAACTCATCACCACCGGCCCCTACCGCCTGGTGCGCCATCCCATCTACACGGGACTACTGCTTGCACTGCTGGGTTCAGCGCTGGCCGTGGCCCAGGTGCGGGGATACCTGGCCGTCCTCGTCATCGGCGTGACCCTGTGGGCCAAGCTGCGCATGGAGGAACAGTGGATGCGCCAGCACTTCGGCGAGGCCTACGCGGAGTACTCCCGGCACACGGCGGCCCTGGTGCCGTTCGTGCTGTAGACCTGTCGAAAATTACGCGATCAGCGCCTTCAATGCCTCAATGTTGTGCAGGTCGTCGAGCGGCTCCTCGATCGGCGTCTCCAAGATGAAGGCTGCGTGCTGGTGGCGCGGGTCGTTCAGCAGGCGGCGGAAAGGCTCCAGGCCAATGGTTCCCTGCCCGATGTTGGCGTGGCGGTCCAGATGGCTGCCACACTCGGCCTTGGCGTCGTTGCAGTGCCACACGCGCACGTTGGCCAGTCCAATCGTTGAATCGAGCAGCCGCATCGTCTCCGCATAGCCCGCCTCGGTCACAATGTCATAGCCCTTGACGTGGGTGTGGCAGGTGTCAATGCAGGCGGCCACGGGGATGTGCTTGCGCAGCTCGGTAATCAGCTCGCCCGCGCTCTCAAAGCTGGACCCCAGGCTGAACTCTGCTCCGGCGGTGTTTTCAATCAGCAGGGTCAGTCCGTTTTTCTCCATCTGCAAACCCTTGGCGGCCTCGCCGATGTTGCGGCAGGCGTTGGCCAGGCCCTCCTCGCGCGAAATGCCGCGAC
>CAVRDQ010000153.1:0-42484 GCA_963719655.1 uncultured Acidobacteriota bacterium | reverse complement strand
TCGTCAGCCCCACGCTCGCGGGCAAAAAAGTCTCCCGTCTCGCAGATGGGGCCGACCACATCCATCACGCCTTCGACCGTGTTCTTCGCTCTCACGCGTGGCGTGAGCGGAACAATCTCATGATGCGCACCGTACAGCGACGGGCGGATCAGGTCGTTCATCGCCGCATCCACGATCAAAAATTGCTTGCCGCCATTCTCCTTGGCGTAGAGCGCGCGTGTGACCAGCGCTCCGGCGGCGGCGACAATCGAGCGTCCCGGCTCCAGCAGCAGATGCAGTCCGCTCCCGCGCAGAGGCCGAATCAAGGCCTGCGCGTACTGGCGAATGCTCCGCTCGCGCACCGTGGGGCTGGCGTTCTGGTAACGGATGCCGAGCCCGCCGCCGGCATCTACAAAGCTGATGTTGAGTCCGTCGGCGCGCAGTTGGCGGATGAGCGTCAGCACTCGCTCCATGGTCTCGGCAAAGGGCTTCACGTCAATAATCTGCGAGCCAATGTGCACGCTGACGCCGATGGGGTCGAGCCAGGTCTTTGTGGCCGCCCTGGCGTAGAGCTCACGCGCCTCCGCAATGGGCACTCCGAACTTGTGTTGGCGCAGCCCGGTGCTGATGTAAGGATGCGTCTTGGCTTCTACATCCGGGTTCACGCGAATGGCGATGCGCGCGGTCTTTTTCAGCCGTGCGGCGCGGGTGGCCAGCAGCTCCAGTTCGGCTCCGCTCTCCACGTTAAAGATGAGAATGCCGGCCGTAAGCGCCAGGTCCATCTCCGCGGCTGTCTTGCCCACGCCGCTGAAGACCACACTGGCCGCGGCCTCGGGACCAACGGTGAGCACGCGCCGCAACTCTCCGCCGCTTACCACGTCAAAGCCGCATCCCAGGCCGCTGAGCAGCCGCAGCAGACTCAGGTTGCTGTTGGCCTTTACCGAATAACACACGGTGTGTGACTGGCTGGCGAAGGCCTTCTGGAAGCCGAGCACGTTGGCGCGAATGGCCGCCGCCGAATAGACGTAGAGCGGCGTACCGTGCCGACGCGCAAGTGCTGCCAGCTCCATCTGTTCGCAGCACAGTGTGCGCGCGTCTTGTTCTCCACGCGACTTCACCGCGCGATAGACAAATGCTGGCGGGCGCTCTTCGAGCTTCAGCTTCTTGATCTTTCGTGTGCTCACTTTGGGTTGATTCACTTCTTCTGGGCCGTGTCCTTGATTTTGATTACCGCGACGGTCTGGTCGTCGAAGGCTTCCACGCCGCCCACAAACTTGTTGACCTCGACGAAAATGGCATCCACGATGGCCGCGGCCGGCTCGCGGCGATGTTTTTCCAGCACATGCGCCAGCCTTCCCATGCCAAAGGCGACGCCAGCTTCGTTCTGCGCGTCGGGAATACCGTCGCTGAAGAACAAGAAAACTTCGCCGGGGCGCACGTGGAAGATCAACTCATCGTACTCTGCCTGCGCGAACAGTCCAAGCGGCATGCCGCTGATCTCCACGCGCTCGGCCTTGCCTGTCTTGCGACATCGGAAAGGATGCGGCAGTCCGCTGTTGGCGATGCTCAGGCTCAAATCCTTCTCATCCAGCAGGACGTACAGAATGCTGACAAACTGCGCCGCAATGGGACGCTCGGCCAGTGACTCATTCACCGAGTGCAACATGCGCGCCGCCCCGGGGAAGTCTTCGGCGTGCATGCGCAGGATTCCGCTGACCAGCGCCTCGTAGATGCTGGCCGGTGCGCCTTTGCCGCTGACGTCGCCCACCGCCAGGGCCGTAATGCGGGTGCCGTGGTAGCTGAGATAGTCGAAGAAATCTCCGCCGATGGCGCGGGCCGGAATCGAGCGCGCCGCCATCTCCGCCCGTGCAAGCTGCGGAGCCTTTTGCGGCAGCAGGCGGTATTGCAACTCGCGCGCCAGCAGAAGGTCGTTTTCCAGCCGCTGCTCCTGCCGGGCCACCGTCTCATACAGCCGCGCGTTCTCAATGGCGATGGCCACCTGCGCCGCCAGGGTCTTCATCATGCGGGCGTGCTCGCCGGTAAAGTAGCCGCGCTTGGTGTGCTCCAGGTCCAGCACGCCAATCACCTGATCCTTATAAACCAGCGGCACGCAGAGCTCGCTCATGGTCTCTGGATTCAGCGGAATGTAGCGCGGGTCCTTGGTGACGTCCGGCACCACCAGCACCTCGTTGCGCTCGGCGGCCAGGCCCACCAGCCCGCGGCCCAGGGGAATCTCATGCTTGAACTGCACGTTCTCCTTGAAGCGCAGGCTGAAGCGGTGCTGCAGATGGTCGCGGCGTGCGTTGAGCAGCAGAATGGAGAACATCTGGTAATCAATCAACCGCTGCAACTGCTCGGCAATGCGCTTGAAAAGCTCGTCCAGGTTCAGGATGCTGGTCAGCTCGCGGCTGATCTCATTCAGCACGACGAGCTGCCGCGCCTGCCGCGCCACCCGCGTGTAGAGCCGTGCATTCACCACGCCAATCGCCACGCGCGAGGCAATCAGCGAGAGCAGGCTGCGGTGCTCCTCGGTGAAGAAGTTGATCTCCGAGGCTTCCACGTCCATCACGCCGATGACCCGCCCCTTGACGATCAGCGGCACGGCCAGCTCGCTCAGCACCTTGGCGCCGCTCGCGATGTACTCCGGATCCTGCAAAACGTTGTTGACCAGCACGGGTTCGCCGCGCTGGGCCGCCATGCCGGTGATTCCTGAGCCCACCTTGACGCGGATGCTCTCCGCCACCTCCGGCGAGTGGCCCACCTGGAAGCGGATGCGCAGTTCGCGGCGGCGGTCGTTGAGCAGCAGGATGGCGAAGACGTCATAGGGGATGATGCGCTTGACCAGCACGGCCAGCCGCTGCATCAAAGTGTCCAGGTCCAGAGTGGTGTTGACCGCCTCAGTCACCTCACCGAGCAGCCTCTCCAGCGAGGGGCTCTTGCGGTCGCGCTTCGCGGGTTTGTTGGAGGTCACGGGCATACGCAAAAGGATGCGGCATCCTGCTGGCCGCCAGTCGGATTCTACCATCCCCACTCGGCATGGCCGCCAGGCTGTAAAATGTCTGTTTGACGCCGCCGCCGTTTTATTGAGATCGCGACGAGTGCAACGGAGGATGCCCATGCCCAGTCCCGAATACTTTCAGCTTGTCAACGAGGTGAAGCGCGAGGTCACCGAGATCGCACCGGCAGACCTGCGCAAGATGATCTCCGCCGGCGAAGACTTCAGCCTGATTGACGTGCGCGAGCCCGACGAGTGGCAGCAGGGAACCGTGCCGGGAGCCGTCACCATTCCACGCGGCATGTTGGAGCTGAAGATTGACCAGGTGACCACAGACAAAGACCGCAAGATCGTGCTCTACTGCGCCGGAGGCATGCGCTCAGCCCTGGCCGCCTACATGCTGCAGCGCATGGGCTATCGCAAGGTGCTCTCGCTGATTGGCGGCTACAAGGGCTGGCGCGAGTCACAGGGCTAGACGGCTTTTCAAAATCACTTTCATCTGAGGACGACGACGATGCCGCACTTTCTGACATGGCTTGGCCACTCCACCTTCAAGCTGGAAACCGCCGAGGGCAAGACCATCCTGATTGACCCCTGGCTCACGCAAAACCCCCTGTGCCCGGAGAATGAGAAGACGCAGACAAAGGTGGACGCCCTGCTCTGCACGCACGGCCACGGCGACCACATCGGCGATGCCGTCGCCATCTGCCGCCAACATCAGCCCGTCGTGGTCGGCATCTACGAGCTGGCCAGCTGGCTGGGTGGCAAAGGCGCCAAGAACATCTCGCCGATGAACAAGGGCGGCACGCAGCAGGTCTGCGGCGTCAAGGTCACCATGACGCACGCCGTGCACTCCTGCGGCATCCAGGAAGAGGACGGCAGCATGGTGTACGGCGGCGAGGCCTGCGGCTACGTGGTCGAACTCTCCGGCGGCCTGCGCCTGTACCACGCGGGAGACACCGCGGTCTTCAGCGACATGCAGATCATCCACGACCTGTACGCGCCGCACTTTGCACTGCTGCCCATTGGAGATCACTTCACCATGGGCGCACGCGAGGCCGAATACGCCTGCCGCCTGTTGCGTCCTAAAGTGTTGGTGCCCATGCACTTCGGAACCTTCCCTGTGCTCACGGGCAAGCCCAGCCAGTTGGCCTCGGCGGCCAAGGAGCTGGAGTTCAACATCTGGGATCTGAAGCCCGGCGTGCGCCGCGAACTGACTCTTACGTAAGGCTTTACGCCCCGCGCTGGAGTGAACTCCGGCGCGGGGAACGCCACATCTGCGCGGCACCTGCAGGAAATCTCCTCCGCAGGATCACGAAGCCCTCAAAACGACATTTTCCCGAATCGCCGGAGCCGCGAAAAATGCGGTTCCGCGCGACTTTTGCACCGCGTTGGCACCCTGGCCCATTACCGAAGTCATGCTCGTAGAACGCAAAGCCCCTCGGAAGGTGGATGCCGGTTTGGGCCAGTGTTTATGCGCCTCAGCGCGACATCAGGATTTGACTGCACGGCAAAGCGCAGGGCCGGCCGGGAAAGAAGTTTTCACCCTGCTGCACAAAACTTCATGCATGGCCTTGTGGATGAGCTGCACTCGATTGAAAACACTGCAGATAGAGTTCCGCCTGTTTGCTTGACTCTTTTTCCAGTTGCGGTACAACAGCATCGTTCTTTGACAGTTTCCCAAGTTTTCCCAGTTGGTGGTGAGTCCGGGGCTCAAGCGAGCTCACTTAGGCCATCAACGGACTTGGAAGTACACAGCGAATCCGGCGACGGCGGTTGCCGGAACCTAGGGACGGCAGTCCCGGGTGAAGAGGGTGCAAGCCCTTGGAACCCCCTATCGGCACGGCGGTGCTGGTAGGAAATAAAGCCTGGCGCCCGCAAAGGCGACAGGGCCAGGAGAGCGCAACTCTTCTGGTTCTCCCGTAGGGTCGCAAGACCTGAAGGAGCGACGCGCCGGCCGCAAACCGGTGCGAGGGCAGGCGGGTCGCACCGCTTGTCCGACGGCTTAACGGAGCAATCCAATGGGCCTGCTGTGTACGACATCCGTTGAGAGCCTACGAGGGGCAGCAAGGGTCTATAGCGAGCTGCTGGTTGAGGCGAACAGGATACTGTGAAAGGCAAGATAGGATCCCGAGGAACGAGTCGGTTTGTCCGATTGGTCGGTTAGCCCGGAGCCCGAACCGGGACCGCACGGGGCAGTCAGCTGAGAGGCTGGAAGCAACGAGAGCAGGTCTGGTAAGGGTCTAACGCGAACTGCTGGTCGAGGTGAATCGGTTCGCCACCCTCGGGATTCGTGTTTGTGCACGAATCCATCCGCAGCTTATTTTCTTTGTCCCGCCTGAATGGCCGAATTCGCGGCTCTAATTAGATTTGACTTCTTAGCGCCCTTCAAACCGATTACGTAGTTGAATTTTCCCTCACTCCACACGATTAGAGAGTCGGCGCAATAAGCTCCACATTCGTGGTCATAGTAAGTTTGGGCATCAATTCCATTCGCAAGTCTTGCGGGTGACATTCCCTCACGGCCCACAATCCGATATCGATCAAGTTCACTCAGCGGGCGAGTTGTGCCAATCAAAGTACCGTAAGAACACTGATGTGCTCCTTCGCAATTAGGGAGAGCCCCCAGAATGACGGTGTATCCCGTATCGTCCGCGGACTGGACTATGGCATATAGGTCGTGCTTGCTTGCATTATTCAGCCAGACGATGTCAGTAGGGAGGCGAAGCGGGACAGTCGTCTTTGGGCGAACCGCAGAGGCCGCCTCGGAAAGAACCACGATAAGGCGAGACCTTTTGCCTGTGTGCTGCGGCGATGGCTGCGCAGAGCACAAGTGAACTAGAAAATAAACGAGAACTGCAACAACGCTAACAGCCCGCGCGATTTTCTTCATGCGCCGAATGGTACAACAGGGGGCCAGTGGTGATCCAATAGCGAATACACCTCGCTAACTTCTTTTGCACTCCCACGGCACTTCGGTCAGGTGGCCGGTGGTCACGTCGTAGACGAAGCCGCGTAGGGTCAGTTCTTTTCTCACCCAGTTGTGTGAGGCCAGCCGCTCCAGTTGTTCATGCACGTTTTTGGCTACGTCCTTAAAGGCGTGGAAGCGCACGGGCATGTTCGGCGGGCGTCCCGTCTTGGCCTCGATCAGCTGGTGCATCTCCTCCTCCGTCGCCTTTTGCAGGCCGCAGTCGGTGTGGTTGATGACCATGACCTCCTTTGTGCCGAGCATGTAGTGGCTGACGAGCAGGGAGCGGATGGCGTCATCGGTGGCGATGCCTCCGGCGTTACGGATGAAGTGCGCGTCGCCGAATTCGAGGCCCAAGGCGGCGGAGAGCAGGCGGGTATCCATGCACATGAGCACGGCCAGGTGGCGGCGCGGACTGGGTGAATAGAGAGACGCGTCGTGCGTCTCCTTGTAGCGGGCGTTGGCGGCCAGGACTTCGTCAATCACGCTCATGGACGTTGGCTCCTAGAATTCCAAATCTGCTGACTACGGCAGACGTGGGGCACCATCAGCTCTACTTCTTGCGTCTACTTTTTGCGCTCGACCAAATAGCGGGCAATCTCCGTGAGCGGCAGCGCGCGCTGGCCAAAGCTATCCAAGGCCGAGCAGGCGGTGCGGATGAGTTGCGCGGCCATCTCTTCGGCTTTTTCCAGTCCGAAGAGCGCGGGGTAGGTGACCTTTTCGGCCGCAAGATCCTTGCCCGCGGTCTTGCCCAACTGCTCGCTGGTGGCGGTCACGTCCAGGATGTCATCGGCGATCTGGAAGGCCAGTCCGGCGGCGCGTCCAAACTCGCGCACGCGCTGCACTTCGACGGCAGTGGCTCCGGCGTAGTAGCAGCCCGTCAGCAGAGAGCTGACGATGAGCGCTCCGGTCTTGGCGCGGTGAATGTATTCGAGCGTAGGCAGGTCGGGCTTGACGTGCTCGCTTTCGAGGTCCACCACCTGGCCGCCGATCATGCCTTCGATGGTTCCGGTGCCGTGGGCCAGCTCGGCGATGATGCGCACGCGCGCTTCGGCCGGGCACTTGAGCTCGGCCATCACTTCGTAGGCCTGGGTCTGCAGAGCGTCACCGGCGAGGATGGCCGTGGCTTCTCCGAAGGCCTTGTGGCAGGTGGGGCGTCCGCGGCGCAGGTCGTCGTTATCGAGCGCGGGCAGATCGTCGTGCACAAGAGAATAGGTGTGCAGCATCTCGATGGCCGCGCCAAGGTCTTCGACACCCTCGGGCAGAGGGCCGGCAATCATGCGCGCGGCCTCCATGCAGAGGATGGGGCGCAGGCGCTTGCCTCCGGCGAAGACGCTGTGGCGCATGGCCTGATGAATGGTGGTGGGATACTGCGAGCCTGCGGGCAGGAGTTTCTCCAGCGCCGCGTCGGCAGCCTTTTGACCGTTGAGAAGAGTTTCTTTCAGCATGGGCGACTCAAAGTGTATCAGCGCGACGGCCGTGGGTGCCAGTGGCGCGGTGGAATGGAAAAAGCCCGGCCGGAGCCGGGCTTAGGTTCAGGTGGACTGAGATTAGCGCGCCTCGCCGCTGGTCTTCTTGATGAAGTTCGCGACGTTGTCGTGCAACTGCTTCAGGCAATCCTCCTGCAGGTAAACCATGTGGCCGCTCTCGTAGAAGGCGTAGTCAATGTTCTTGACCAGCTCGGGCGGAATGGCCATGTGGCGATCCTCGAAGACGGCGGCAAAGTACGGTGTCGCCAGGTCGTAGTATCCGGCGTTGAGCAGCACCTTGAGGCGCGGATTCTCCTTCATCGCCGTGGCCAGCTCGTCAATGACGTTGACGTTCATGTGGCGGCGGCGCGGCTTCCAGCGGTGTCCACCAAATTGCGCGTAGAGCAGATAGCTCTGGTCGGCGCCCCACTTCAGGTCGCGGCGAACGTAATCGTTGAAGGTGCTGACGTAGGCGGCGGCAATGGCCGAGCTCATCGGGTCGTATTCGGCGTTGCGGCTGAGGGGGTCGAGCGTGGGGCCGCTGAAGCGCGTATCCAGGCGGCCGGTGGTGATGCCTTCATCATCCTGTAAAGACTTTTCGAAGACTCCGCCGTCAATGCGAAGATTGGCCTTGAGCAGCAGGGAGACCGGCAGTCCGGTGTAGTTGTGCAGCTTTTCGGCAATGGCTTTTTTGTCAGCCTCCGGCAGAGCCGTGCCGAGCGCGAGCGCGTGAGCGAAGTCGCCGAGGGCGAAGTTCTCCACCTCGGCAAGGAAGGGCTTCAAATCCTTTGGCTGACTTGGCACGCGGTGGTGATACCAGGCCGAGGCGGCATAGGTGGGCAGGGCGAGAACGTAAGGGATATCCTGTCCGGCTTCGGCGCGGTTGGGACTGCTGGCGTAGGTCATGATCTGCGAGAGCATGATGACGCCGTTGAGATCAATGTGCTTCTGCTGTTGCAGGATGTTGGCCAACTGCGCGGCGCGCGTGGTGCCGTAGCTCTCGCCAAAAATGTACTTGGGCGAGTTCCAGCGGTTGTACTTGCTGACGAAGCGCGCGATGAAGCGGGCAAAGGCCTCGGCGTCCTGGTCCACGCCCCAGAAGGCGTCTTCCTTCTCCTTGCCGTAGATGCGGCTGAAGCCCGCGCCGGGCATGTCAATGAAGACGATGTCACTGGTATCCAGCAAGGTGTAGGCGTTGTTGACCAGCGCGTAAGGCGCAGGCGGAAGGTGCTGATCTCCCGGGGTGGGCACGCGTTTGGGGCCGAAGGTTCCCATGTGCAGCCACACGGTGGCCGAGCCGGGTCCGCCGTTGAAGAGGAAGGTGATGGGTCGCTGCTCGGCCTTCTGATCCTTGCGCAGGTAAGCCACGTAGAAGATGCGCGAGGTGGCGGGCGCGTCCTTGGGTTCCGTGGGGGCCTTGATGTCGGTGCCTTCCAGCGGCTTGCCCTGCGCGTCAATCTGCGCGTCGTACTCGTCGCTGCCGCCCACGGTGATGGTGCCTGCGATGGCCTGGTAGGCGATCTTTTGTCCGGCGGCCTCGACCACGCCCTCGGTGATGGAATCCGCGGGAGGTGCGTTGAACTTTGCGCCCTCGGATGATTTCTCCGGCTTCTCCGCGGCTCTGTCGGCTGCTACGGCCAGCGATGAGAAGACGAGGAGCAGGGCCACAACCAGCAGGCCGGCGACAGACGCATGACGCTTCATAGATTTCTCAGCGAAGGCTTTCACCACGGGCGTTTCTCCAAAGGGAAGTTTTGCATCCGGATCGAACAGTCCTGCAATTATAGATGCTCCGCGCAAGGATGGGTTTCGATGGAGCGGGTGAGGCGGATAAATATTTGGACTGACGCGGTCAGCCCTCTTTCAAACAATATTGCCGCACTCGATTGTCACTTGGAAGAATCCGCGCGTCGGCACGGCTACTCCCGGCAGCCAACGGTCGCCGCCGGGACGGACTCCGCCTGTGGTTCAGGCGGCAATCGGCGGATGCGGATGCGTGGCCGGGGTGCGCTGGGCAACGTGCAGGATGACTCCCAGATCGCGCGGATGGCAGAACTCGGCGGCGCCGGCGCGCAGCGCGGCCATCCACATCCATTCATCCGGCACGCGGTGCGTGCAGACGATGGAGAGTCCGGGCGAGACCTTTGTGAGCCTTGTTAACTGATCGAGCGGGATCAATTCCATGTCCACAACGGCTACGCGGGGCTGCTGGCGGCGCAGAATTGCTTCCAGCTCGCGCGCGCTGGTGGCCACGCTCACCGAGCTGAAGTGCACGGAAAGTGCGCGTGCCAGTTCCTGGGCTGTGATGGAATTCTTCTGTGCGATGACAATATTGACCGAAGACATAGACCCTCCGAACTGCAACCGCTGCGCCGGATGAAGGCGGGCGGGCGGAAAAGGTTCTTGCTTCGCCGTGGAAGAGAACGGTCGGCGCTGCTGCACTGCTTCTACATGGCAACCTCACTACGGCATTATCTCTACGGCAACTACTCTACGGTTACTTCTTTACGGCTACTTCTCGGAATCACCATACGCCTCGGCGTGCACCTCTCCGTTCTGCTTCAGCAGGATTTCCACCTTGCCTTCGGCTTCTTCCAACTGCTTGCGGCAGGCGCCAGAGAGAGCGACGCCTTCTTCAAATAGCTTCAGCGAGGCCTCCAGGGGCAACTCGCCGCGTTCCATATCCTTTACGATTGCTTCCAGCCTTTGCAGGCTCTCTTCAAACTTTGGCAATTTTTCCTCCCCGTTGCGGTCATTCTAGCGCGATTTGTCCATGGTGAAGCAGCTGTTCTGCACAATGAAATATTAATTTTCTGGGATACCCGTGCGGTGTTTACCGCTTACTCCGCCACGTGCGCCGTGCGGAGAAAATCATAGTTGCCTGCTGGTGAGATCGTCAGCCCGGTCAGCCGCCGCGTGTGCACCACCACGTTATCCGCCCACCACAGATGGATGTAGGGAAGGTCCTGATTCAACAACGCTTGCAGGTCGTGGTAGGCCAGGGTGCGCGCGGGGATGTCCACTGAGCGGCGGCCCAGGGCGATCAGCCGATCGGCCTGCGGGTTGGAGTAGAAGCCGCGGTTGGCACGCTTGGGCGCAAAGCTGGCGGAGTCAAAGACATTCTCGAATACGTCGGGATCCTGGTTGCTGCCGCCCACCCAGCGCAGCGAGTAGAGCTGAAAGGCTCCGCGCGTCACGTCGGAATAGAAGGTGGCGAACTCGTAGCTGCGAATGTCCAGACGGATGCCAACGGCGCGCAACTGCTGTTGCAGCACGGCGGAGAGCAGCCGCGTGGTCTCGTCCGTGCTGGTCTTCATCATCAGAGGAAAGCGCACGCCATCGGCCCGCGCCGGGTAGCCGGCCTCGTCCAGCAGGCGCGCGGCGGCCGCCGGATCGTAGTTGTAACTGCGGGCTCCGGCGAAGTACGCCCAGTGCTGCGGCGGCAGAATGCTGTTGGCGGGCCGCGCCATGCCGTGCCACAGAGACTCAATGATGGGCTGGCGATTGATGGCCATGGCCAGGGCCTGCCGCACGCGAACGTCGCGCAGGATGGGATCGCGCAGGTTCAGCGCCAGGTATTGATACGCCGTGCCGGGCGAACGCTCGAGGACGAGGTTCGGCTGGCGTTCCAGGACCGGAAGCATGTCGGCCGGCAGGGCATTGATCTCCACGTCGGCCGAGCCCTTGCGCAACTCCAAGGCGCGGGTGGTTGCGTCCGGCACCACCTTGAAGCGCACTCGCGCGATCTGAGCATGCTGGCCCCAGTAGTCATCGTTGCGCTCAAGCACCACCTCGCGGTCGGGCTGCTCGCTGACGTAGCGGAAGGGGCCGGTGCCGATGGGTTCGCGTCCGGGCTCGCCGCCTGTGCCATGTTCCACCACGCCAAAGGCCCCATCGGAGAGATTCCACAGCAGCGCGGCGTAGGGCTCCTTCAGGTGCAGCACAACGGTCTGCGCGTCAGGAGCCTCGACGGTGGCCACGTAGCGGTAAGCACTCGCCTTGGCCGAGCGGAGCTGACCCGTGAGCAGCGAGTCGAGCGTCCACTTCACGTCCGCCGAGGTCAGCAGGTGGCCGTCGTGGAAGCGCACTCCGCGGCGCAGGTGAAAGACGTAGGTGAGCGGATCGGGAATCTGCCAGCTCTCGGCCAGCCGCGGCGCCAGGGTGAAGTCATCCTGGCGGCGCACGAGGCCTTCGAAGATCAACTCGCCGATGCGCTCGGATTGTGCGTCGGTGCCGATGCGGGGATCGAGATTGAGCGGCGAGCTTTCCACCAGCATGACCACCGTGCCAGGCTCGGGGCGCGAGTGCGCGCAGCCGTTGAGCGCAAGAAGTGTAAGCGCGAAGAGCGTGAGAGCCATCCACGTACGGCGTTGTGCAGCTTGTCTTCGCATATCGGACGCAAACCTACGCACGGCTCACCTTGCCCAGGATGGCCGGTCGGCGCGCGCCCGTTGCGGCCGGCACGTTCGAGGATTCGCCCAGCCAGGTCTGGTAGGCGAGGACGGCGAAGGCCAGGGCCTCCTTTGCCTGCGAGGGGATACCCGCGGCGTCGGTGTGCTGCACGCTGAGGTCAAGCGCCGTGGCCTCCGTGGTGAGCATCGCCATCAGCGTGCGGTTGCGCGTGCCTCCGCCGCTGACGAAAAGGTCGTGATACTGGTGCAGCCGCAGAAGAGTGCACAAGGATTGGCCAATTGAGCGCGCGGTCAGCGCCGTGGCCGTGGTCATCACGTCCTCGGGCGCGGCCTTGCCGCAGGCGACCAGAAAACGCTCGGCGAAGTGGCGGCCAAACTCCTCGCGGCCAGTAGAGCGCGCGCCACGGCGGCGGAAGAAGGGATGGCGCAGGCCGGCGGCCAAGACGGTGTCCAGTACGTGGCCCCGGGCGGCCATTCGGCCATTGCGGTCGTAGGGCAGGCCGAAGAGCTTCTCGCAGAGGGCATCCATCACCATGTTGCCGGGGCCGGTGTCGAAGGCCGTTACGTCCTCTGCGCGGGCGGCGGCGGGAATGGCCGTCAGGTTACCGATGCCGCCGATGTTCAGCACAATGCGTCCGCGGCGAAGGTGGCGGAAGGCCAGCACGTCCAGGAAGGGAACCAGCGGCGCGCCCTGGCCATTGGCGGCGATGTCTGCCGGGCGGAAGTCGCTGATGACCGGGCGGCCGAGGCGCGCGGCCAGAACCGATCCGTCGCCAAGCTGGAAGGTGCAGGCGATGTTGCGGCCCAGGTACTTTTCCGGGCGGCCCTGGTGGTAGATGGTCTGCCCGTGGCAGCCGACCAGTTCGCACTGCACTCCGGCGGCGGCTTCCGTCTTGCGCACGCATTCGGCGTACAACTCGGCCAGCAGAAAGTTGAGGCGCGAGAGCTCGGCCACGCTGATGGATTGCGCGTTCATGGCCTCCAGCACGGCGCGCCGCACCTTGGCCGGGTAGCGGAAACCATGGTGGGCGATGAGCTCAAAGCGCGTGCGCAGACCGCGGCCCGTAAGGCGGACCAGCGCCACGTCCACGCCATCGGCGGAGGTTCCACTCATCACTCCGGCAACAATCAACGTGGGCTCCTTCGTTTGCGCATGGCGAATGTCTGCATTGTACTATCGCGCGCGCAGTACCGATGGTTACAATGCAGGTCAGGAGATGCACTCATGCCAGTCCAAGCACCACGTAGCCACCTGCTGGAAGCCGCGGTTGGCGTGCGGCGGCTGGCCAGCGCCTGGGGCGCGGTGAACCTGCTGCTGATCTTCGTACTGCTGGCGGGCGAGCTGGGCTTTGGCGCACCGCGTCCACCAGCCGCGGCATGGCTGGGACTTGCCCTGTGGCCAACTGGAGTGGGTGTGGGGTTGGTGGTCTGCTGGTTTCGCGCACGGGTGGGAGGATGGATCACGTTGGGCTGCCTGGCTGCCTTCTATCTGTGGAATTACCACGTCACGGGACATATCCTGCGCGGGCCGTACTTCGCTCTGTATGCTGCGCCTGGCGCCCTGTACCTGTTAGCGGAGTGGATGAACGGACGTGCGGGCAGGCAGGCCGCGCAAGGCTCCTCCACCGCGTAAAGATTTTGTGCGAGTCTACCGGCTGGCGAGTTTCTGCGCCCGGGTTGCGCAATCCTGGCAGAAGGTCTGCTCCTTCAGGTCAATCCATTCCACGGCGTGCGAACTGCTCATCACGCAGCGATAGTCGTCGCAGTGATGCAATTGCAGGGTGTGCCCCAGCTCGTGAATGCTCTCGATGAGCAGGCGGCGGGCGAGCAGGTCGGTGTCCGCCGGCAGGCCGTAGAACTCCTGCTGGAGGCGGGCATAGCTGACCAGCGAACACTTGCCGCCCATCTGCGCCTCGCCAAAGACAAACGTCAGAATCGGAATGTAGAGGTCCACCGGCGTGACGCCCAGCACGCGCCATGTGCGCCAGGTTGAGTACTGCTGCATGCGCGCCAGAATCTCACTGGAGTGATACTGCCCGCGCTCGGCGTGGAAGGCGAACTCCGGACGCAAAGGGGGCTTGATGATTTCGCAGCGTATGCGGAAGGCCTCCTCCAGCTCCGAGCGAAGCCATTCCAGCAGGGGGTCGTGCGGACCCCCTATGGGTAATAGTTGCAGTACCTTCATTTGCTTTCGGGCGCGCCAAGCAACTGCTTGCTCCAGCCGTACTTCTTCAACTTATGGTGCAACGTCACGCGGTCAATGTCCAGAACCTCGGCGGCCCTGGTCTGGTTTCCGCCGCATTCGTCCAGCACGCGCAGGATGTGCGTCTTCTCAATGTCCTCGAGCGAGCGCGCGTCCGGTAGCGGCTGTGCGGTGGTGGCGTGCGGCTGGATGGTGAAGTCGCGCTCGCGCAACTCGGGCTCCTGGCCTACGACCATGGCGCGTTCGACGGCATTTTCCAGCTCGCGGATATTCCCCGGCCAGTGGTAGGACTGCAAAAGGTCCATGGCGCGCGGACTGACCCGCAGCATGCGCTTGTTCATCTCCTTGGAGAACTTGCGGACGAAGTGATCCACCAGCATGGGGATGTCGTCGCGGCGCTCGCGCAGGGGCGGCAGCTCGATGCGGAAGACGTTGAGGCGGTAGTAGAGATCGGGGCGGAAGCGTCCCTCTTCGATGGCCTGCTCCAGAGGCTTGTTGGTGGCAGCCACGCAGCGGAAGTCCACCTTGATGGAGGTGTTGCCGCCAACGCGCACAATCTCATGCTCCTGCAATACGCGCAGCATGTCGGTCTGGGTGCGCAGGCTGATGTCGCCAATTTCGTCAAGGAAAACCGTGCCGCCCTCGGCGACTTCGAACTTGCCCTTTTTGCGGTATTGCGCGCCGGTGAAGGCGCCTTTCTCATGGCCGAAGAGCTCGCTTTCCAGCAGCGTCTCCGTAAGCGCGCCGCAGTGGATGGCCACCAGAGGATGGTAGCGCCGCTGGCTGGCAAAGTGGATGGCGCGGGCCACCAGCTCCTTGCCGGTGCCGCTCTCGCCGGTGATGAGCACGGTGGCGTCGGTGGGGCCGACGGTCTCAATGGCCTCGAAGACCTTCTTCATGGAGGCCGACTGGCCCACCATGTTGTCCGGCTTGGCCACGTGGTCCATGGTCTCGCGCAGGCGGACGTTCTCCTCGCGCGCCGTGCGATGGCTGAGCGCGTTGTGGATGAGGTGCGCGATCTCGTCGGGGTCGAGCGGCTTGGTCACGTAGTCATAGGCGCCATTCTTGAGCGCCGCCACCGCGGTTTCCACCGAGGCGTAGCCGGTCATCATAATCACGATGAGTGCGGGGTCGAGCTCGTGGATGCGCTTCTGCAACTCGATGCCATCGGTGCCGCGCATCTTGATGTCCAGCAGCGCCACGTCCCAGGGATGCTCGGCCAGCCGCAGCAAGGCCTCGCTGGCGTTCTCCGCCGTGCCCACTTCGTAACCTTCTTCGCGGAACCACTTGTTGAGGGAATCGCGCACGCTCAACTCGTCGTCCACAATCAGCAAACGGCCCTTGTTCTCGCTCACGTTCGTGCTCCTGCGCGCAGACTGCCGCGCTTAACTGTCCTGTACGGCTGCTGCCGACTGCACGGCGGGTTGCGCCGTAGCCAGTGGCAGATAAATTCTGAATGTTGTGCCCACGCCGAGTTCGCTGCTGACCTCAATGTGTCCGCCGTGAGCATCCACAATTCCCTTGGAGACGGCCAGCCCCAGCCCCACGCCTTTGCCAACCTCTTTCGTGGTGGTGAAGGGATCGAAGATCTGCGGCAGAATCTCCGGCGGAATGCCGATGCCGTCGTCGCGCACCTGCAACTCCACCATCTCGCCCGGCACCTGGCGAGTGCTGACCCACAGGTTGCCGCCGTGCGGCATGGCGTCAATGGCGTTGATCATCATTGCCAGCGCCACCTGCTCAATCTGGGAGGGATCGCATTGCAGCGACGGCAAATTGCGGTCCAGGTCCACCTGCAGCAGCACGCCGGAAACCTCCGCCTTGTGTTCGGCCAGGCGAATGGTGCGCGCCAGAATCACGTTGAGGTCCGAGCGGCAAAGGTTGATGGGCGCGGTACGCGAAAACTGCAGAAGGTTCTGCAGCAACTCACCGCAGCGCTTGCTTTCGCTGGCGATCAGGTCCAGGCTCTCCACCGCCTCGTTCTTCATCTCTTCGGTGGTGATGCCGCGCAGAATCCACTTCTTGATCAGCTTGCTGTAGGTCAGGATGCCGGCCAGGGGATTATTGATCTCATGGGCCACGACGGCGCTCATCTTGCCGATGGCGATCATGCGCTCGACCCGGAGCATCTGTTGCTGGGTGTTCTGCAACTCGCTGGTCTTCTGCTCCACGCGATGCTCCAGCGTGTGTGCCCAGCCGGTGATCTCGCGCTGTGCCCCTTGCAACTGGTAACTCATGCCGTTGAAGGCCCGGGCCAGGTCGCCGAGTTCGTCGGCTGAATCCACCGGAATCTGATAGCCCAGTTCGCCGTCCGCCAGGTGCGCCGTGCCTTCGCGCAACCGGGTCAGCGGAGTGTGCAGCACGTTCCGTATGGCAAGCCACACCAGAGCTGCCACCACGGCTGCGCCAACCAGCAGGCAGACCACAATCAGGAATGTGCTGCTGGCCAGGCTCGCGTCTTCCTGCCGCAGGCTGAGGTCGGTATCCAGCACGCCGAGCAGGCGCTGGTCGGCCGGATGCGCATGGCAGGCGGCGTTCGAGCACTCGGGCCGGTTGACGATGGGTGTGATGACTCCGAGCACGCGATGGCGTCCGCCCTTGTCGGAGGTGAAAACCCGGAAGCGTTTCTGCAGCGTGGGTCCGCCGCTGGCCTGGTGGCAATCCACACAGGGCGTGGCCGTGCGCGGTTGCAGCGTGCCCACGTCGGAAGGATCGCTGCTGAAGGCGACGTGCCCGGCATGGTTGATGATGCGAACGCGCTCCACATCATCATGGTTGCCGATGCCCTGCATGGACTGGCTGATGTCTGCGCGGTCGTTGCTCATCATGGCGCGCTGCATGGTGTTGTGGATGAAGTCGCTGATGCCGATGGCCTGGCGCAGTTCCACCTCTTCCAGGTCATGGCGATGCACACGGATGTTGATGTAGCCGAGCAGGACGGCGCCCACCGCAAGGCACCCGAGCAGCAATACCAGCAGCTTGGTGCTTACGTGCTTGACGCGGGATTGCATCTGCTCCAGCATGGCGGGCTCCGCGGTGCGGAGGCCACCGCCAGTGCGATGGCCTCCACTCCGGCAGGGTTTTAGTGCACCAGCGTCTGCTCCGCAATGGGAATCAGCGGCGCAGGCTCGTGGGTTTCGCTGTGCTCATCTTCAAAGATGGGCAGGTAGTTGACCGCCAGCGAGAAGCAGAAGAAGCCCATGGCGCAGATCATCAGCGTGATGCTGACTTCTGTCCACTTCGGCAGGTAGTGGTGACCAATCCAGGTTTCCATGCTGGTCATGGCGACGTTCAGACGGTTCGTCACAAAGCCCAGGATGGTGCTCAAGCTGGCGATGTAGAGCATGGTCGGCGATTTGCGCGCCGCCTTGAAGCTGAGGATGGCCAGGGGAATTGCGAAGGCCATGATCAGCTCTGCCCACAGGAAGTACGCCTCATACGAGGGCTGCAGGATGGTCTTGATGATGCCGCGGTTGAGGTAATCCTCCAAACGCAGCAGGCCGATGACCCATAGCACGACGTACAGGGCGCCGCCCAGTTCGGTCAGCACCGAGCGCTCCAGTCCGCGGCCAAAGGCGCGCGAGCTGAGCGTGGATTCAAAGATGGTCATCGCCAGGCCGCAGGCAATCGCCGAAAGGAAGAAGAAGAACGGCAGTGCCGGCGTGGCCCAGAAGGGATTCATCTTTTCCGGAACGATCAGGAAGAGCGAACCCAGCGAGCTCTGGTGCAGGGTGCTCAGCAGGATGCCCAGGATGATCAGGATCGGGTAGATCTTCTTGACCCAGCGGATGGGCGCATGCAGGTTGAAGCGCTCCAGCACGTTGGGCAGGAACTCAAAGAACAGCACCGTGGTGTAGGTCATCACGCACATGCCCACTTCAAACATCACGGAGTGGAAGTTCATGTAGACCAGCTGGTGCCAGATGAACCACGGACGGCCCAGATCGTAGAGCAGGCCGACGATGAACAGAACGTAGCCGAGGAAGGCCGTCAGCACCGTCGAACGAACGATGCAGTGCAGGCGCTCCACGTGGAAGATGTACACCGCGCCGGTAACCACGAAGCCGCCGGCCGCCAGCATGATGCCGCAAAGGCAGTCAAAGCCAATCCACAATCCCCAGGGGAACTGATCGTTCATGTTGGAGACAGCACCCAGTCCCTGCAGATAGCGGACGTAGGTGGAATAGAGGCCGAGAACCATGATCACGACGAACACGACTCTCCAGAAGGTAATCTTTATGCCCATGATCGTCATTTTTCACCTCGCAGAGCGCGCTCTTCGGCTTCGACTTCCGCCACTTCCGCGCGGCGATTGCTGACCCAGTACACGCCACCAAGAATCAGCGCCCACAGGGGAATGAAGTCCGGCATCAGTTCCATGACCCGCCCGGTGTACTCCGGCAGCGGCTTGTCGCCAATCTTCGCGAGCTTGGGCAGGCCGTATTCTTCAAAAGGTACGGGAGAAAGCAGGAACACGCTGGTGCCGCCCACTTCGGTCAATCCATAAATCTCGTCTACATAGGTGCCGGGATTCTGCTTCAGCCGGTCCTTGGCTTCGGCAATCAGGTCGTCGCGCTCGCCGAACTTGGTGGCGCCCGTCGGACAGGCTTCGGCACAGGCCGTAGGCTTGCCCGCCTGCACCCGGTCCGGACACATGATGCACTTGGTGACCCGTGGGTTCAGCTTGCCCCACTGGTATTTTGGTTGAGAGAAGGCACAGGCCAGCATGCAATAGCGGCAGCCGATGCACTTCCAGACGTCATACACAACGGGGCCTTCCTTCGTCTTATGGAAGGCGCCCACGGGACAGACCGAGGCGCAGGCCGGCTCATTGCAATGCTGGCACAGCCGGCGCATATATCTGTCGTTTTGGGTCAGGACGACCGTGTACTTGTGCTCGGACTGGATCGTCTCGCCTGCGATCTTGTCGTCGTAGGGGAGCTTGTTCTGCTCTGCACAAGCGCCTTCGCACTGTTTACAGCCGATGCATAACGTCGCATCGTATAAGATTGCCTTGCTCATAGAGTCTCCACACCGCTAACGGTTGACATCTATATGTCAGCCGGATTCGATTCCTCTGGCGTGGGAACACAGCTTGGGATGGTGTGGAACCAGTCACGCGAGTTGCTCGCGTTTCATCACGCAGGCCAGCGGTTCAATCCGCGGTGGTCGAGCGTGCTGATGGTCCCAGCCATGGTCCGGCGCCGGAGTTCCCACCTCGCACTTACCCTGCTGCCGGGAATCTTCCTCCCGGTGCATTGCTCTTCCTATCTGACTGCCTGACGCGTCAGCGGAGGGCGAATTCGATGCCATCCGAAAAGTCTCTATGCCAGAACCTGTGGTCCTGGTCTCACCCCGCTCATCCAAAGGTCTTCCGGTGAGGAGGCGCATTTCGCATCGCAGTGAACTTTCGCGCATCGCGGTGCGCTTACAAGATGTTCCTGTTCCTTTCCGGGGGCGGTGACCTGCATCACAAAACAGCGTGTCCTATGAGCCGACAGGTGGTGAAAACTGTGGCGTTGCGCAACAGGGAAGTGCCAAAACATGTGATATTGATTAAGAAATATGCAGGTGACGGAAGACGTGCCTGCGGTGATTCACCACAATAAGAAAATCGCAAAATAGTCCAAAACAGGAAAAAGCTCACCCTCGCAGGTGAGCTTTGTGCCATTCAGGTGCCGATTGCGGAAGCCCTAGGCGCCTACCAACCGCTCCAGCGCCGGCTTGTTACGGATCATCAGAGTCGAGCCCTTGAGCACGGCGATCTGCTTCTTGCGGAAGTCGGCCAGGGTGCGCGTCACCGTCTCGCGTGAGGTGCCGATGATCTGCGCAATCTCCTCGTGGGTCAGCGCGACCTTGATGCGCGTGCCGCCCTCGTCGGCGCCCTCGCCATGCGACCACTCCAGCAGCAGGCGGGCCAGCCGCTCCGGGGCGGAGTGCGAAAGGCCCAGCGAGCGGATCTGCTGATAGGCCGATTGGCAGTCGCGGCTCAGGTGCTGCGCCGCCTTCAGGCAGGCATCGCCATGGCTCTGCAGGAAGCGGAGGAAATCCTCGCGCTTGACGAAGTTGAGTTGGCAGGGTTGGCCGGTCTCGGCCGTAATCTCATAGGGAGTGTTGCTGACCGTGGCATGCAGTCCGAGGACTTCGCCGGGTTGCACGATCTTCAGGATAAGGGTCTTGCCGTCGGCGGAGGTGGTGGAAAGCTTCACCCGGCCCTTACACAGCATATAAATGCCGCGGGGCGACTGGCCTTCCACAAACAGCACGGCACCGGCCGGGTAGGCGGCCGTGAACTTGAGCCGCTCAAATGCCTCCAGCGATTCCTTGGGGAGGCCACAGAAGAAGCTGTCCGTGCGCAGCTTGCAGATGACACAGTTGTCAACCAATTCCAAGCCGTATGGAGATCCCAACACACCCTCCCCGGAAAGCCTGTGCGGGCCAGCCCGCCGCGGTCGGCGGCAAAACTTTCCCTGCACCGCAGGACTACCTCATGTGATTTATATCACAAAACGGTTGTGATTACTGCCCGGGAATTGACACCCGGCGGATGGCCGGACGCGTCAGCAAAGCTCCGTCAAGCACTTACGCGGCGGAGCGGGGAGTAAAACCGCCGGCGGGGAGCCTCCAGGGGCGGCTTTCCGGTCTGGCCGGGGGAGGCCGGCGGACGGTCGTGACCGCGGTCACAGTTTTTGTGTGATTCGGATTACAGACTGGGGCGGCGTCTTCCCGCAGAATGGCTTCAATTGAATCAGGGCGAGCCGCGCAGGTGTGACACATGGCGCGATGCGTTGGTGAACTGCAGGTTCCACCTCCACCACCCAACCTGCGGGCACTTTCCGGGAACAGCTCGGAGCGCATCCAGTCCAAGTTCCACCACCCTACCCCACACGCGCGGCCGCCCCGATTTTTTTGCTCTCTTTTCTTCTTGCAGCAATGGTTATCTCCCTTATATAGTTCGTCGCCAGTTCAAGCATGTGGCAAAGTTCTGTTTTCTGTCCGGCGCAACCCGCCGGAGGGAGCGTACTTGCAGGTTGCTTGACCGCCGGGGCCTCGGGGATGAGCACGGCGGAGGCAAGACCATAGCGCAAAGTGTTTTTATAAGCTGCACGGATTCATTGGCACCTGATTACTACCGCCGGGTTACTACGCTACTCCATTACTGCATTCCTTCTCGACCTTGTGGCTGCACGCCAGACGATAAGCTTCATCCGTAACCAAACTGCACCATCTGTTTACTCTGATTTCCTGGTTTGAGGAACGAGCAACGGCGGTACCTGATATCCACGTTTTTCTTGCGGCATCATGCGCGGGGCGGATTGCCCCAAACATCTCAGGAGGGTGAGCAATGGCATCACAGAATCCGGGCGGCAATGCGGCCGCTCCGGGAAAGACCAAGTGGGATCGCGTCCAGGAGATGGACGAGTTTCGACTGTTGATCCTGGCGAAGAAAGAGTTCGTCATCCCGGCGACGGTTTTCTTCGTCGTCTACTACTTCATGCTTCCGATTCTGGTCGGCTACGCTCCGGAACTGATGTCCAGGAAGGTGTGGGGAGCGGTCAATTGGGCCTATCTGTTTGCCCTTTCCCAGTTCTTTATGGCGTGGGGCATCGCCTTTGCCTACGTGGCGGCCGCCAAGAAGTTTGACAAGTACGGCGCGCACATCCTGGAGACCCTCAAAAAAGAGGGTTATGACGACCGTCAAGACGGAAAGGAGGGCCTGTAACCATGCATCTGGATATGACTCTTCTTCTCTTCCTGACCTTCATCGCCATCACCCTGGGCATCACGGCCTGGGCCAGCGGACGCAGCAAGAGCTCGGCGAGCTTCTTCGCCGCGGGCCGCTCCATTACGGCCTGGCAGAACGGCGTGGCCGTGGCGGGCGATTACATGAGCGCCGCCTCGTTCCTCGGCATCGCCGGCCTCATCGCCTTCTTCGGCTATGACGGCTTCCTGTTCAGCGTGGGCTGGCTGGTGGCCTACCTTACCGTGCTGCTGATTGTGGCAGAACCGCTGCGCAACGCGGGCAAATACACCATGGCAGACGTGCTGGCCTACCGCATGAGTCCGCGGCCGGTGCGCGCCCTGGCCAGTCTGAGCACGCTGACCGTGAGCACCTTCTACATGATCGCGCAGATGATTGGCGCCGGTGCGCTGGTGGCGCTGCTGCTGAAAAATAGCGGCATCAGTTACAACACGGCCGTCACCGGCGTCGGCATCCTGATGATCGTCTACGTGGTGTTTGGCGGCATGCTGGCCACCACCTGGGTGCAGATCATCAAGGCCGTGCTGCTGATGGCGGGCACCATCCTGCTGAGCGTGCTGGTGCTGGCGCACTTCCACTTCAGCTTCTACGAGTTCTTCCAGGCCGTGTCGCAGGTCACCTATCACACTCCGGACGGCAAGGCGGTTGTGAAGGACTTCATGACGCCGGGATTGCGCTTCAAGGCGCCGTACGGGCCGCTGGAGTTGATCTCACTGGGCGTGGCGCTGATCTTCGGCACCGCGGGACTGCCCCACATCCTGGTGCGGTTTTACACCGTGCCGGACGCCAAGACCGCCCGTTACAGCGTGATCTGGGCCATGATCATCATCGGCAGCTTCTACATCATGACCACCTTCCTGGGCTTTGGCGCCGCGACCATCGTTGGCCGCGACTACATCTCCAAGAACGGCGGCACCAACATGAGCGCGCCGCTGCTGGCAAAAGCCATCGCCGGTGACGTGTTCTTTGCCTTCATCTGCGCCATTGCCTTTGCCACCATTCTGGCCGTGGTGGCCGGGTTGACCATCAGCGCCTCTACCAGCTTTGCGCATGACTTCTGGACCAATGTCCTGCACAACGGCGTGGAGCGCAAGCAGGGTGAGGAGCGCCTGGTGGCCCGTATTGCTTCCTTCGGAGTGGGTATCATTGCGATATCCATTGCCATACTGCTGGGGCCAAAGGCGAATGTTGCCTTCCTGGTGGCGTTGGCCTTTGCCGTGGCGGCCTCGGCCAACGTGCCCGCCATTCTGCTGTCCATCTTCTGGAAGCGCTTTAACACCATGGGCGCCTGCTGGGCGCTGGGTTTCGGTCTCATCGGCTCGATTGTGCTGATCGTGATCGGGCCTAGCTTCATGGGCGTGGATGGTCCCAATGTGGCGGCCGCGGCGCGTCATGCCATCCAACATGCTCCCATCTTCCCCCTGGAAAATCCGGGCATTCTGAGCGTGCCGATCGGATTCTTCGGGGCCATCCTGGGAACTTACCTGGGCAAGACGGATCCGCACGCGGTGCAGCGCTTCGAAGAGCTCGAAGTGCGCGCCAACACCGGCCTCGGTTCGGAGAAGGCCAGCGCACACTAACCCGTTCACTTCCGGGCGGCGGAGGCCATTGCCTTTGCCGCCCGGAGATTTGATATCATGCGCAGTCACGCTTCGGCGCCGTCATGCGTTGAGGCCATCCAACATGCGGCAGCAGGCGCCGCCGGCAGAGCACGCGGAAACCATGCAGACACTCCAACAAAATCGCTCCACGGTTGCCCGTCCGCCATATTTCTCAGGGAGATTCCTTTAATGAGTCATGATGATAAGAACGATCTGATGTCACCCGGTTATTCCTACGACGCTCCGGAGATCGTCAAACGCGAAGCCAACGTACAGGACTACGGCGCCGAGTACGCGCGCTGGCAGAAGGATCCCGATGCCTTCTGGGCCGCCGAGGCCGCCAACTACAGCTGGCTGAAAAAGTGGGAGAAGGTCAGCGAGTGGGACGGGGTCAATCACAAGTGGTTTGTCGGCGGCAAGACGAACATCACCCTTAGCTGCCTGGACCGCCACGCCAAGAGTGACCGCTTCAATCGCGTGGCCTACATCTGGCTGGGTGAGGACGGCAGCGAGCGCGTCATCACCTACGGCCAGCTCTACCGGATGGTCTGCCGCTTTGCCAACGGACTGCGTTCGCTGGGCGTGAACAAGGGCGACCGCGTCGTCATCTACATGCCTCTCACCATCGAGGGCGTGGTCAGCATGCTGGCCTGTGCCCGCATTGGAGCCGTGCATTCGGTGGTGTACGCCGGGCTGGGACACACCGCGCTGCGCGACCGCATCACCGACGCGCAGGCCAGGATCGTCATCGCCGGCGAGAGCGGCGTGCGCCGCGGCAAACCCGTGCCGCTCAAGCCCATAGTGGACGAGGCGATTGACGGCCTCGACAGCGTGGAGCACGTCATCGTGGTGCCGCGCGGCTCGGAGAAGTACGAGCCCAAGAGCAGCCGCGAGGTCAACTACTTCGACCTGCTCAAATTCTCCAGCGAGTGTCCGGCGCAGGAGATGGACTCGGAAGACCCTCTGTTCATTCTTTACACCAGCGGCACCACCGGAAGGCCGAAGGGCGTGGTGCACGTGCACGGCGGCTACATGGTGGGCGTCAGCTATCACCTGCGCAGCTTCCTGGACGTGAATCCCCGCGACCTCTTCTGGTGTACCTCGGATATCGGCTGGGTGGTCGGCCACAGCTACATCGTCTACGGACCGCTGGCCGCGGGCGTCACCACTCTCTTCCGCGAAGGCGCCATTGACTGGCCGAATCCCGGCACGGCCTGGGACATTGTGGAGCGCTACGGCGTTACCAAGATGTTCACCGCGCCCACGGCCGTCCGCATGTTCATGCGCTACGGAGAGCATCTGCCCGCCGCGCACGACCTCACCTCCTTGCGCGTCATCGCCTGCGCCGGTGAGCCCTTGAATCCCGAGGCGTGGCACTGGGCGCAGACCTACCTGGCCGGCGATGGCAAGTGGGGCTACGTGGTGGACAACTGGTGGCAGACCGAGCTTGGCGGTCCCACGCTGGGGACTCCGGTCACCATGCCATACCGCACCGGCAAGGCGGGCATTCCGCTGGTGGGCGTCACGGCAGACGTGGTGGATGCCGAGGGCAAGCCTGTGGCGGCCAACGAGCGTGGACGGCTGGTGCTGAAAGGCGCCTTCCCGCACATGATGCGCACCGCCTACAACGATCACGCCCGCTACGAGCGCGACTGGAAACAGATTCCCGGAATGTACGTGACCGGCGACGTGGCATTGAAGGACGAGCATGGTTACATTGCCGTGCTGGGCCGCGCCGATGACGTGTTGAACGTGGCCGGCCATCGCATTGGCACCGCCGAGGTGGAAAGCGCGCTGGTCAGCCATCCGGCTGTGGGCGAGGCCGCGGCCATCGGCATTCCCGATGCGATGAAGGGCGAGGTCATCAAGGTGTTCGTGCTGCTGCGCCAGGGCCAGGCACCGAGCGACGCTCTTTCTGGGGCACTGATTGAACATGTGCGCCGCGAACTGGGACCGATTGCCACGCCCTCGCATCTGGAGTTTGTGACGGCCCTGCCCAAGACGCGCTCCGGCAAAATCATGCGGCGCTATCTGAAGGCGAAGGAGACCGGTCAGGAGATCGGCGACATTTCCACCCTGGAGCAGTAGCGGACGCGCGCCTTGCACGGCGCCGGCTGCATGGACGGACTTTTCACGGGCCTTCGCGCCCAGCACTGACGGAGGAAGCAGCAGGCATGTCTAACGATCCCACGAACGTCAATATTGATTCCGTATTACAGGAACATCGTGTTTTCCCGCCATCGGCCGAGTTCAGCGCCAAGGCGCACATCAAGAGTCCGGAGGAGTACGACCGCATTTACGCCGAGGCCGCGGCCGATCCTGCCGCCTTCTGGGGCAACATTGCCAGGGAGCTGCACTGGTTCGAGCCCTGGACGAAGGTGCTGGAGTGGGAGGCGCCGCTGGTCAAGTGGTTCGTCGGCGGCAAAATCAACCTCAGCTACAACTGCCTGGATCGCCATGTAAAGGAAGGCCGCGGCGACAAGATCGCCATCCTGTGGGAAGGCGAGCCGGGCGACACGCGCACGCTCACCTATAAGGAGCTGCTGGCCGAGGTCGAACGCTTTGCCAACGTGCTCAAGGGGCTTGGCATCAACAAGGGCGATCGCGTGGCGCTGTACATGGGCATGGTGCCGGAGCTGGCGATTGCCATGCTGGCCTGCGCCCGCATCGGCGCCGTGCACTCGGTCATCTTTGGAGGCTTCTCGGCCAACGCCATCGTGGACCGCGTCAACGACCAGCAGTCGGTGGCGCTGGTCACGCAGGACGCCTCGTGGCGGCGCGGCGCACAGTTCCCGCTGAAGCAGGTGGTGGACGAGGCGATGGCGAGCTGCCCCACGGTGAAGAGCGTCGTGGTCTACAAGCGCACCGGGGCCGAAGTCACCATGAAGCCCGGCCGCGACCACTGGTGGCACGAACTGATGGCCAAGGCTCCGGAGCATTGTCCCGCCGTGCCCTTGGACAGCGAGGACCCGCTCTACATCCTGTACACCAGCGGCAGCACGGGCAAGCCCAAGGGCATTGTGCACACCACCGGCGGATACAGCGTGGGCACCTACCTGACCACCAAGTGGGTCTTCGACCTGAAGGACGACGACATCTACTGGTGCACGGCCGATATCGGCTGGGTCACCGGGCACAGCTACATCGTCTACGGACCCTTGCAGAACGGCGCCACGGCGTTGATGTACGAAGGCGCGCCGAACTTCCCGGACCTGGACCGCTTCTGGGCGCTGATTAACAAGTACAAGGTGACGGTCTTTTACACCGCACCCACGGCCATCCGCACGTTTATCAAGTGGGGCAATGAGTATCCCAATCGCCACGACCTCAGCAGCCTGCGCTTGCTGGGCACGGTCGGCGAGCCCATCAACCCCGAGGCCTGGATGTGGTATCGCGAGATCATCGGCAAGAACCTTTGCCCCATTGTGGACACCTGGTGGCAGACCGAGACCGGCAGCATCATGATCTCGCCCCTGCCCGGCGCCATCGCCACCAAGCCCGGCTCGGCCACCAAGCCCTTCCCGGGAATTCTGGCCGAGGTGGTGGACCGCAGTGGCGAAAAGGTTCCGCTCGGCAGCGGCGGATACCTGGTCATCCGGCATCCCTGGCCGGCCATGGCACGCACCATCTACGGCGACGCCGAGCGCTACAAGAAGCAGTACTGGAGCGACATTCCCGGCGTGTACTTTACCGGAGACGGCGCGCGCATTGATAAGGACGGCTACATCTGGGTGATGGGCCGCGTGGACGATGTGCTCAACGTCAGCGGTCACCGGCTTTCCACCATGGAGATCGAGTCGGCGCTGGTGGCGCATCCCAAGGTGGCGGAAGCCGCCGTGGTGGGCCGTCCCGATGACATCAAGGGACAGGCCGTGTCGGCCTTTGTGACCCTTGAGGGCGGCTATGCTGCCAGCAAGGAGCTGAAGGAGGAGCTGCGCGCCTGGGTGGCCAAGGAGATTGGCGCCATGGCCAAGCCCGACGACATACGCTTTACCGACACGCTGCCCAAAACGCGCTCCGGCAAAATCATGCGCCGCCTGCTGCGCGAGCTGGCCACCAACGGCGAGGTCAAGGGCGACGTGACCACCTTGGAGGATATGGGCGTAATCAGCAAGCTGCAGGATAGCGACGAGTAACGGCTTCTCTCGCAACCATCACTCGTCCCGGAGGTTTTCCACCTCCGGGACTTTTTTGCGCGCAGTCGCTTACATGTGCCCCGGATTGGAGCCAACCAGTGTTCGCCGCAGGAAAGTTGCATGAGAATTGGCCGGAAAATCAAAATGCCCAGGAAACTGGGCGGCTTAGCGAGAAGGATTTTGGTGGAGCTAGTCAGGATCGAACTGACGACCTCATCGTTGCGAACGATGCGCTCTCCCAACTGAGCTATAGCCCCACGTGACGGCTTGGGAAACCGTGAAATCGTTTTTAATCATAACAGCCGCCGCGGAGTTTCGCCAAGCCTCGCGCCGCCGGCCGCGGTGGAAAACCAGGTTTGACTACTCCAGCCGCACTTTGTCTGCGTCCAACAAGCTGTGGCGGCGGAAGCGCGCATCGTCGGTGGCGGGATGGTCGCTGCGCCAGTGGCTGCCGCGGCTCTCTCGCCGCCGGAGTGCAGAGCGCGCAATGGCCAGCCCGCATTCCACAATGTTTTTTGTTTCAACCTGCAGGGCATTGGGCCGCAGCCGGTCCTCGCGCCAAAGCAGTTGGCGGTGAATCACCTCCAGCCGCGCGATGGCCTCCGTGAGCCCTTCGGCCGTGCGCACCATGCCCACGTGGGTCTCCATCAGATCGCGAGCCTGGTGGCGCAGCGCGGTCACGCCTTCGCCATCTTCGGATCGAGATCCTGTCACGCCTCCGCAGACGACGCTCCCAATTGCGTTCTCGTTCGGCTTCGCTGATGGCGTTTCGTCGGCTGCCACAGCTCCGTTTGAGGCCGCAGCCTCCTTCGCCGCAGCAGTCGCGGAAGACTCCCTGGCCATGGTTTGCGCGGCGCGCGCGCCGTACACCAGCCCCTCCAGCAGGGAATTGCTGGCCAACCGGTTGGCTCCGTGCAGCCCGGTGCAGGCGGCCTCGCCCGCAGCGTAAAGGCCCGGCAGGGTGGTGCGCCCGTCAAGGTCGGTGCGCACGCCGCCCATGGCGTAGTGCGCCGCCGGGCGGATGGGAATGAGGTCGCGTCCCAGCTCGATGCCGTAGCGCTGGCAGGTCTGGTGGATGCGCGGAAAGCGCAGGCGCAGGTGCGCGGCGTCCAGGTGCCGCAGGTCGAGATAGACGGCCGCGTCGGGCGTTCCGCTGGCCATTACCTGGCGATGAATCGCCCGGGCCACCACGTCCCGCGGAGCCAGTTCAGCCATCGCGTGCTCGCCCAGCATAAAGCGCTCACCGCGCGCGTTCAGCAGGTAGGCGCCTTCGCCGCGCACCGCCTCACTGATGAGGAATCGCGGAGCGCCCTTGAGGTACAAGGCCGTGGGATGAAACTGCACGAACTCCATGTCCATGAGTTCGGCTCCGGCGCGCGCCGCCAGGGCTGGTCCGTCGCCGGTGGCGGTGTCGGGATTCGTGGTGTTGGCAAAGACCACTCCCATGCCGCCGGTGGCCAGCAGTACCGCGCGGGCCGTGATCTTCTGCACGCGGCCATCGTCATGCAGCAGTTCCACGCCCACCACGCGGCCCTCGCGCAGCAGTAGCTCGCGGCAAAATCCGTGGGCGGCAAAGCTGACGTTCGGCATGGCGGCGGCCCTGGCGTACAGCGCGCGCGCCATCTCGCGTCCCGTGGAATCGCCATCGGCATGCAGCACGCGGCTGCGGCAGTGGGCTCCCTCGCGGGTAAAGGCCAGCTTGCCGTGTTCGTCCAGATCGAAGTGCACGCCCCACTCAATCAGCTCGCGCACCCGCTCGGGGCCTTCATCGCACAGCACGCGGGCCGCTGCCTCGTTCACCAATCCTGCTCCGGCGGCAATCGTGTCGGCCAGGTGCAAGGCGGGAGAGTCATCCGGGGCCATGGCCACGGCAATGCCGCCCTGTGCGTATTGTGTGTTGGATTCGGTGAGTGCCTGCTTGGCCAGGCAGAGCACGCTGCCATGCCGTCCCAGCTGGCAGACGGCGCGCAGTCCGGCAATGCCGGCGCCCACCACCAGAAAATCGTAAGAAGAGTTCATCTACTGCCGCCCATCCTTGCAATGCTAACACCGGCCCACGGCACAGGCGCAACACCGGTGACGGTCAGCTTCGGCGGCTGTTAGAATGGAACCTTGATCCGCATACAGATTCCAACCCGGACAAAATCCTACGAGGTGCTCATCGAGGCGGGCTTGCTGCCTTCGGCGGGCACCTACATTCGCGACACCTTGCCCAAGGTGCGCCACTTCGTGGTCATCACCTCGGCGCCCATCCGCCGCCACTGGGGCAAAGTTCTGTTGGAGAGCTTCAGCCATGACGACGGCGTGCGCGTGGATGTTGTCGAGATGCTGGACGGCGAGCGCCGCAAGACCCTGGCCACGGTAGAAAAGCTCTCCACCGCGCTGGTTCGACTGAAGGCCGACCGCAACACCGTGCTGGTTGCCCTGGGCGGCGGAGTGGTGGGTGACGTCACCGGTTTTCTCGCCGGCATCTACATGCGCGGCATCCGCTTTGTGCAGATTCCCACAACGTTTCTGGCGCAGGTGGATTCCAGCGTCGGCGGCAAGACGGGCGTCAACCTCGCGGTCGGCAAGAATCTGGTCGGCACCTTTCTTCAGCCGGAGCTCGTGCTGGTGGACCCGCAGGTGCTCGGCACTTTGTCTGACCGCGAGTTTCACAGCGGCCTCTACGAGTCGCTCAAGGCCGGCGTCATTCGCAGTCCGCGCATCTTCGAATTCATGGATGAGAATCGCGACGACGTGTTGGCCAAGCGTCCCAGCTCCTTGGAGTGGCTGATTGCCGAAAGCGTTCGCGTCAAAGCCGACGTGGTGGGCGAGGACGAAGACGAGCGCGGCGTACGCAAGATTCTCAACTTTGGCCATACCATTGGCCACGCCCTGGAGGCCGAGACCGCCTACAAGGTCTTCACCCATGGCGAGGCCGTCGCGTGGGGCATGATTGCCGCCGCCAACATCGCCGTAAACACCGGAAGGCTTTCGAAGCCTGTGGCCGATGAGATCGCGCACCTGATTCACGCCTACGGCACCTTGCCCAAGGTGGATGTGCGTCCGCGTGCCATCCTGAAGCGGCTGGCCAGCGACAAGAAGACGCTCGACGGCCTGGTGCATTTTGTGTTGCCACGCGCCATTGGCCGCGTGGACGTGGCCACCGACGTGCCGGAAAAGGCCGTGCTCAAGGCCGTGGAAGAGTTGCGCTCGGCCCAACAGGCCTAGGCGAAGAGAATAGAAGGACGAATGGAACCGACCCAGTTGGAAGACCGCAACACGCAAGGCACGGCCGCAACCGTTGGCGCACGCGTGGATTCCGCGCAGGACCAGAAGGCCGCCGCCAATGCCGTGCAGCAGATGTTCAGCAACATCGCTCCGCGCTATGACCTGCTGAACCACGTGCTCAGCATGAACGTGGACCGCTACTGGTGGTGGCGCACCGCGCGCCGCTTCCGCGCCATCGTTCGCAACCCCAAGGCCAATGTGCTGGACCTCTGCTGCGGCACGGGCGACATGACCCTGGCGCTCTATCGTCAAAGCGGGGACAAGGGCGCGTCCATCACCGGAGCCGATTTCGCTCACCCCATGCTGGTGCGCGCCGTGGAGAAGAGCAAAGGCCTGCCCCTGCAATGGGTGGAGGCCGACGCGCTGCAAATGCCCTTCGCCGATGGCAAGTTCGATCTTGTCACTTCGGCCTTCGGCTTCCGCAACCTGGCCAACTACGACGCGGGACTGCGTGAGATCCATCGCGTTCTCGGCCCCACGGGCGAGGTCGCCATCCTCGACTTCGGCGAACCCAAGGGCCTGCTCGGCAAGCTCTATCGCTTCTACTTCCGCCGCATCCTGCCCGGCATCGGCTCCATCATCAGCGGGACGAAAGGCCCCTATGCCTATCTGCCCGCCAGCGTGGCGCGCTTTCCGCAGCCGGAGGAGATGCTGCGCCGCATGAAGGCCGCAGGATTCCGCGAGGCCAACTACACGCCCTATACCTTTGGAGTGGCCGGCGTGTACTGGGGAAAAAAGTAGGCCGAACATTTCCGTAAACATGGAAACGCCCCGCAGCGTGCGGGGCGTTTCGCGTTGCATCGAAGATACGCTAGGCCGTAGGCGTTGCTTGTTCTTCGCGGAAGCTATCGGTCAGCGCCGCCTCGGTCGAATACTGGATGACCTTCTTGTAATCCTCGCCCAGCAACTCCTGCAGCCGCGCCGTCGTCATCGTGTAGCTGCCGCACATGTAGGGGAAGGCGTCCGGCGGCACCGAGCTGATACCGCGATCCCAGAGGAATTGCAGCACCCAGGCGCACAGCCCGCGCCCCGGCAGCCGCACCAGCTTTGCCTTGGCAATCTCCGCGCAGCAGGCCAGCGTGATTGGCTCGCCGGATCCCGCCACGTTCAGCACGAGCAGCTCCACGGGCGTCTCCGCGGGAGGCGTGCGATGCAGCAGCCAGTTGAATAGCCGCGCCACGTCGTCCACATGCACAAACTGGAAGAGCTTCTCGGGATACTGTTTGCCGAAGGGCAGCAGCAGCGGCAGCCGTTGATTCTTCCGCCGCATCCGTTCCGCCATCTTGCCGTTGCCAAAGGCGCGGCCGCGGATGGCGTTGACCAGGTAGTTTTCCACCGAGGCGCCGGCAAAAATGTGCGGCCGCAGAATGTACACGCTGCACGCACCCAGGCCCGCGGCGCGGAAGCGCACCACGGAATCGGCCTCTGCCTTTTGCACCGCGTAGTTCAGCGTGTGCGCGTTGTGCGGAGCGTCTTCATCCACAAATGGCTGAGTCTCCGGCCCGTACACGGCGACGCTGCTGGGGTACAGAAACTTGCCGACGTGGCCGCCGTTGCGGTTGACCTCGGCAATGGCCTCCATGACGCGCGCCGTGCCCGCCACGTTGATCTGCCACATGGCGTCGCGGTTGGTCACGCCGGTGCGCAGGGGATCAATGACGAAGGCCAGGTGGACGACGGCCTCGGCCCGGGTCTCGCGCAGCAGTTTCACCAGCTCGTCGCAGGAGCTCTCCTGCCCGAGGTTGATGGGATGCACCGTGATCTCCGGATGCCCCGCAACCGGCACGCGGTCCACGCCGACGACGTTGAAGTCGGTGAGGAAGGGAAGCAGGCGGCGTCCCAGATTGCCGCTGACGCCGGTGACAAGAATCGTGGGCTTTTGGCTCTGTTCGCTCAAGCAAAAACCTCGCTGTGGCGCCCCGGTGCAGGCATTGGCCGCCTGCGCAGGTCGCACGTGTGGAGTATGAAGGGCGATGGTAGCACATCATCGGGCGGCGGAAACCTGCAAAAACCGCTTTACCCACAGCTTGCACGGCACTCAGCCGCGTCGGCCTTTATAATGGTCTTCCCATGGCTGCCACGGTCCACAACCCGGAGATCATGCAGCAGGAAAAGCAGCGCGTGGCGCGCAACAGCGTCCTGGTGGCCATTCTCATTACGTCTTTCAAGTTTGTCGTCGGCTTTGCCAGCGGCAGCCTGGGAATCCTTTCGGAAGCCCTGCACTCCTCGCTCGACCTCGTCGCCTCCATCGTGACTTTCTTTTCCGTGCGCGTCAGTGACAAGCCCGCCGACGCCGACCATACCTACGGTCACGGAAAAATTGAAAACTTCTCCGCCTTTGTCGAGACCTCTTTGCTGCTCGGCACCTGCGTCTGGATCGTCTATGAGGCCGTCGAGCGCCTCTTCTTCCACACCGTGGAGATCGAGCCCAGCATCTGGGCCGTCGTCGTCATGGGCTCGTCCATCATGCTCGACTTCGGGCGTTCGCGGGCGCTCAAGCGCGTGGCCGACAAGTACAACAGCCAGGCTTTGCAGGCCGATGCCATGCACTTTTCCACCGACATCTGGTCCAGCTCGGTGGTCATCGCCGGCTTGTTCTTCGTCTGGGCCGGGCGGCGATACCACGTCGCCTGGCTGGCCAAGGCCGATCCCATCTCCGCCCTCTTCGTCGCCGCCATTGTGGTGTGGATCAGTTGGCGCATGGCTCGCCAGACCCTGGACGCGCTGCTGGACGCCGCACCCACCGGCATTCGCAGTGAGATCATCGCGCAGGTCGGCCATCTGCCCGGCGTGCTCCAGGTGGAGCGCGTGCGCATCCGCAAGGCCGGCAGCCGTTACTTTGTGGATGTCAGCGTCGGACTGAATCGCAACGTCACCTTTCAGGCCTCGGATCACGTCGTGGGCGAGGTGCGCCAGCGCATCCACAGCCTGCTGGGTGATTCCGACGTGCTGGTGAACGCCGTGCCGCGCGAGAGCGTGAAGGAGAGCACCTTCGACCGCATCCGCGCCGCCGCATTACGCAACAACCTCATGGTGCACGACATCAGCGTGCAGAGCATCGAGGGCCAGATTCACGTCGAGCTGCATGTCGAACTCGACGAGACCATGCTGCTCATCGCCGCCCACGACCGCGTCACCGCCCTTGAGGCCGATATCCGCGCCCATGTGCCGGAGATCGCCTCGATCCTCACTCACATTGAAAGCGAGCCCGCGACGGTGGAAACCAGCGACGCCATCGTCGAGGACCCGGCCCTGGAAGCCCGCCTCAAGAAAATCGGCGAGAGTTTTCCCGACGTGGTGGACGTGCACGAGATCATCCTCAAGCGCGTGCGCGAGCATCTTTTCCTCTCCTGCCACGTCACCATGCAGGACCATCTGCCGCTCAGCCGCGTGCATGACGTGCAGACGGCCATCGAGATCGGCTTCCGGCGGGCGGCCCCTCAGCTCTTCCGCGTGCTCATCCATCCCGAGCCGCAGACCGACAACCGTCGCTGAGAGGAGGACACCATGCAGGCCACCGCAACCTGGATTCAAGACGAACGTTTTCTCGGCGTGGCCACCAGCGGCCATGCCCTGGTCACCGACGCCAGCGAGGAAAAACTCGCGCCGAGCCCACTGGAAATGGTCCTCATAGGACTCTGCGGCTGCACCGCCAGCGACGTTGCCACCATCCTGCGTAAGAAGCGCGAGAGCTTCACCCTGCTCGAGGTTCGCGCCCTGGCCGACCGTGCCGTTGATGTCCCCAAGGTCTTCACCTCCATCAGGCTGCTCTATCGCGTCAGTGACACGGTTCGCCCCAAGGCGATGGAAGATTCCGTGCGCCTGTCGAAAGAGAAATACTGCTCGGTCTCGCAGATGCTCTCGAAGGCCGTGCCCATCACGTATGAAATCGAGTACGTGAAGTGACGGTTGCGTGCCAGGGCTCGGCCAGAGGCTTCCAACCCTCGGCCTTGCGCGGCTATCTCTGCATTGGCGCGGCGGCCCTTTGCTGGGCGGTCTCAGCCACCCTGGGGCGCGCGGTCTTTACCGGCCGCCTGCATCTCTTCGGCGGAGTCATCCCGCTGGTACCGCCTCTAATGCTGGCGCAGAGCCGCAGCACCTTCGCCGTTCTGATGCTGTTGCCCATGTTGCTGGCCACACGCGGCGCACGCAGCCTGCGTCTTGCCCCGCGCGATGTGCGCGACGCCGTTCTCTTCGGCACGCTCGGCATTGCGGCGTCGAATTTCTTCTACTATCTCGCCATCCAGCGCACCAGCGTAGCCACGGCCATCATCCTGCAATATCTGGCGCCGGTCTTTGTCCTGTTGTGGATGCTCGGCCGGGGATTGCAGCGCGCTACCTTCGCCCGCGTCAGTGGAGTTGTCGTCGCCGTCGCCGGTTCGGTGCTCGCCATCGGAGCGGTCAGCCGTGCCTCCAACTTCCCCTGGTTGGCCGTCGCGCCGGGCAGCGTGCGCTTCGACCTCATCGGCGTCATTGCGGCCTTGGTCGCCGCCGTGGCCTTCGCCTTCTACAACGTCTTCGGACGTCATCTTGTCGAGCGTCACGACCGCTGGACCGTGCAGCTTTGGGCCCTCGGCGGAGCCGCCGTCGGCTGGCTCTTCGTCAATCCGCCGTGGAAGATTCTGGCCGCGCACTACTCGGCGCCGCAGTGGGGCTTCATGGCCATCTTCGCCGTCACCAGCACCTTGTTGCCGTTTTCGTTTTACTTCGCCGGGCTGCATCATCTGGATGCCACGCGCGCCATCGTCACCAGTTGCCTGGAGCCGGTCTTCTCCATCATGGTTGCCGCCATCGCCCTCGGCGAGCTGGTCGGCCCCATTCAGATTGCGGGCATGGTTCTGGTGCTGGCCAGTACCGTGCTGGTGCAGTTGGAGACGCAGAAGAGCGCCACGCCCGTGCCTTACGATTTAATGGAGTAGCTCGGCTTACTTCTTGTATTCGCGCAGCTTGTCGCGCAGGCGGAAGTAGCGGGTGGCGCGTGCGGCGTCGCGGACGATCTGTTCCTTCAATGCCTCTACGCTGGGGAACTTCTTCTCTCCACGCAGCCGGTGCAGAAAGCTCAAACGGATCGGCGTATCCGACGACAGATCAATCGGGTGGAAGTTCAGGATGTAACTCTCCACGGCAAAGCTGTCGGTTCCAAACGTCGGACGGTTGCCCACGTTCGTCACCGATTCAAAGTCCTCGCCGTTAATGCGAATGTCCGTGACGTACACGCCGAAGGCCGGCGTCAACTCGTCGTAGCGCGATAGGTTCACCGTCGGCACCGTGTACTTTGTGCCGTAGCCGCGCCCGCGTCCGGGAGTGCTGTCCATGCTGAAGGGTCGTCCCAAAAGGTGCCGCGCGGCCTGCACGCGGCCTCCCAGTACGGCGGCCCGCACGTTGCTGCTGCTGATGACCAGTTCGCCCCAGTGCATGGGCGCATGCGTCACCATGCGGAAGCCGAGCCGCTTGCCATACTCTACAAGCTTTTCCGTGCTGCCCTCGGCGTGATGTCCAAAGTGGAAGTTGAAGCCTTCGTGCACCTCGATGGCGCCCAGGCCATTGCTCAGAATCTCTTCCGCAAACTCGAAGGCCGGCATGGTGGAAAGGTCGCGTGAGAAGGGAAGCACCACCAGCGCGTCCAGTCCGCAGCCACTCAGCACTTCCATCTTCGCGGCCATGGGAGTAATCAGCGGCGGTCCGCCGTGCGGCTTTAAAATCCGCGCCGGGTGCGGATCGAATGTCACCAGTACGCTGCGCGCGTTCAGTTCGCGGGCGCGCTCGACGATCGCACGGATCAGCTCGCGGTGCGCGCGGTGGATGCCGTCAAAGTTGCCCACGGTTACCACCGAGGGGCCAAAGCCTTCGGGAATCTCTTCCAGCGACTGGTACAGTTGCAAGGCTCAGCTCTCCAGGTTCACGGTGATGCGCAGCCCATCGTAGGCCAGTTGCACGCCTTCGGGCAGCAGATGGTTGGTGGCTTCGTGGCCAAGGTCGTGGCAGATGTGAGTGAAGTACGTCTCGCGGGCGGCGATGATTCCACTCAGCCGCAGTGAGTTCGCCACCGTCGAATGCGTGGGATGCGGCTCGTGGCGCAGCGCGTCCAGGAACACAACTTCCACGCCTTCCAGCAGTTTCATCGAGCTCTCCGGAATCTCGCTGAAGTCCGTGAGATACGCAAAGCTGCCAAGGCGATAGCCGATGATCTCCGCGTCGCCATGCATCACCGGGATCGGCGTCACGGTCAGCCCATGCACGTCGAATGGCCCGTGAATCTCATGCAGTTGCACCTTGGCGATGCCGCCGTACTTGTAATCATCGTCAAAGACGTACTTGAAGACCGAACGGATGATGCGTGCCGTCTCCGGACGCGCGTACAGCGGAACGCGTTTGCCGCCGGTCACCCGCGGATACGTCAGCGGCCGCAGGTCGTCCAGTCCAAGAATGTGGTCGGCGTGGCCGTGCGTGTAAATCACGGCGTCCAGGCGGTTGATCTTCTCGCGTATGGCCTGCTCGCGGAAGTCCGGACCGGTGTCAATCAGAATGCGGTGGTCGTCCCACTCAAGCATGACGGAGGGGCGGGTGCGGCGATCGTGCGGGTCCGTGCTCCGGCACACCTCGCAGTCGCAGCCAATCGTCGGAACCCCCATGGAGGTCCCGCTGCCCAGCACCGTCACCGTTCCGCTCTTCACTTGATCTTCGTCCCCGGGGCTCCCGGCGCGCTCTTCATCGCCTGCTTCTCAATCATGTTGACGATTTCCATGTAGGTCATGCGAAGTTGGAAGACCGTGTTCGTCAGGATGTCCTTCTCCTGCTCGGTCAGGTTGCCCTTGGTCTTCTCCTCCAGCACGCTGATCAGGTCAATCATCTGGCGCACGCCCACAATGTCCACGCGCCGCTCGGCGCCTGTGTCCAACGCTCCGGCGTACATCATCGCCGTCTGCACCAGCATGTCCAGCAGGTGGATGAACTCCATCTTCTGCCCGCCGAACTGTCCGCGTTCGCGCTCGCCGTTGTAGCCGCTCTCGGGCAGGGGGTCAGTGGGATGCGTTGCGGGCTGGTCTGCGGATTGGGTCGCGGATTGCGCGGCGGATTGCGTCCTTTCCGTCGCAGCCTCTTTCGCCGCCGCAGGCTTCGGAGCTTCTTTCACCGGCTCGGAAACTGCCGCCACCGGCGCCGTCTTCACAGCCTCCGGTTTAGCAGCCTCCGGCGTGGGAGCATCCGGCCGAGCCTCGCCGTCCATGTTGAACTTCCGTTTATCGGTGACTACAAACTCCGGCTTCTTCTCTTTGTCCATTGCTTCCATCCCAAGGCCCAGCGTCTGGGCAAAAATCATGTCAGAATTCCTATAACGTAAAGGGCAAAGCCACCACGCGCGCCGCAACGCCTGAGGCCATCACGGCAACTTCTGCGGAATCCTTCTTCAGCCCCGTCAAAAACTCCTGCCGCACGTAGGCCAGTGCAAGGTTGTGCTTCACTCCGTTGATCTCAATCTCCGCGCCGCTGGCCACTTCGCCGACTTCCTTCGCCTCGGCGGCATCCGAGCTCCCGCCCAGCAGTTTTGTCCCCGCCACGGGAGCCGCACCAGCCAGCACCAATCCCACCAGCCGGCGATGCACCTGCCCGCGGGCGTGAATGCGCTCCACGATCTCCTGCCCGATGTAGCATCCCTTGGAGTAGTGCAGGGCGTACTCCTGCCCGGTCTCCGGCGGAAGCACCTTGCCACCCATATCCTGTATGCGTGGCAGTCCCAGCAGAATCCTCTGCCACTCCAGGGCCATGGCGCCCACCGCCGCGGCACCAGCCGCCAGCAATGCCCGCCACACGCGCTCCACATTCTCCGGAGCCAGCCACAGCTCAAACCATCCGCGCTGCGCCACCGCGTCTTTCACCAACGTGTAGCCCGCGGCGTTTGCCGCGCCGGCTCCGCTCCACGTGCCATCGGAAAGTTGTCCCGCCTGCATCGAGGCCAGCTTCAATCCTTCCGGCACCAGCCCGGCGCGGGTCAAAACCTCTTCGGCCTTTGGTCCGGCTACGCCCAGGCTCACCAGCCGCGTGCTGATGTCGCCAATCTCCACGTCGTCCATGATGATGTAGCGCTCGAAGATTTCCTTCAGCACCGGCACCTCGGCGGCTTCCGTCTCCACCAGGTAGAAGTCGCCGCGCTGGTAGGCCACCATGTCGGCCTGGATGCGACCCTGCGGGTTCAGCACAAAGTTGTAGTTGCCGTGGTCCTGCGTCAGGTCTCGAGTGTTGTTGCTGACCATTCCATTCAGCCAGCGCACGCGGTCTTCGCCGCTCACCACCAGCTTGCCGCGCCAGCCCAGGTCAAAGGCGGCGCAGCCGGTGCGCAAGGCTTCCAACTCGCTGGCCGGTGAGCCAAAGTGCAGAACGGTCTCCGCCCCGGCGTAAAGGCCGCTGGCGGCTCGGTCCCCAAAGACTTGCGTGAAGGTCGTGGTCGGCATCATCATCCCAATGTTCTTCCAACCCGTTGATTATAACGGACTCCTCTCGGCTCCGCCGCCCGCCGCCAGTGAGCCGCCGCATCCCGGCCCCGAGTGGCCATCCGGCGCAGCGGAGCGAGCGAATCCCGTCTAACTTGTTGTGGCTATTCCATTTCTCGCCGCGACTGTTCCAATCTCCGCAAAACCCCGCCCCGTCCCCGCCTGGTCAATGCCCCGCGGAGCCAAAGCCTCAGCCGCCCGCGCTATAATAAACATGTGCCTAAGTATTCGATTGTCGTTCCGTTTCACAACGAGCAGGAGAGCGTCACCGAGCTCTACGACCGCCTGAAGGTCGTCATGGAGCAGGTGGGCGAGAGCTTTGAGCTGGTCTTCATAGACGACGGCTCGCGCGACGCCACCTTCACCCTGCTCAGCCAGATCGCCGCCGTGGACAGCCGTGTGGTGGTCATCAAACTGCGCCGCAACTTCGGCCAAACCTCGGCCCTTGCCGCCGGCTTCGACCACTCCCAGGGCGAGTTCATCATCGCCATGGACGGCGACCTCCAGCACGATCCAGCCGAGATCCCCAAGTTCGTCGCCAAGCTCAACGAAGGCTATGACATCGTCAGCGGCTGGCGAGAGAAGCGCATAGACAACCTCTGGCTGCGCCGCATCCCTTCGCGCTGCGCCAACTGGACCATGGCCAAGCTCAGCGGTGTGGACCTGCATGACTTCGGCACCACCTATAAGGCTTACACTCGCGAGCTGATCGAGGAGATTCCTCTCTACGGCGAGGGCCTGCACCGCTTCATTCCGGCGCTGGCAAGTTGGTACGGAGCCAAGGTCTGCGAAGTGCCCATCGTCAACATTGACCGCGAGGGCGGCACCTCGCACTATGGCATCTCGCGCACCATTCGAGTGTTTTTCGATCTCATCACCATCCGCTTCCTGCTCAAGTACATGATGCGGCCGCTGCACTTCTTCGGCGGCATCGGCATGACGGGAATCTTCGGCGGCCTGCTGGTCGCGCTCTGGATGGTCTTTGAGAAGCTGGTGCGCAACGTCAACGTCATGGACGCGCACGGCCCCATGATGGTCTTCGGCGCCGTCCTGCTGGTGGCCGGCGTCCAGATGCTGGCCATGGGCTTGCTCGGCGAGCTCCAGGTGCGCCACTTCCACGAACCCCATTCCGGCCAGCCCTATCGCGTCGCCAAGATCATCCGCACCGAGACCGGCGAGGAGAGCGAGATTCACGGCTAAGCCTCTGCTCGGCCCCGTACCATTCTGCACAACAGCCTGCCACTTCCGGCAGGCTTTTTCTTTCTCCGGGGGTGGTATGCGGCTGCCCGGCGGGATAGAATAGCCCGTTTGGCCGAAGGTGAATCCATGCCTTTTGCCAATGGCAGGTGCGGCCGTTTTTCGCCGCCCGCGGAGTCCCTTATGAGCAAAGCACTGCAATCCGAATTGCGTCTGGCCCAGCGCATGTCGCGCCTGGGTACGGAGACCGCCTTTGAGGTTCTGGCCAAGGCGCGCGCCCTGGAGGCGCAGGGCCGCGACATCGTTCACCTGGAAATCGGCGAGCCCGACTTTGACACCCCGGCCAACGTCGTGGACGCCGCCGTGGACGCCCTGCACGAGGGCTTTACCCACTACGGCCCCAGCGCCGGGCTGCCCGAGCTGCGCCAGGCCATTGCCAACGATGTCGCCGCCAGCCGTCACACCACGGTCTCACCCGATGAGGTCGTCGTCGTTCCCGGTGGCAAGCCCATCATCTTCTTCACCATGCTCGCACTGGTGCAGGCTGGCGACGAGGTCATCTACCCGAATCCCGGCTTCCCCATCTACGAGTCCATGATCCAGTTCCTCGGCGGCACCGCCGTGCCCATCCCTCTGCATGAGGAGCGGGAGTTCCGCCTGGATACGAAAGAGCTGGCCGCGCTCATCACTCCGCGCACCAAGCTCATCATCCTCAACTCGCCGCAGAACCCAACCGGCGGCGTCATGACCAGGGAAGATATCGCCGAGCTGGCCGCCATCCTCGCCGAGCGCGACATCATGGTGCTCAGCGATGAGATTTATTCGCGCCTCATCTTTGAAGGCGAACATCATTCGCTCTTCAGCTACGACGAGCTGCGCGACCGCGTCATCCTCCTCGACGGCTTCAGCAAGACCTACGCCATGACCGGCTGGCGCATGGGCTACGGCGTCATGCGCGCCGACCTGGCCACGCATATCGCGCGCCTCATGACCAACTCCAACTCCTGCACCGCTAGCTTTACGCAAAAGGCCGGTGTGGAAGCCATCTGCGGCCCGCAAGCCTCGGTGGTTGCCATGTGCGAGGAGTTCAAGCGCCGTCGCGATTACTTCGCCGAGCGCATCAACAAAATCCGCGGCTTCCGCTGCGTGGTGCCCAAGGGAGCGTTCTACATGTTCCCCAACATCACCGGCACGGGCTGGAAGAGCAAGCCGCTGGCCGACGCCCTGCTCAACGACGCCGGAGTGGCCGTGCTCAGCGGAACCTCGTTCGGTGCCTACGGCGAAGGCTTCCTGCGCTTCTCCATCGCCAACTCGATGGACAACATCGCCAAGGCGCTGGACCGCGTGGAAGAGTGGGCAAAGAAAAACGTCCGGTAGTTCGTCTCTGCCGGAGATAGACAGCAACGGCGTGTGCGGAGCATCCAGCTCCGCCGCGCCGCCGCCGCAAAGCTCTCCTTTGCGGCCAGCCAGAAAGGGCCAGCACTTTGACCGAAGGGCAATCCAAACATCCGCACGCCGGGAAACCATTCCGCGTTTTTGCCACCTGTGACATCGGCCCCGCGCTCGACATCCTCCGCCAGCGTGGCTATCAGCTTGAGGTTTATTCCGAGGAGGCAGCCCCGCCGCGAGAGCTTCTACTCGCCAAGGTGAAGGGCGGCATTGACGGACTCATCACCAGCCTCCGCGACAAGGTGGACGAAGAACTCTTCGCCGCCGGAGACCCCACGCTCAAAGCCGTGGCCCAGTTCGCCGTCGGCTATGACAACATTGATCGCACGGCCGCCAACCGCCATCACATTCCGTTCACCAATACCGCCGAGGTTCTCACCGAGGCCACCGCCGAATTCGCCTTCTCCATCCTGCTGGCCGTCAGCCGCAAGCTCTGGCCCAGCGAGCGGCTGGTGCGCGAGAACCGCTGGCAGTACTGGCATCCCTCTCTGCCGTTTCTCGGCGACGAGGTCACCGGAAAAACCATCGCCGTCATCGGCACCGGACGCATCGCA